>CAZGXO010000015.1:0-16677 GCA_964529875.1 uncultured Candidatus Planktophila sp. | reverse complement strand
TCAGGATGAGTCGACCTTCTCCACCTGGGAAGAGGCGAGCAAAGATATCTTTAAAGTGCTTAGCAACATCTTCATAGGCCTGCATAAAAATCTGTTGCACTCGATCATCTACTTCTTTGATGATGTCAAGCAAATCCTTTTTTGTCCGCTTGAGATCCTCTAATTGTTCAGCTAAGAACTTTAAGCGCTCTTCAAGAGCGCTAAATTCTTCAAGTGCAAGTGGATTGATTTTGCCAAGCAAAGTCAGCGATCTCTCTGCGGAAGCTAAACGCTTTTCTTGTTGATCGCGGCGATAGGGAATTAATTCGGTAGCAACAATTTCCCCAGATTCAGTTTCGATAAAAGTCGGCACATCTTTATCAGGTCCGTACTCACTCATCATGGTTGGGATATCAATGCCCAGCTCTTCCACAGCCTTTAATTCCAACGCTTCCACACGCATCCGTTGCTCGGCACGTGCTATCTCATCACGATGAACGCTTGATGTGAGTTGTTCAAGTTCAGTCGTTAACTCTCTATTTCGGGCGCGCACAGTAAGAGTTTCACCTTCTCTTTCGGTGCGATTTATTTCTAGGCGAGAACGCTCGGCAGATGCTTGGGCGATGGTGCGTTCAATATGTATTAAAACTTCGTATGCCGCCTCTGCAATTGATTGCGAGATGATGGCACCTCGCGCACGGGCGCCACGTCGTGACACTGCGCGCTCTGATGCATCACGTTCTGCTTGCGCCGCATCTTCCAGCGCCTGTGCTCGCGCCGATAAAGATGCAACTCGCTCTTCAGAAGTTCGTACGGCAAGTCGCGCTTCTACCTCTGCAGTGCGCAGAGTTGAAACCTGATTACGTAAATCATTGGCGCGTGAATAATCAGGCTCTGCAATTTCGCCGGCGTGATGCATCTGGTTTGAGGCGATGGAAAGTTCGTTTTCATCACGTGATTTAGTGGTGCTTGCTTCATCTATCGCAGTTGTGAGTCGCTCTACTTCGGAAGTCGCTGATTTAATGTTCTGGCCCGAAACTGCGAGCTGTTCAGTGAGCGCTGCAATCCGGGCATCTGACTCATTGAGCTTTGCTAAAGCTCCATCGAAATCTGCTTGTGCTGCAGAGACTGCACTCGCTGCTGCTGAAATTTCAAATTTAAGTCGATCGCATGTGTGCGTTAAATCAGATAATTTCTTCGCCAAATCCAAGCTGAGGGTTTGGATTTCAATGAGCGAGTTGCTGCTTGCTGCCCCACCACGTGCACGATGTGCCGCAATGAGGTCTCCTGATCTAGTGACAACAGTGACTTCACTATTTCGGCGCAGAATATCGGCTGCTTCATCGGCGCTTTCGGCGACCACAAACCGCGAGAGCAACGATTCAATTAAATCTGAAATTGTCTGCGAACGAACGTAGGTGCGAATAGAGGTTAACCCTGCAGGTACTGCAAATGCTTGGGTTGATTGAGTGTGAATGAGGACGTCAGCTCTTCCTAATTTCTGATCGCGAAGTACGCGAAGCGCTGTAATTGCGCTATCTACATCGCTTACTACTATCGCATCAGCCAAATTGCCAAGCGCTGCAGAAACGGCGCTTTCCCAACCTTTTTCTATCTCGATGAGAGAAGCGATACTTCCTTTAATAGAAATGCCGTGAGAATTATTGAGCAGAGCCTGGGCGCCATCGTGAGCATCTGCAGTTAAAGTCAGCGCCTCTAACTTTGCCTCAACGGCATTGCGTTCGCGGTCGGCGATACGTTCTGCTTCCACTAAATCCGCATGGCTTTTCTTGGCAGATTCAAGAGCGTTCTTGGCAGATTCAAAGAGCGCATCAAGTCCTTTCTCTCCAGTATCTGCATTGGCAATCTCTAATTCATATTGCGCGTAATCACTCTTCGCGCTATCAAGTCGAATTTGCGCTTGATCACGAGCTGAAGTGAGGCGAGAAATTTCTTCAGTGATTGCATCAAGTCGTGCTGCAAGAGATTTAATGTGCCCCTCTTGGCGTGCAGTGCCTTCGCGTTGATCTGCCAAGGCGCGCAGTGCAGCGGCAATTGTGTCTTCTTCTGCTTGCAGCGCATTCTCTGCCTGCACAAGATCGCTACTTGCAGTTGCCAGTTGGTTCTGCGTTTGCGCAACATCCTGTCGCAATTGAGATTCTTCTCGGCGCAGCGCCGCTGCCTCTTCATCGAGCGCCTGCGGATCGCGACCGGCGATGCGCGCTTCTTCTGCCTCTTCTGCGAGAAAACGTGAACGTTCTTGCGCAAGTGATTGCGTTCCGCGGAATTTTTCGCGCAGTGAATTAAGCGCATAATAATTCTCTTGCGCCTTAAGCAGCAGCGGACTTTCAATCGCGGCTTGCGCATCGAGATCTACTTCACGTTTGCGCACTCCGTCGAGTTCGGCCTCCACAATTGCACGTCGTTCGCGTAGTGCATTTTCATCTGCAACTTCCGCATCTAAAGTTTTAGTGAGTGAGATGTAGTCATCTGCCAACAGGCGCAATTTGGCATCACGGAGATCGGCTTGAATCGTGGCTGCTTTCTTGGCAACTTCTGCTTGCTTACCGAGTGGACGTAGCTGTCTGCGAAGTTCAACGGTCAGATCATTGACGCGAGCCATATTGGTCTGCATCGAATCTAACTTGCGAATGGCCTTCTCTTTACGTTTGCGATGCTTGAGAACGCCCGCCGCCTCTTCAATAAATCCACGTCGTTCTTCGGGGGTAGCCATCAAAATCGCATCAAGCTGACCCTGCCCCACAATCACGTGCATTTCTCGGCCAATACCCGAGTCGCTTAATAATTCTTGAATATCTAAAAGTCGTGATGCTTCGCCATTAATTTGGTATTCACTCTGACCATTGCGAAAGAGAATGCGCGAGATGGTGACTTCTGTGTAATCAATCGGGAGTGCGCCATCAGTGTTATCGATTGTTACTGCAACTTCTGCGCGTCCAAGCGGCGCGCGCCCTGATGTTCCAGCGAAGATGACATCTTCCATCTTTCCGCCACGAAGTGATTTGGCGCCCTGTTCACCCATCACCCAGGTGAGCGCATCTACAACATTGGACTTGCCAGAACCATTGGGCCCCACAACGCAGGTGATTCCAGGTTCGAGGTGAAGCGTGGTCGCAGAAGCGAAGGATTTAAATCCTTTGAGCGTGAGCGACTTCAAATACACGCCGCAAACCTATCGTTTCAAGCCACCATTGGTATAAAAGCGACTCGTATAAAGTTGAACTTGAGGGTTTACTCGCTCTGGCTGCGCAATATTTCAAAGGCGCTGCGCGCTGCTGATTGTTCTGCTTCTCGCTTACTTTTTCCAGAACCTTCTGCGATTACTTCACCAGCAATTACTGCCGATGCGTTAAAACTTTTATCATGATCAGGGCCTGATTCCGTAATCTGATATTCCGGAACTCCTTTGCCCAGAGCTGCAACTAATTCTTGTAGCGCAGTCTTGCCATCAAGGCCAGCACCTTTTGCCATCGCGCTATCGAGAGTCTCTTGAATAAGTGAGCGAATTACTTCTGCTGTCTGAGTGAATCCACTCTCTAAATAAATAGCCCCAATCAAGGCTTCCAGCGCATCGGCAAGGAGGGAATTCTTATCGCGCCCATTGGTAACTTCTTCCCCTTTTCCAAGGCGAATGTATTTACCTAATTCCAGCGAGCGCGCAATATCAGCGAGCGCGCGCATGTTGACGATTCCAGATCGCAGCGGCGAGAGTCGACTTTCATCAAGATCCGGATACTTCAGGTAGAGCTCTTCGGTGACAACTAGCCCTAGTACCGCATCGCCAAGAAATTCCAAGCGCTCATTGGTTGTGGCAATGCCAGTTTCATAGGCATAGGAGCGATGAGTGAAAGCCAACTCAAGTAGTTGCGGAGAAAGTTCAACTCCTAGTTGTTTCAGAAGTTGAGCGTACAGATTAAACCTCGAGAACTTGGCGGCGGTTATAGGTGCCGCATGTTGGGCACGCTACATGGTTGAGCTTTGGCTGCTGGCACTGTGGGCAGGTTGAAATCGCTGCTGCAGTGGTTTTCCACGTGCTGCGACGTGAACGTGTCTTCGAACGAGACATCTTTCGCTTTGGAACTGGCACGGTATTCGTCCTTAATCTTTTACTGATATCGAGAGAGGACCTTCGGCCCTATGCGCTAAGTATCGCTTATTTGCTCTGATTGCCAAAATCGGAAGAGTCATCGAGCAGAGCGGTGAGCCCAGACCAACGGGGATCGGTACTTTCGTGGCGATGTCCATCAGGCAGGGTCTCCCACTTCTCCCCGCAATCCGGACATAGCCCAAGACACTCGTCATCGCATAATGGATTGATGGGTAGGGCCAAAATAATTGCATCGATAATGGGAATCTCTAAGTTGAGTAAATCTCCATCCATCTGCAATTCATCGTCATCTTCCAAATCGACATCATCGTCACTTCGCCCTTTACGCTTTCCCTTGTCGCGAGATGGTTCGTAGCGATACAACTCTTGAATAGAGCGTTCAACAACAACTTCAACGGGATCTAAACAACGAATACATTCACCCTGCGCCGTCGCAAATATCTCAGCGCTCAGAAGCACTCCCTCAGTCACTGATTCCAGACGGGCATCAACTTCAATAACATCGCCTTCTGCGACTCCTATCAGTGGAACTCCCACGCGTGCAGGTGCGGCAATTTCAAGGTTGTATTCCTTCATCTCACCAGCGCGGCGCGGTAATTCGTGGGTATTAAGCAGATAGGGATTCTTCATGGCGACCTTACTTATCTGCTAGATATCTGCTATTTATCTGCATTGAGTTGGCTCAGTACATCCTTGTCATTTGCGCCTTCAAGGCGTTCGCGCCCACGCGCTACTGCCTCCATAGTCTTATTGAGAATTACCTCCAGAGTTGCCAAACGACCATCGATGTAAGCCTCAACTTCTTGGCGCTCTTCTTCAGCAATATCTCGCGCATCATCCAAAATTCTCTTTGCCTCATCACGTGCTGCCTGCACGATAGAAGTTTGTTCCACCATGCGGGCAACATCTTCGCGTGCAGTTGCGATCATCGCTTCTGCGCTTGCACGACCTTCTTCAATGATTTGGTCTCGTTGCGCCAAGATATCTTCAGCAGAAGCTAAATCAGAGGGCAGAACTGCGCGTGCATCCTCAAGCAACTCCAACATTTCGCCGCGATGAACAACGCAGGATGCAGAAAGCGGAACCCCACGAGCTTCTTCCACGATGGTGATTGCCGTCGTGAGTTTTTCAATGGAATCCATAGTCATCTCGCTTCTCCCGCCTTCGCTTTCAACGCTGCATTTACATTTGCCGGCACCATAGATGAAACATCGCCGCCGTAATGTGCCAACTCTTTCACGATCGATGAAGATAAGAATGAATGTGCAGGCGCTGTCGCCATAAACATGGTCTCGACTCCAGAAGCCTGGATGTGCACCTGCGCCATCTGCAATTCATAGTCAAAGTCAGTCACAGCGCGCAGACCTTTCACAATCGCCTGCACCCCATTCTTTTTGCAATACTCAACGAGGAGGCCGCTGCCGCTATCGACGCGCACATTGGAAAACTTCTTAATATTCTCTGAAATAAGGTCCATTCGCTCCTGCACCGAAAATAGTCCGGCCTTATTGCGGTTGACGAAAACGGCAACAATCACTTCATCAAATTGGCTGCTGGCACGCTCGATGATGTCTAGATGTCCAAAAGTTATGGGATCAAAGGAGCCCGGACACACTGCGCGCTTCATAGAGCAAACGCTAGCAATGAATGCAGGCCTTATCCAACCGCACCTTCGTTGAGCGTAGGAATTCCATAAAAAATAGTGGCCTGCCCATAATTCTTTTCGCGTAGTTGCGTCAAACCCTCAGGCCATGAAATTTCTTTCACGCGGCTATTTCGCTCGATGGCGATGATGCCCTGTTTATCGATAAATCCACCATCTCGAATTTGAATGAGAGTTTCGATGATATCGATATCGGCAACTTCATAAGGTGGATCAATATAAATAAAGTGGTAAGGCAGTGCCGCTTTATCTTGGAGAAAACGATGCACACTCATTGAGTAGAGGTGAAAGAGTCCGGGAAAATGTGCGCTCTTAATCCCTTCATAATTTTCAGTAATTGCACGCGCTGCTTTCTCATCTTTTTCCACTGCATGCACAAGTGAAGCTCCACGTGACAACGCTTCGAGGGCAATTGCGCCAGTTCCAGCGTAGAGATCAAGAATTCGAAGTTCTGCGAAATCTCCAAATTCGGAGACTAGCGTTGAAAAAAGCGCCTCGCGTGCACGATCGGAGGTAGGGCGGGTAACAGATGCCACTGCATCAATCGGTCTACCTTTAGCAACTCCGGCAATGATTCTCATCGACTACGCCTTATCAATAAATTCTGCTGCAGCATCTGATTGAACGCGAGCCAGTTCTGCAACAAGTAATGGGTGTTCCGAAATTCCGGATTCAAGAATAGCGCTAGCATCCTGACGCGCAGATTCGATCATATCTTCATCGCGCAAAACTTTGAGTAAGCGAAGATGGGAGCGAGATCCTGATTGATGTGCACCAAGTACATCACCTTCGCGACGTTGCTCCAGATCAATCCGGGCTAATTCAAATCCATCAAGCGTTGCTGCAACCGCTTCTAAACGTGCACGCGCCGGACTTTCTAGAGGCATTTCCGTGACGAGTAAACATAATCCTGGCGATGTCCCGCGTCCCACACGTCCACGCAACTGATGAAGCTGAGAGACGCCAAAGCGATCTGCATCCATAATCACCATCACAGTTGCATTTGGCACATCCACACCTACTTCAATAACAGTAGTTGCAACGAGTACATCAATTTCTCGGTTGGCAAAAGCGCGCATCGTCACATCTTTCTCCTCCGAAGTCAGCCGCCCGTGAAGAAGTGCAATACGCAATCCTTGAAGTGGGCCGCTGTGCAGCATGGGCCCTAGCTCTTCGACAGAGGCACCTGAACTCTCTTTCTCTCCGAAGAGAAAATCAAGATCCGCATCTTCTGAAAGTGATGGCGAAATGCGCGGTGCAACTACATACGCTTGATGGCCTGCAGCAACTTCTTCTCTGATTCTCTGCCAGGTGCGCTCGAGATATGCAGGTTTTTCAAGTACCGGCACGGTATGAGTTGCAATCGGTGCACGTCCTAAAGGCAATTCACGAAGCGTTGATATATCAAGGTCTCCAAAGATTGTCATCGCAACTGTACGGGGAATTGGCGTAGCGGTCATGACTAATAAATGCGGCGGACGTTTTGCCTTTGTGCGCAGCGCATCTCTCTGCTCAACTCCAAAGCGATGCTGTTCATCGACGATGATTAAACCTAAATCTTTAAATTCGACGCTCTCACTGAGCAGAGCATGTGTGCCAACAATGATGCCGGCATCCCCCGATGCCGCTTGGGCAAGCGCTGCTTTTCGTTGCGCTGCACTTTGCGATCCCGTGATAAGAGTGACGCTGGTTGCAACATCATCTCCTCCTAATTTGCCACCTTCTGCCAGTGTGCCGAGTAATTTTTCGATTGTCCGCACATGCTGAGCTGCAAGCACTTCTGTTGGCGCAAGCAGCGCTGCCTGTCCTCCATTATCAATCACAGTAAGCGCAGCACGAAGTGCCACAACCGTTTTACCAGAACCCACTTCACCCTGCAGCAAACGATGCATCGGATGACTGCGCGCTAAATCGTCTGCAATTTCGGCAGCAACTTTTTCTTGTCCGGGAGTCAATTGAAATGGGAGGGATTTATCAAAAGCAGCAAGCAATCCATCTTTCTTAGTAGGACGGGCAATCGCATCCAACTCCTGCATTTCACGTCGGCGAGTTAAGAGGAGTAATTGCAATAAAAACGCCTCATCAAAGGTGAGGCGCAATCGAGATTTTTCTGCTGAATCTAAATCTGCAGGGTTGTGAAGTTGCACAAGCGCCTGGTGAAGTGATGGATATCCATATTTATCGAGCACCCACTGCGGCACATACTCTGCTACCTCATCCAGAGCGTCTACGGCTAACTCAATACATTGAGAAATTTTCCACGATGGCAATTTGCTGGTTGCCGGATACATCGGCAGATATTTGCCAGCAAACCCCGCAACGGCTGAGTCCACATCTGCTCCATCTGGAATCAGTTCATAATCTGGATGTGCCAGTTGCCGCTTGCCGTTAAATACGCCAACTTTTCCAGCAAATAGACCTTGGCGTCCTACTTTTAAATCCTTCTCTCGCCACGCTTGGTTAAAGAAAGTGAGCGATAACTTTGCAGTTCCATCCGTAACGATGACCTCCAGAATATTTCCCTTGCGCGCATGCAATCTTCTGCTTGCTGCACTGAAAACTTCGGCAAGGATGGTGACTTCATCACCTTCACGTAACTCTGAAATATTTGATAATTCACCGCGCACCAAATATCGGCGCGGGTAGTGATGAAGTAATTGACCAATCGTTACATACCCAAAAAGCTCTCTCAGAACAGAGGCGGTCCGATCTCCGACTACGGAACTGAGTTTTGAGTCGAGATTGGCCACATCGCTATTCTCTCTTGATTAGCACTGTTCGAGTGGATTTACCCCATCCCGAGTGTGTGATGACAATCAATGCCTTATCTGCGCATTCATCTGCTATACGTTGCTCAAGTCTATGAGCACGTTCCTGATCAAGATGTTCAGTCGGTTCATCAAGAATAATTATCGGCGCAGGCGAGAGTAGTGCGCGAGCAACACCGATTCGCTTTGCTTCTCCGCCAGATACGGGACGGCCAAATTCACCAATGACTTCGTCGAGATCAATTGCCTCTAGTTCTAGCAGGGAGGCGATGCGCAAAAGCTTGGCGTCATCGCAATTTGAATCCGCAATTTTTAGATTCTCTCGCAAGGTTGTATTGAATATGTGTCCACTCTGGAGAGAAGCTGAGACATAGCGATGTAGTCCATCCATATCCCTAAGCTCAACCCCGCCAATTGAGATTGAACCTTTATAACCAAGTGCGCCTACAAGAGCGAGGGCAAGAGTTGATTTACCTGAACCACTATCTCCGCGAATGACCAGCAATTCTCCTGCGCAAACTGTTGTCGTAACTGGCTCCATAAATTCGCGATCCCATGCAACCGTTGCTCGCTCAATATCTAACTCAAATGAATTTGGGGTCCGAACGGAGTGATTTTCGATAGGGGAAGCAACTCTTATAATTTCATCTATCTGACTTTGAGCTCGTAGCAATTTCCCAGAAGTAAATAGATTTGGAAACCATAAAGTAATTGCCTCATAGGCAGCCAGTGGGAGAAAAATAGCCATCGAGATCTGTACTGCAGGAATTTCTGAACTTCGAGAGTGATAAAAGATGATCATTACGGTTCCGGTGATCGCAATACCTTGAAGTACAAAGGTGAAGAATTGGAGCGTATGAATAACTGAGAGAAGTTGTCTCTCAGCATCTAGAATCTGAGATTCAAGGCTATGAAGTTTTTGAAGTAAGGCATATCGATAACCATATATTCGCGCTTCTTTTTCGCCTTGTTGTGCTCGAGCAATCTCACCCGAATATTTAGATTCTAATCTTTCAATTGTGTCGGATTGAATCAGAACACTTCTTTGAGCAATCTGCGGAAGAACAATAAGTAAAGCAACGCTGACCGGTAAAAGGACAATCAAAGTTCTTGGGTTAATCCACACTGCAAGCAAAAGTGCGAATGAAATTGCCATGAAAGCTGCATACCTAGGAAGGCTTACTCTTATCTGATACTCCTGTGCGCGTTCCACATCATCGACGATTGCCTTTACATAATTACTCGAGTTGAGATCTTTGAGTACAAGTGAACCTCTGGAACTAATCTTTTCAAAGAGGGCAACACGAATTGATGTTAGCTTGCGAAAGACTGCCTCGTGGCTGACAATTCGTTCTGCATATCGAGTTACGGATCTGAAGATTCCAAAGAATCTGACCATCACAATTGAAACACTCAAAACTAGAATCGGTGGATGTTGGGCTGCCATTGTGATTAACCAAGCTCCGGAAACCGTTAACCCAATTCCTCCAATAAATGATGCCCCACCCAAAGTGGTTGCCAACGCCATACGCTTTTTTATCGAAATCATGAGAACGTCCTACTTACATGTAAGAAATTATCGCCACGTGAAATGCAATTCTTCTCGTGAGTGATGCAGATCAGTGCAGCACCTAATCGCGTCGCTCGATGCAGCACCTTCATGACAGCCTTAGCGCTTGAAACATCGAGATCTGCTGTGGGTTCATCAGCGACAATCAATATCGGCTCTCGAATAATTGCACGAGCAATTGCTACCTTGCGAACTTGGCCTCCCGATAACTGAGAACTTTTCTCATCTGCTCCACCAACCTCTGTGTCCAGACCCTTGCTAAGGTCTGAAAGAGGTAGAAGAAGAGATGCAAGAACTTCTTCTATTTCTGAGTCAGAGAAGTCTGGTTTTACAAGCTGGAATTGATCTCGGACGGTGCCTGGTGCAAGTTGCGGTAATTGTGGAATCCACCCAACTTCACGGTGAAATGACTGGAGTTGATCTCCTGAAAGTTGAACACCGTCAATACAGATAATTTGTTGAGTGGAAAGGCCGAGTAAATCCTCCGCAAAAGTACTCTTTCCAATTCCGGATTCTCCGACGATAAATAATGTCTCTCCTCGAGAGAGAGTTCCCGCAGAGATTTTTGAAGAGACTACATCGGGAATTTCTAGGCTCCACTGGCTCCAAGAAAATACCTGGCTATCTTCAAAGTTTTTCTCAACTTGTACCTTATTAACCCTCTTACCTGAAGTGATCGCAGCAATTGAAGATAGCGCCTCGGCACCATCAGCCGAAGCATGAAAGAGTGAAGCTGCATTTCTCAGGGGGAAATAGACCTCAGGAGCCAGAATCAAAACAGTGAGCCCATGGAAAAATGAAATCTCTCCTGATACCAATCGCAATCCAATGGAGACCGCAATCAATGCCACTGAGATTGTCGCTGCAAGTTCAAGGACCAGAGCCGAGAGAAATGATGTCCTCAATACGCTCATAGTCTCCTGTGTGTACTTATCACCCATATTCTGGATCCGCTGCGCTTGGCTGGTATGACGGCCGAATATACGAAGAGTGAGAAAACCCTGTAGTGAATCTTCAAAGTATCCAGACAGGGAGTTAAGCAACTTCCACTTCTTTGTAACTGCATCGCTCGTATATCGCCCAATGAGCGCCCCAAATACTGGAATCAAAGGCAAAGTAAGAATCGCGATCACCGCTGAGGGTATATCGAGAAAAAGGAGTGAAGCTATGACCGCTGCAGGAACTACTGCTGAAGAAAATAGCTGCGGGAGAAATCTTCCGAGATACACATCGAGGCTATTGACCCCTTTAATAAGCAGAGTTGAAAGAACAGATGGAGCTATCGGTTCGATTTCACCGAATCCGCTAGTAACTTCAGAGCGAAGCTCGCTTTTGATACATGCAGCTTGATTGCTGCTCCACTTCTCATATTGTGCATAAAAAAAGGCGCGGAATATCCATAAAGCAGCTAGAACTAGGATCCATCTGTAGGTATCAGGGTGCTTATGGATGAGGCCAACGATGACTGCGCCAAGAATAAATGCGTTTCCTATAACAATCGCCGCTGATAATGGAGCTGCGGCAAATACTCCAAAGAAAAGTTTGCGGCTGCTGCCCCTTGAGAGCAACAGCCGCAAGTCTTTTGATTTCACTGATGCAGAATATGTGTTGCACTATCGAGTGCACCACGTTCTGGGTGAAGAATTTGATGTGCGCCAACTCGTTTTCTAAATACCCAGTAGGTCCACCCTTGATAGATGAGAACAAGTGGAGTCATGATGACCGCGACAATTGTCATGACTTTGAGGGTGTATGGAGTGCTTGAAGCATTCGTTATTGTCAGATCGAACTCCGCGCTGATGGAACTAGGCATAACTCGAGGATAGAGTAAATAGAAGAGCTCTGAGACAAATGAAGTGATCGCAATCGCTGAGAAGATAAAGGCCCAGCCTTCTCTTCCTTTGAGTGTCGCTAGAAGTCCAGCAACCCATGAAAGTGCAACAAGTACAGAAAGTGATGCAACCTTTGCGCTGAATTCAGGGAGTGCGATATTGGTCCAGATTAAGAATGCGACTGCAGCCACTGCAGCTATGAGTCCTAACCGGATGGCTTGTGCACGTGCACGATCGCGGATTCCCCCCAATGTTTTAAGTGATAGAAATATTGCCCCATGTGTGAGGAAAACTGTCAAGGTAACCAAGCCACCCAAGAGCGCATATGGGTTGAGAAGGTTAAAAAAACCTCCTACATATTCTAGGTTTCCATCGGTAGCACGTTCAATAGGGACTCCGCGAACAATATTGGCAAATGCCACACCCCAAAGAAGTGCTGGAAGTGCACTGCAGATAACGATTGCAATATCCCAACGTTGACGCCATTGAGCTTTTCCATACTTGCTTCGATATTCAAAAGCGACACCTCGAACAATCAAAGAGACAAGGATTAAGAAGAGCGGAATATAGAAACCGCTAAAGAGCGTTGCATACCATTCTGGGAATGCGGCGAAAGTTGCACCGCCCGCTACGAGAAGCCACACCTCGTTGCCATCCCATACAGGCCCAAGAGTTGTCAGAACCGCTCGTCGATCTGCCTCATTACTAGAAACAAATGGTAAGAGTGCGCCGACACCGAAATCGAAGCCTTCGAGGATGAAGTATCCAATCCACAATACCGCGATAAGTAAGAACCAAGTAGTTTGTAGTGACATTTCTAATCCTTCCTAGTAACTCATCACAAGTGGTTTGTCGGAACTTCCGCCAAACTCAGGATTTTCATAATCGACTTCAGTAGCTGGACCGTTTTTAATGACTTTTAGAGTGAGACCTACTTCGATGACTGCGAGCACACCATAGAGAAGTGTGAAGGCGATCATCGTGAATAGGACACTTCCAGCGGACACCACTGCGCTGACACCATCTGCAGTTTTGATCAATCCAAAAACAGCCCAGGGCTGACGGGCCGTCTCAGTGAATATCCAACCGAATGTGATCGCAAGAAGTGGAATAAATGGGAGCGAAACCATCGCAGGCATAAACCAACGAGCCGCTGGTAGTTCATTATTTTTACGAGTGCGCCACAAAGCGTAGAGCGCCACAAAGAATGCAATTGCACCGAAGCCAATCATCAAGCGAAATGACCAATATGCAAGAGGAATATTTGGTGTGTACTCCCCTGGGCCGTACTTCTCCTCATATTGGGCTTGCAAATCGTTCACACCTTCAACAGTTGCCTTGAAATCGCCAGTGGCTAGAAAAGAAAGTACTGATGGAACATCAATCTGGAAGACTGAACGAGATCCATCCAACGTTCCGATCGTGAAAAGTGAAAAAGGAGCAGAGTCAGTAGTGTCGTAGAGCGCTTCTGCCGCAGCCATCTTCATTGGTTGTTGTTGTGTCATAACTTTTCCGATTGCATCACCAGTAATTCCGATTGCAATGAAGCTAATGATGACTGTAATAAGACCCAGCTTGAGCGTTGGGCGTGCCATCTCTATATCTTTCTTCTTCGAAATTAACCATGCTGAAATTCCCGCAATAAAAGCGCCAGCTGCAAAGGTTGCAGAAGGGATGGTATGTAAGAAAGTAACTAATGCAGTCTTCTGTGTAAGAACTTCGACGATATTTGTCAGTTCAGCACGGTGCTTCTCGGTGTTAATTGTGTAAGCAACAGGGTGCTGCATCCAAGCATTTGCTGCGAGGATGAAATATGCCGAAAGTAGCGTGCCAATAGATGCAAGCCAAATTGTTGCAAGATGAACTCTTTTTGGCAAACGATCCCAGCCAAATATCCAAAGACCTAAGAATGTACTCTCAAGAAAGAATGCGAGTAATCCTTCCATCGCAAGGGGAGCGCCAAATATATCCCCCACAAATCGACTGTAAGAGGACCAGTTCATTCCAAATTGGAATTCCTGAACAATTCCAGTAACAACGCCGATTGCAAAGTTTATGAGAAATAGTTTTCCAAAGAATTTAGTCGCACGTAAATATTTCAAGGTATTGGTTCGAAACCATGCCGTCTGAAGCCCTGCAACTAAAAATCCCAATCCAATTGTGATCGGCACAAATAGAAAGTGGTAAACAGTTGTAATAGCGAATTGCCAACGTGCTAGATCAAGCGCATTCATCGATGCAGCTCCCCGTTTCTGAGTTGCTCTACTAACTCGATGTATAGTCTGCGCTCAGTTGAAAATGCACTCACCGAAAATCGATGTATAGCGCCTCACATCCCATTTTTTACGCGTAAAAGTGAGAGGGCTAGCACTCTTATTTGTCGGATTCGCATTCACCCAGCCTCTCTTGATACCCTTACGCCCCGTTCCTGGTGGGAACGAAATTCATTCAATATAAGAATTGTGGAATTTAAAAGGAGTTACGCACATGGCATCCTCATGCGACATTTGCGGCAAGGGCCCAAACTTTGGAAATAACGTCTCACACTCACAGGTGAAGACTCGTCGCCGTTGGAATCCAAATATTCAACGTGTAAAGACTCTCGTTGCTGGTACAGCAAAGCGTCAAAACGTCTGCACTTCATGCCTCAAGGCAGGAAAAGTAACCCGCTAACTTTTACTCTGATTTGAAATGGCTCCAGGAAACTGGAGCTTTTTTCATTGCAATACCCGAAATTCCGGCACCGGCTATCACCTCACCGATCCGTAAACCGGGTAGATCTTTACCGGTTGCAAGAAAGACGTGATCTTCTCCCCCGCCCAAAATCCATTGCCAGATATCGCTCTTGATCTCTGTAGCTAAATCTTGGAGTGCGCTAAATTCATCTGAATTTTCAAAGAGCTCGGCATCAAGTCGAAGACCAACGCCGGACGCTTGCGCTATTTGCTCCCCTTGAATCAACAATGAGTCGCTGATATCAGCAAGTGCAGTTGCCTTGGAGAAATCGCAGGCATAATCAAGGGTAGGCGCGCAATATTGAGAGAGCGCCATGTCGGCTGCCACTGATGTAACCGCGAGACCACGTTGCAAGAGTTCTAATCCGGCAGCAGACCAACCGGTGAGTGATGAGAGATAAATGCCATCTCCGACTGTGGCTGCCGATCGCACAATGGGAGTTAATGTGGTGCCAATTGCCGTTATAGAAATGACAATGTGAGCGCCGCGTGAAATATCTCCCCCGACAATGGAAGCTCCTGCCAAGACTGCTTCATGCTGCATGCCACGCGCCAAATTTTCAATCCACGCTAACTCTTCATGGCCGGTAAGCGAGACTGCAACTACCAAATAATCGGTGCGCCCACCCATAGCTATGACATCTGCAATATTTGCGGCGGCAATTTTGCGACCGATATCAAAAGGAGATGACCAGTCCAGGCGGAAATGGACTCCCTCGACCGCCATATCCGTGGTCACAATTGACTGCGCAGATGTGGCAACCACGGCGCCATCATCGCCAATTCCAATTTTTACTCGGGAATCTGTGCTCTCGAATATTTTCTGTAACACAGAAATAACATCGCGCTCACTAAATCCCATAGCCACCAGCCTACGTTATGGGATACCTTAGGAGCGAAGTGGAAAGGAAGATCAATGTCAGTTCAGGCTTACATCTTGATACAAACTGAAGTTGGTAAGGCGAATTCAGTTGCCGCTGCAATTAATGCAATTCCTGGAGTTTCACTCGCAGAAGGTGTGACTGGTCCTTACGATGTCATCATGCGAGCAGAGGCGCCATCCATGGAAGAGTTTGGTCGCGCTGTGCTGAGCAAGGTCCAAGCTGTGCCCGGTATTACCCGCACACTTACCTGCCCCGTTACTAATTAATTTCCTAAAGTCTTAATTACCTAGCGTCCCATTGGTGCGCGTGAGCGCAGTTTCTAGCAGATGCGTGATTACTTCTGTGAATTTAATTCCTGATGCCGCCCACATCTTCGGAAATACAGAAGTGGTAGTAAATCCAGGCATGGTGTTGAGTTCATTGATAATAATCTTTCCATCTTGAGTGAGAAAGAAATCAACTCGCGCAAGTCCCGAACATCCCAGCGCTTGAAAGGCTGCAATCGCAGCATGTTGAACTTTCTCTAGGATTTCTTTCTCTATAGGCGCAGGCACAATGATGTCCGTTGCGCCATCAAGATACTTAGCTTCAAAATCGTAAAATTCATACTTAGGATCAATCGAAACTTTGCCAGGTATCGAGGCGCGTGCCTTGCCATCAATTTCAAGCACAGCGCACTCGATTTCAGAGCCAACAATCGCAACTTCCACCATCACTTTGGAATCAAAGGTAAATGCTGCCTGCATTGCTTGTTCTAATTCTGTATCGCTTTTTACTTTAGAAGTTCCTCGTGAAGAGCCGCCACGTGCAGGCTTAACAAATACGGGATATCCCAAGTCTGCAATCTTCGTAGAAAGAGTTGATTTATCTTTCTGCCATTCATTCTCTTTAATCACGATTCCAGGTGCAGTTGCGATGCCATGTGATGCAAAGATGGGTTTAGCGAAAGATTTATCCATGGCTACGGCAGATGCCAAGACACCCGATCCTACGTAGGCAAGGTTGGCCATTTCCAGTAGACCTTGAATAGTGCCATCTTCGCCAAAGGGGCCATGCAACATTGGAAAGACGATATCGATATCAAGGCGCTTACCTGCTACGTGAAAACCAGCAACAT
>CAZGXO010000014.1:0-16993 GCA_964529875.1 uncultured Candidatus Planktophila sp. | reverse complement strand
AAGTCTACTTGCTCCGCCACACTCATTGGCGGCTTCACTTCGTTGCTCCGCCATTCATGATGGCGGATTCACTTCGTTGCTCCGCCACCAGGTATCGATCCTGGACCC
Organism: uncultured Candidatus Planktophila sp.; assembly: GCA_964529875.1. Lineage (GTDB taxonomy): Bacteria > Actinomycetota > Actinomycetes > Nanopelagicales > Nanopelagicaceae > Planktophila. The sequence continues at coordinate 16,885 of CAZGXO010000014.1, read as the reverse complement.
TGGGCTTCAAAGGCCCATGTGCTAGCCACTACACAATGGCGGAACCTATATTCTCCCTTATCTTCACCAGTGCTCGCGACCACTAAACTCATTTCTTATGGCAAACCATTCACATGAACGTGATGAAGTTGACCGACTTATTGCGGCATGGAAGCGCGAACGCCCTGATTTAGACCTCTCTCCACTTGCAGTCCTCAGCCGCATTACCCGCATTGCACGTCATCTTGATATTGCACGGCGCGATGCTTTCGGCGATCTAGAAAATTGGGGATTCGATGTATTAGCTGCTTTGCGCAGAGCAGGTACACCACATCAACTTTCACCAGGTCAATTAATGCAAGAGACAATGGTGACAAGTGGAACCATGACAAATCGCCTTGATCGTTTGGAAGAGTTGCAATTAATTACTCGCGAACCAGATCCACGCGATGGCCGTGGCTCGCTAGTCACGCTCACGAAAGCTGGCATGCGCGCAGTAGATAGCGCGATGGAAGATCTACTCGATAATGAACGTGAATTACTACAAAATCTCAGCGCCAAAGACCGAGATGTATTGGCAGATTTGCTCAGTAAATTAGTAACAGAATTTGACGAAAATTAAATAACTTTGGCGCCAGGTACCGGACCAAGTGCGCGTGCCACGCTACCAACGACTCCGCTGGCAGTCAGCGCTACTGCTAAATCCAATCCGGCATCTTCATCGGCAACTAAAAATGCAACGGTAGGACCTGAACCAGAAACAATCGCACCAAGAGCGCCATAATCACGACCAACTTCAAGAACCAGAGATAGCGCCGGGCGTAGTGAACATGCCGCGCTTTGTAAATCATTGCTCAGTGCCCGACCCACTGCTTCAGCATCTGCGGCAAGCAGCGATTGCATCAAAGCATCAGATACTTGCGGAGGAGCAATCTCTAACTCAGCGCGCATACGATCGCATTCTGCATATACAGCTGGCGTTGATAAACCAACGCTAGAGAGCGCGAGAACCCAGTGATATGTGCCGCGCGATAAGGCAGCAGTAAGTTGATCACCACGACCTTGTCCCACTGCAGTGCCACCAGAAATCATAAATGGCACATCGCTTCCTAATTCTGAGCCAAGTTTGTGCAATTCTTCGCGGGAAAGTTCTAGATGAAAGAGCGCATCGAGTGCCACCAATGTTGCTGCAGCATCTGCGCTACCACCAGCCATGCCGCCGGCAACTGGTATTGATTTCTTTATCTCAATGTGAAGATCTGAAGAGATATCAAATCGCTTTGCCACCAACTGCGCTGCCTTCACCGCCAAATTAGAGCTATCTGCGGGTACGCCGTGTGTCTGTTCCCCAGAAATAGCAATGGTTATTCCATTGCCGACATCAGCGCGCTTTACGGTCACATCATCAAAGATTGAGATGGCTTGAAAGACTGAAACTAGATTGTGGTACCCATCTTTTTCACGTGGTCCAACTGATAACTGCAAATTAATCTTTGCAGGAACTCGCACAGTGATGGAACTAGTCGGCACACCAAAACTCTACACACATTTTGCAATTGTGCAGAAGGCAGAAATATCCAGCGCCTCTCCACGCAACGTAGGATCAATCCCTACTGAGTGCAAGGCGCGCTCTGCATCAGCGGAACTGCCAAAGAGAGATGAAAGAGCAGCACGCAACATCTTTCGCCTTTGCGCAAAAGCCAAATCAATGACTGTAAAAACTTTTCTGCGAAGCTGCTCATCACCAGGTGGTGTGTGACGAGTAAAGGCGACTAACTTAGAATCAACATTAGGTTGCGGCCAGAAAATTGTGCGCGATACCGAACCGGCGCCGGAAACATCCGCCCACCATGCCGCCTTCACACTGGGAATTCCATACTCCTTTGTATGTGGTTTTGCCGCTAACCGATCTGCGACTTCTGCCTGCACCATGACAACTCCACGTTGTACCGTCGGCATCATTTCTAAAACGTGTAGAAAAACTGGAACAGAGACGTTATATGGCAAATTTGCTACTAAGACTGTTGGAGATTGAGCGAGCGGCGAAAGCGCAAGCGCATCAAGATTAAGCACTTGTAGTGAGGCCGAATTTTCCGAGTGGGATGCAACTGTCTTGGGTAACTGCTCGGCTAAGCGTTTATCAATTTCTACCGCAATCACTGACTGCGCCTGTTCAAGGAGGGCCAAAGTCAATGAGCCAAGCCCTGGGCCAATTTCCAACGCGACATCTGCATCCGTTACACCTGCAGTTCGCACAATTTTGCGACAGACATTTGCATCATGAACAAAATTCTGACCCAGTGATTTTGCAGGTTTCAGATCTAATTGCGCAGCAAGTTCACGGATTTCTGCAGCGCCGAGCAAACTCATGCAAAAGATCCAAAGATGCGTTCTGCATTATCTGAAAGCGCAGATGCAAGTTCCGCTACATCATCCCCGCGTTCACTCGCCATAGCCCGAACAATGTTGGCTATCTGGGCGGGGGTATTGAGCGCTCCACGATGGGGCGTAGGTGCAAGAAATGGTGAATCTGTCTCTACTAATAATTGTTCGCGGGGCACAATTTTTACGGCATCGCGTAGCGCTGGAGCATTTTTAAATGTGAGTGTGCCGGCAAAAGAGATGATGTAGCCGCGCTCTACACAGATCTTGGCCATTGCTTCATCACCAGAGAAGCAATGAAAAATAGTTTTCTCAGGAGCTCCTACTTCAAGCAGAATAGAGAGCACATCCTCATGCGAATCACGGTCATGAATCACAAGCGCTTTCTTGGTGCGCTTTGCTAAATCAATATGCCATTTAAAAGAATCTTGCTGGCGCTTACGTAACTCTGGCGGCGTCCGAAAATAATCGAGGCCAGTTTCACCTATGGCTCGCACACGAGGATGTGCCGCAAGAGATTCGATAATTTTCCAATCTCCTTCAAGATCTGCAGTTACAGGCGCTTCATTGGGATGAAGTGCAACTGCCGCTAGAACTTTTCCGGGAAATGCAGCCGCCATATCCACACACCACTGCGATTGCTCGGCTGAATATCCCACCTGCACAACTCGATCCACATTTACGGAGGCAGCATCAGCCAATACTTTTTTGACAGCTTCTGAATCCGGTTTGTCATTAGTCACGATTTCCAGATGTGCATGTGCATCAACTGTGGGAACAGGAAGTGGCTCAGGAAGCGGAGCTAACTCACGATCAATATCGCGGTTGTGGCGATCTGCCATAAAAAATTAAGCCTTGGTCTCTAATCGAGGAAAGAGCACTGGGGTCTTGGTAATTGTTGCGCCTTCGGGCAACTGTCCCCACTGTGCAACGTTGCTAATTTTCTGTGCACCAATTTCGCCCAGCGTTGACGTCACACCTAAAGATTCCCAAAGGATTTCGGTTGTGTGCGGCATGACAGGATGCAGTAAAACTGCCAACGCCCGAATTGATTCTGCGGTGTTATAGAGAACTTCTTCTAGCACCTGCTTATTTGCAGGATCTTTCGCCAAAATCCATGGCTCTTTTTCGGTGACATAACCATTGACTCGTTTACAAAAATCCATGGCAGCGTTAATGCCGCCTTGGAAATCTAGTGCAACCATGGCTGCATCTGCAGTAGCTACTGTGCTCGCAAGCGCTTCGGCAAGTGCAGCATCACGCGCTACTGCAGGTACTTTGCCATCGCAATACTTTTCAATCATGGCTGCAAGTCGTGAAGCTAAATTTCCAAAATCATTGGCTAACTCAGATGTGTAACGCGCGCTCATATCTTCCCACGAGAAAGAACCATCTGAACCAAATGGAATCGCACGCAAAAAGTAATAGCGGAAGGCATCGACACCAAAATGATCGGTGATGTCAGAAGGAGCAATTCCAGTGAGTTTGGATTTACTCATCTTTTCGCCACCAACTAAGAGCCAGCCGTGTGCAAAAACTTTCTTGGGAATTGCAACTCCCGCCGCCATCAACATAGCCGGCCAGATAACAGCATGAAAACGCAGAATATCTTTACCGACAAGATGTACATCTGCAGGCCATGTGGCTGAAAATTTCTTGCCACCTGCAGAAGTGGGATCATCAGTAAGCCCCACCGCAGTGGCATAGTTCAGCAACGCGTCAAACCACACATAGACAACTTGGTCGGTATCCCACGGAACTGGGATTCCCCAATTAAAAGTGGAGCGAGATATTGAAAGATCTGACACTCCGCCTTCAAGAAAAGCTATTACTTCATTGCGCGCACTATCAGGTTGGCAAGCTTCTGGATTTTTCTTGTAGTGCTCTAGCAATATGGGTGCAAACTCAGAGAGTTTGAAGAACCAGTTATTTTCATTTACCAACTCAACGGGTTTGCTATGGATGGGGCAGAGTTTTTCGCCATCGGCATCAATCAAATCTCCTGGTAATTTAAACTCTTCGCAGCCTACGCAGTAAGGACCTTCATATTTACCTGCATAAATATGGCCCGAATCTTTGAGTGATTGCAGGAAGCGCTGTACGCGTTCGGTATGGCGATTTTCAGTAGTGCGAATAAAGTCATCATTTGCAATATTGAGTGCTCGCCAATTAGGTAGCCAAGCCTGCTCTACCAATTTATCTACCCATGCTTGTGGCGCCGCGTTATTTTGTTCAGCAGTGCGCATCACTTTCTGACCATGTTCATCAGTGCCCGTTAAGAACCAGACAGATTCACCACGTTGGCGATGCCAGCGAGTGAGAACATCTCCTGCAACCGTCGTATACGCATGGCCAATATGTGGCGCATCATTTACATAGTAAATAGGCGTAGTGAGGTAGAAGGACTTCATCTGCTCATCTTATTCGCATCAACCACTGCGGCATAAACGATTTTCTTCGGTAACCCAGTCTCTTGCGCAACTGTTGCAATCGCTTCTTTGCGATCCATTCCTGCTGCCTCATATTCCTTGACTCGAGCTACCGAATCAGCAGCGCTCTTCTCTTCACTTCCTTCACTTACCCCAGCGATGACCAATGTAATTTCCCCAAGAACTTCTCTGCTCTCTGCCCATGCAAGCAGCGATGAAATCGAACCGCGAATTACTTCTTCATAGGTTTTAGTCATCTCGCGACAGATTGCAGCGCCGCGTTCTGCTCCAAAGACTTGAAGCGCATCAGCAAGTGATTCTGTGAGTCGATGTGGCGCCTCGAAGAGAACCATGGTGCGCTCTTCAAAACGTAATTTCTCAAAGAATGTACTGCGAGCACCCTGTGTACGAGGAATGAAACCTTCAAAGGTAAAACGATCGGTGGGAAGCCCAGAGAGTGCAACTGCCATCGTGGGCGCGCTAGGTCCAGGGATTACTCGTGTTGGGATATTTTCTGCAATGGCAGCGCGCATTAAACGAAAACCAGGATCACTAATAGTTGGCATTCCCGCATCAGTGACGACGAGAACTTCTTTGCCAGCGCGCAAATACTCCAGCAATTCAGAAGTGCGATCGCTCTCGTTTCCCTCAAAGAATGAGATTATTTTTGCAGTAAAGGTCGTGCCTAAATCTGCAGCTAAACGGTGAAAACGTCGCGAATCTTCAGCGGCAATAATTTCTGCGCTGGCTATCGCCATCTTCAATCTCTCGCTAGCATCGAGCGGATTTCCAAGTGGAGTCGCAGCAAGTACTAGTGTCATGTTCAAATCTTCCCATACTCTGTGCACATGATTGCCAGCATCGCACCGATACTTATTGCGCTTGCTGCATTTATTCTGCGATTAATTGATCTTGGCAAAATCCACACACTTATTTTTGATGAGGTGTACTACGTCGATGGTGCACGAGATTTTCTCAAATATGGAGTTGAAGTTTCCGGTTCAAAACCAGAATTTGTGGTCCATCCCCCAGTCGGAAAATGGCTGATTGCAAGTGGAATTCGCATATTTGGTGATTCCGGATTTGGATGGCGAATAACAACTGCACTTGTCGGATCACTCTGTATTCTGCTTATCGGCCTGATTGCACAGAGGTTATTTCACTCCGCGCTGCTCACAGCTCTGGCCAGTGGGCTTATGGCAGTTGATGGTCTCGCACTTGTGCATTCACGCACTGCGCTACTGGATAACTTTCTTACATTCTTTATTTTAATTGCAACCTATTTCTTTCTTCGTAAAAATTATTGGTGGGTTGGAATTGCACTCGGATTTGCCATCGGCACCAAGTGGAGTGGAGTTTATTTTCTTCTGGTATTTGGTCTGATTGCACTTTATCGCGCATTTACTCATCACAGCGGTAGAGATCTCATCAAACCGACTCTCTCCCGAGTCGCACAATTTGGAGTAGTTCCTTTCGTTGTGTACTTATCAACATGGGCGGGCTGGTTTTTATCAGACCGAGGGTGGGATAGAAGTTATTCTGCAAATCCCTTTACTTCACTCGTGCACTATCACCAGCAAATACTTACCTTTCATACAACTCTGACCGAAAAACATCCCTATCAATCAAACCCGTGGAGTTGGTTGATTATGGGAAGGCCAACATCTTTCTTATATGAAACACCGAAGAGTTGTGGCGCTACCCAATGTTCGCAAGAAATCTTGGCGCTAGGTACTCCACTTCTCTGGTGGGCGGGGCTCATTGCACTTCTCGTTGCCTGTGGCATGTGGCTCCACGGTGCGCGGCAACGACATTTTGATCCGGCTCTCACCACGATTGTTGCGGGAATCGCAGCGGGATACCTGCCTTGGTTCTTCTTTCAAAACCGCACCGTATTTACCTTCTACGCGATTGTCTTTGAACCATTTCTCATTCTGGCTCTTGTTTACTGCGCACATCTAGTGATTATTCAATATCAAAAAGTAGGCGAAATTATTGTGGGTATCTGCTTTGCCTTGATTTTCCTTAACTTCCTGTATTTCTTACCTATTTACTTAGGTGATGTCATGACATATGACGCATGGCGAGCTCGGATGTGGTTTCCCCAATGGATATAGCTAGGGGATTTAGCTACTCGTTTGCAGCGCGTGAATCTCGAAGTCGCTTCACTGCTTCTTCTGCTAATTGCTGATCAAAGATTTCATCTTTAGAGGGAGCAGCCGCTGCAAGTGCTTCACGTTCTAATTGCTGTTGCTCTTCCGTCCATTTACCAGGTTCAGTTAAATCAATAATGCGTTTTGCTGGAACGGCTTTCGGTGCATTGACATAAGTTGGAAGTGGCACATCGTTAGGTTGCCACTGAGCGCGCGCCTCTGCCGATCCTTTAGGGAGAAGCGTGACTCCGGAAAGTTCACGTTCTGCAAGTGGCACCCAATGCTCTTGATTGACGACTGGATCGTGGTGAGTTTGAACTCCGACTACATCTGCCAGATTGGTATGTGAAACTCCATCTGTGGTGCGATGCAATTGATCCATGCGTCGACGCTGAATGCGATCGTGATTAATCTGACGTCTAGTGTGTGCAACATATAAAAGTAGCGCTGTTGCCGGGATAGCGATTGCTATGTAAGTCAGAGTTTTCATCAAGGCACCTACAGTCGTGAGTATGAAGGTAATTGCAATAAGTGAAAAAATAATTCTGCGACGAAGTAATTGTTGAGCTACTCGTCCAGCGCGATTGACATCTGTGAAAATTGATTCTGGGTTAGTTGTCGAATTTGAACCCGCTACAACTTTGAGAGCGCTCTTATATCTTTCAACGCTCTTTCCAGAAAATTCATTTTTATTGTGAATCCAACGGGGCAGAAAATAGGCGACCCACATGCCGATGATCGCTAAATAAATAATTCCCGTTGCCATGGTAGGTAAAGGTTAAGGGTGCCCCCCATAAATTCTGTGGATTTCGAGGGGGTTACTGAATCAAATGGTTGTACTTAACAAAGCAGAGGTGATCGCGCCAAGCCCCATCAATATGCAGATAAGCCTTTCTTTCACCCTCAAAAGTAAAGCCTGCTTTCTCTGCAACCCTGCATGAAGCTGCATTTTCTGGGCGCACATTTATTTCTATTCGATGTAAGCCAAGTTGTAAGAAACCAAAATCAGATACCAGCAAGACTGCCTGGCTGGTGTAGCCGCGGTTTGCAAAGTTTCTATCAATCCAATATCCAATATGTGCGCCACGAAGCGCCCCATACACAACTCCACCCATAGTGATTTGGCCGATGAGATTTTTACCGCTCCACATCAAAAATGAAAAGGCGCGGCCGGCTCGAGCTTCGCGATTCAGTGAGCGCACCATCGCTTGATACGAGGGACGATTTGAGACAAATTCACTTGCCGGTGATCCTTCTGGAACGTGTGGCAATGTAGCTTCCCAGGGAGTAAGCCAATCTTTATTTTCTGCGCGAACTTGCGCCCACTTCTTCTGATCTCGAAATCGTGCCGGGCGAAGAGTGATCTCTTCACCATAGAGCACGATTGGCCACATAGTTATAAGTAACGTCGTTCTAATACGACAACTGTGACCTCTTTGCCAGCCGCAAGATGTGTCTCCCCTTCGGGGACGGCGATAAAACAATTGGCATCAGAAAGCGTCGCTTGTTCATCTTGCGAGCTCAGTGGCGCAACTGATTTGCCATCTGCACTTAACACCGCACGGACATAGGAACGCATCCCACCTGATGATGTGAGCGCTTTCTCCAATTTCGCCTTCACAGATGGGCGGTGAATGTTTGCAGTTCCTAACATCGTGCGAATCATGGGTCTGATTAATAATTCGAAAGATATATAGGCAGCGATCGGATCACCAGGCAAAGTCACAACGGGAGTCTTATCTGGACCAATGACGCCATAGTTATGGCGACCACTTGATTCAATGGCAATTTCTACAGTTTTAATCTCACCGATGCGCTGCAGCGTGCGGGTAATCAAATCAAACGAATCATCGTGGCGTTCGCCGCTAATAATGATGAGATCTGCGCGGACCAATTGATCCTCAATCACTGCCTGCAATTCTTCTTCATCATCAGGAATTGAATGAACTCGATAAGCAACTGCACCTACTTCACGAACTGCGGTAGTAAGCAACCATGAGTTTGTCTCGTATTCCTCATCGCTTTTTAGCGGTAAGCCAGGTTCTACTAGATCAGGTCCTGCTGAAATCACAACCACGCGCGGATGTGGCCTAGTAGGGAGATGATCAAGGCCAATAGATGCAGCTAACCCGATTTGAGTGGCACGAATTCTCGTACCAGATTTCATGACCAATCTTTCGCCGGCATAAATATCTTCAGCAAGTGTGGCATCGTGAGCATCAAGTAGCGGCATATCAAAGTGCTCTAGTGGTGTACAGAGCTCAAGTAATGCGGTGAGTACTTCATCAACACGTGCACGTTCTGACATAATCTCTAACCTTACTTGCAGAGCGCTCACTTCGAGGGGATTTACATGGGCATAAGCGAAGAAAAAGCAGCGCTTCGTACCCGTTATCGTCATGAACGTAATGCGCGTTACATGGAACATACCTTTGAATTTTTGGCTGCTACCAAAGAATTCGAAAACGCCAGCATTATTGCAAGTTATCGATCTTATGCAGATGAGCCAGATACAACCGCTCTCAATCAAAAATTAATCGCACTAGGTAAAACTCTTTTACTTCCCCGAATCAATGGTCAATTGATGGATTGGGTTGCATGGGATGGAGATGCTTCGCTGCTTCGGCCCAACAAAAAAATTGAGGAGCCAGTCGGAGAACCATTTGCAAGGTTTGATGCGATTGAAATTATCGTTGTCCCAGCACTTCGTATTGATAGAAGTGGATATCGCTTAGGCCAAGGCGGTGGTTTCTATGATCGTGCACTTGCCAATACAAAAGCCTTTACCATCGGACTTATTCACCCTGATGAAATTTCTAGTGAAGATTTACCGAGAGAAGATTGGGATATCCCTCTGCAAGCCGCAGCAACGCCAGATTTAGTGATTCGCTTTACGCAATGAGTTACGGAAGATTACGCGCAATCACAATGCGCTGAATCTGATTAGTGCCCTCATATATTTGCGTTAATTTTGCATCGCGCATCATGCGCTCGACTGGATAATCAGAGACATAGCCATATCCACCCAATACCTGCACAGCATCAGTAGTTACCTTCATCGCAACATCTGTGGCATACGTCTTACTTGATGCTGAGAAGAATTTCAGGTCCTTATCCATGCGTTCGCTCTTTGCAGCTGCTGCATAGGTAATTTGTCGGGCAGTTTCTACAGCAATTGCCATATCAGCTAACATAAATTGCACCGCCTGAAAATCAAAAATCTCTTTGCCAAATTGCTTACGTTCATGTGAATACTTTTTGGCTGTATCCAGGGCTCCTTGCGCGATTCCTAGAGCTTGGGCAGCAATAGTGATGCGAGTGTGATCCAAGGTATCCATCGCCAGCGCAAAGCCTTTTCCAATTTCACTAATGCGGCGATCATCTCCAATTTCTACGTTATCAAAATAAACTTCTCGGGTAGGAGATCCACGAAATCCCATCTTCTTCTCTGGAGCACCAAATGACACTCCGGGATCCGATTTTTCGAGCACGAAAGCCGTAATTCCCTTTGAACCAAGTGCAGGATCGGTTTGTGCAATCACTGTGTAAAACTCAGAGACTCCGGCATTAGATATCCATTTCTTACTTCCGTTAATAACCCAACCATCGCCTTTACGCTCTGCCTTTGTTTTGAGCGCAGATGCATCAGATCCCGCTTCTGATTCGGAGAGGCAATAAGAAAAACCCTTACCCTGTGCAAGCGGGCGAAGCCAACGTTCTTTCTGTTCTTTACTTCCACTCAAAATAAGGGGCAGTGAACCCAACTTATTTACAGCTGGGATAAGTGATGAGGATGCACAAACTCGAGCAACTTCTTCGATGATTAAACAGGCAGCAAGCGCATCAGCGCCATCTCCTCCAAATTCAGTTGGCACATGGGCTGCAAATAAACCAGCCTTCGTTAAAGCATCATGCGCTTCTTGCGGATATCTATGGTCTGCATCTACTGCATGTGCATGCGGCGCAATTTCCTTTTCGCAGAGCGCGCGCACACTATTTCGTAAATCGTTATATTCAGATGGAAGCGTAAAGAGATTTTCAAGGCTCATTAACTTCCCTCTTTCTCAGTTCGGCGTTGTAACTGGGCTAGATAGTTATTGTATTGCGCCAATTCATCAGGCTCACCCATCGCAGCTAAGCGCGCTTCATTGCGATCAATCCGCTTAGTCTCACGTTTATCTGCACGCATCCATTGAATAAATGTGGCAACCAGCGCCAAGATAATAGGAATTTCCCCCATTGCCCATCCAACAGAACCTGCCAGGTTTTGATCTGCCAATAAATCAGTGAGCCACGGAGTTCGAAGAGATGCGTAATAGCCATTATCAATAAGTGTGGTGGCTGAGATTAAAGCGATCGAGAAAAATGCATGGATGCTCATGGCTGCAAAGAGCATCACAATTCGAACAATGTGGGGAATCTTTTTCGGATTGGGGTCGATTCCGATAATAATGTGAAAGAAGAGAAAGCCAACTAATAGAAAGTGAATGTTCATGAAGAGATGGCCGGCATGTGATTGCATTAAATTTCCAAAGAGATCTGTAAAGTAAAGAGCAAAGAGTGATCCATCAAAGAGAGCAAGCGCTGTGAGTGGGTTAGTGAGAATCATGGAATAACGTGAATGGAGAAATGAAATTAATATCGACCGCACTCCACCTTCTTCAGATGTTCTCCCCTGAGGCAAAGTGCGAAGCGCTAAAGTAATCGGAGCGCTGAGCACAAAAAATATTGGTGCAATCATGCTCAGCACCATATGAGCAATCATGTGATATTGAAAAGAGAACATTGCATAGACACCAAGGCCACCGCTGGTTGCAAAATCAACAGCCGCGACACCACATGCAAAAGAAATAGTTCGGCCTACTGGCCACTTATCTCCTCGTCTAGATAAGACAACGACTGCCTTTACATAGAGAGCTACGAAGAAAATTAATATTCCTAGAATCAAGGCATCCGGTTGATAGGCAAGTAATATCCGAGAAAGTGTTGGAGCAGCAGGAGTTGCAAAACCTACGATTGATGTGGCAGGAGAAAATTCAACTCCCTCTTGTTCTGGAGGTGCAAGTTGTGAAAGCCAACTTCCGAGAAAAACAACCCCTGCCATAATGACAGCTTCAACTGCGAGCAAACGAGAAATGAGTCTCCACCCTGTAGCACCAGCTTTCTGTAATTCTTGACGGTTGCGATATCCCAACAAGATCAATAGCGCAGTCAAAATTATTTTCAGTATCACAATACGTGCGTAGGAACTTGACCATGCACTCTGAAAATTCAGCCGCACCCATGCATTTGTTGCGCCACTTACTACAACTGCAATTGCTGCCCATAACGCCATTGCGCTAAAACGTGGCAAGGCTATCTGTTGTGCAGAACTGCTTATGAGGAGAAGAGAGAGAATTCCTCCTACCCACAGTGATAGCGCAATAACATGCACGGCCAAAGATCCAATTGCCAGTTGATGGGATCCATTTGCCGCGCTATGACTTTGAAAAACAGGAAGTATCAGAGCGAAAAGCGCAAGAAAGAGCCCAGTAGTTGCCGCTAGTGCGCTTTTAAAGATTGGGAGAAGTAGTAATAAGAGCGCGATGAGTACAGATTGTGCAAATAAAAAGCGACCGAGTTCGATTTGAAAGATGAATGAGGTCAAGGTAGATATTTCTAACGCTTGGCTAAAGTTCACATCCAAAATAGTGGAGAGCGTAAAAAATACTTGTAAGAGAGAGGAGGTAAGCCATACAGCAGTGAAGATTTGTGCCTTATTTCGTAGTGCCTGCGCTTCGCTCTGCAACTTACCTTCTCGTTCAATGACAAAGAAAGCCATCGCAAGCAAAAGTCCAACAACGCTAATCCCAGAAAGAAATAGCGCGGTTTTATTGATCGTGGCAAGTGTTGCCAAATAATTCATCGTTCGCGATAGAGCTTTCTTGCGTATAGAGAGAGTGCGATAGTTACGATGATGGCAGCCGCCAATAGACCGAGCACAAAAATTGTGGTTCCTAAATTATTTCCCGATGGCGTGGGTGTAGCAGTCGCACTGGGTGGAATAGATGCAACAACTGCTGGCTCGATAAATCTAAAGTTGTATTTTCCAACAAGCGGTACATCATTTTCACCGAGTAATGAATAAGTGACGGTATACACGCCAACTTTGACGAGTGGCTTTAAGCCAATGACCGCGCTTGCACCATCAATTGTGAGCGCTCCATCATCAACTCGCGCACCACTTGGATCTGTGACAGTAACTTCATTTCCCTCACCCATAAGTGGGACTTCGGTCGTGATAGTGATTGCACTGGGAGCACTTTCTAGGGCAGCACCAGGAATGGGAGATGTAGAAACTAAAGTATTGGCAAGCGCTGTTGGAGAAGCGAAAAATAAAATTCCTACGATGAGAGAAATTGTTTTCACGCGCATTCTGCTTCTACTTTCCACTCGATTCGCGCCTATCGTCTCACTTCTTTAGACTTAGGCATAGACACCCTCACGAGAAAGGTCGCACTATGCCTACTTATCAATATGCATGCATCGCATGCGACCATGCCTTTGAGGCTTTCCAATCATTCCAAGATGCATCTCTGACTGAATGCCCCGAATGCAAAGGTGAGATCCGCAAAGTTTATTCCACCGTTGGGGTTGTCTTTAAAGGCTCAGGTTTTTATAAAACTGACTCAGTTGCAAAACCCGCAGAAAAGAGCGCAACTAAAACTGAGACAAAGACTGAAAGTAAAACAGCAACTAAAACAGAGAGTTCAAGTAGTTAATTAATCGTGATGGGGCGGCTTATCGCCCTTGATTTCTGCTTCACGCCTTTTCTCTTCGTTATCATCTTCACGCGGATCACGTTCATCGTTTGTTGTAACAGGAAACACATCACTCACGACTGTAATCCCCCTTTTTGAATGAGAACGTTCTGTCTTCATCCTACATACTTATCCCCATGTTTGAATCACTGGGTCATACTCTTGTTAAGTACCGAAAGAGCGCGGTAGCTCTCTTTATCATCGGAATTCTCGTAGCAGGCGGCGTTGGCTCCTTAATCTTTAATCGCCTTGATTCTGGCGGATACTCAAATCCCAACAGTGATTCCTACAAGGTCTATACATATCTTCGTGATGTTTTAAAGGTCCAAGATCCCTCAGTGGCAGTCGTTCTCGATGCAGGTGATCGCAACATTGATGAACCCAGTGTTGTAGAAGGAGCTCTTGCGCTAGAGAAGAAAATGGCTGCAGAAAGTGGCGTCACTAAAACTCTTTCATATTGGAGTTCGGGTGGAGAGAAAACACTTAAATCTGCCGATGGAAAAGCCGGATTCATTTTAATTTTTGGAAATGGTGAAGCTTTTACTCCGGAAAATCAAAAGCTAGGGCAGATTTTTCAATCTAAATATGATGGAAATGTCGATGGATTTAGACTTTATGCTGGTGGAGTTGGCGTTATCGGTAATGCCATCAATAAGAAAATTGCTGATGATTTAAAGCTTGCCGAAGGTATCTCAATTCCGCTTACCTTCGTGCTCCTAGCCTTTGTCTTTGGCGCTTTAGCTGCATCCGCAATGCCGCTAATCGTTGGTGTTGCAGCAATTCTTGGAGCGTTCTTCATCCTATTTTTAATCTCACTTGTCACCGATGTCAGCGTCTATGCACTCAATCTGACAACGGGTATGGGGCTTGGTTTAGGTATTGACTACGCACTCCTTATGGTCAATCGCTTCCGTGAAGAAATCCATCATGGAAAGAGCGTAGAAGATTCCGTTGTCACCACAATGGCTACAGCAGGAAAGACAGTTTTCTATTCTGGAATGACAGTACTGGTGACGATGGTTTCGCTGACTTTCTTCCCGCTACCGTTCTTGAAATCATTTGGTTATGCAGGTGTATCCGTAGTTGCTCTCGCTGTAATTGGAGCAATTTTTGGATTGCCACCAATTCTGACGCTTATTGGAAAACGCGTAGATAAAGGTGTGGTTCGCCGTTCTGCGATTACTCCTAAAGAAGATGGACGTTGGGCTCACACTGCACGCTTTGTGATGCGACGCCCAGTGCCGGTTGTTCTATTAACTCTCATTGCACTGAGCATCATGGCAGCACCTATAAGTAATATTAAATTCTCACAAGGTGATTCACGAATGTTGCCGGCAAATAATCCAGCTGCAGTTGCCACCGCTGTACAAGCTGAAAGATTTCCCGGACAAACTGGTAACCCCATCGAAATTATTATCTTTAATGGCGCCAATAAAACTAGTGAAATTGCAGAGTATGCAACGAAGATTGCAGCAACCAAAGGAATCGTGGCAGTCGTTCCACCGCAAGTAATCAATGACGATGTCCGACTCGTTGCATATCAATCTATGTTGCCACGAACCCCAGAATCACAAGAACTTATCCATAATCTGCGGGATATCACAGCGCCAGCTGGCACCTTAATTGGTGGAGTTGCTGCTGATTACACAGATTCCCAAGATGGAATCTCCTCAACACTGCCATGGGCATTTGGTTGGATAACGCTGAGCGTTCTTATTCTGGTCTTTATATTTACCGGTTCGATCATCTTGCCTATCAAAGCTGTACTTCTCAATGTGCTCTCCCTTGCAGCCACAATGGGAGTTTTAACGTGGGTCTTTATCGATGGAAACCTACGCTGGCTAGTCGGTGATTTCACGTTAACAGGAAGCGTGGATACATCCATCGTCATTCTCATTGCCGTTGTTGTCTTTGGACTTTCTATGGACTACGAACTCTTCTTGCTATCGCGTATTCGCGAAGAACATCTACAAGGACGTTCCAATATTGAATCAGTAGCCACTGGACTTCAAAGATCTGCACGAATTATTACTGCAGCTGCAGTCTTGCTTGCTGTGGTCTTTGCCGCTTTTGTTACAAGTGGAGTGACATCCATTAAATCAATGGGATTTGGTGTCGCACTTGCAGTAATCCTTGATGCGACAGTGATTAGAGCCTTATTAGTTCCGGCGCTGATGCGTCTCTTTGGTGAAAGAAACTGGTGGGCACCTAAATCGCTGCAGCGATTTACGCTAAAGCACTAAAGTCATTTAGAATCTGCGGATGGATTTGATCGCTTCCCTGCAATGCGCAGATCAACCAGGCATCGTGCATGCCATGACTTCTGCTGTGCTTGCATGTGATGGCAACATCATCGAGAACCAACAATTCACTGATTACCCAACAAATACCTTCGTGATGCGCACTCGCTTTGAAACTTCAAAGGGATTAGCGGATGCAGAGAAAAGTTTGCGCGAAGGGCTCGGAAAATTCTCACCAACGCTACATATCCGCCCCACAGCTGAGAAGCCAAAGGCGTTGGTACTTGTCACAACTGAAAGCCATTGCTTGCGCGACTTGATGTATTTATTAGAACTAGGTGAACTCCCTATTGAAATCCCACTTGTGATTTCAAATCATGCAGAACTTCAACAACTCGTTGAATCCCATGGCATCCCATTTCTGCATCTGCCAGTCAGCACTTCTACGAAGTCTGATCAAGAGCAAGTCATACTCCAAAAAATCAAAGAGCTAAAGATTGATTTCGTAGTGCTTGCACGTTACATGCAGATTCTCTCTGCTGATTTTTGTAAGGCGCTTCCTGGTCGCATCATCAATATTCATCACTCATTTTTGCCTGGATTTAAAGGTGCTAAGCCATACCACCAAGCTCACGAGCGCGGTGTAAAAATTATTGGTGCGACCGCACACTTTGTCACTGCAGATTTAGATGAAGGACCGATCATCGAACAAGATGTTGCGCATGTAACCCACACTGCAACCCCCGAAGAGATGATTGCACTTGGGCGAGATATCGAACGTCGAGTATTGGCTCGCGCCGTCAAACTCTTTGCCGAAGATCGAATCTTTATCGTTGGCCAACGAACCGTCGTGTTCGCTTAAAGCGCGTACAGAATTTTAAAAGGCAAATTTTTCACTAATC
>CAZGXO010000013.1:5694-17154 GCA_964529875.1 uncultured Candidatus Planktophila sp. | reverse complement strand
CATATGCAATCCTCCATTGGCTGGGGATAACCTGATTATGGTCATCAGCGATATTCCCTAGTTTTAGGCTATGCCTTTAACTATTCCAAAATCCATTCTAGTTCCGCCAAAAGTTCCAAGTATTGCCGTAGTCGGATTATTGGCTGTCCAATTTTTTATCCTTCAAAATATCGAAGGCACTGAACCTAAGTGCACACTAAATGTCGAACGGCCGCACTATTCAACAAGTTTGTCGGAAGATAAAAACATTGATGCTGTAAAACTAAACATCACTGCTACCTGTAATGTCACGCAAAAATATACTCGGCTAAGCGCATCCATACAGAAAATTCAGAATAACCGTGAAGTTACGGCATATTCTTTTGTAAAAGAAAGTAGGAACTCAACTGCCAAGTCGCCTAATGTTGCGAGTTTCAAAAACCTCTACGCTCCATGCGTGAAAGGTATCTCCACCTCATATCGTGGGATCGCCCAAGGCTATGTTTACCTGAAAAATGGAGAGAAGATGGCGGTTAAAGGCGACTCAGGAAAATTCGTAGCGGAAGATTGCTTAATAGGTGCACAATAAAGGTGTGAGTTATTTTGAAGAGTGCTTAACATCCGGGGGACTTCTTTTTCAAGAAGAAAGAAGAGCGCTCTATAAGTACCTATTAGAAATAAACAAGGATTTATACGTCATTCAAGCAAGCAAACTTCTAGAGAAAGGTGTCGCAACTAGATGTATCGCAAATGGTGAAGCCATTTATTTCCTGAAAGGTAGGAAAGTCAATTACTCGGCAAGAGAGCTAAATTCCGATGAGATTCAGAAAGAAGTTCGCGAAATCAAATTAACTAGAAATAGAAGATATAACTTTCGAAAACTTGCTAAGTTTTTTGCTCAGTGCGATGTTGACATAATCTCTAACTTCCCAATTCCGGGAAAAATTTCGAAAAATGTATCAGGATACGGATTTAATACTTACCCCTTTTACACTCTTGCTTACTACGCCAATGGCAGGAACTACCTGAAGGGAATTATTAAAAAAATTGGTACAAATGACAAAGAAATTCTTACAAAATTGAGAACTTTGTAATTTAGATCTCGACGCCGATGTATTTAGTCTGAAGAAATTCGTGAACGCCATCAAAGCCACCTTCACGTCCAAGACCTGATTGCTTTACACCACCAAAAGGCGCAGCTGGATCTGAGAGTAATCCACGGTTGATTCCGACCATGCCAGCTTCGAGTCCTTCTGCAAAACGAATGGCGCGCTTGAGATCTTCTGAGTACACATAACTAATCAAGCCGTATTCGGTTTCATTGGCAAGTTTGAGCGCCTCTTCATCGGTGTCAAAGAGAACAACAGGAGCCACAGGTCCAAATATTTCATTGCTTAATATTTCATCTGTTTTGGAAACTTCGAGAACGGTCGCTGGATAGAAAGCCCCAGCACCATCTGGAGTTGTGGCGCCAAGATGCACTTTGGCACCACGCGATTTTGCGCCATCAACTAATTCAGCAATTTTGTTGCGCTCTTTCACCGAAACGCTTGCTCCTAATTGAATTCCCGAATCGCGACCAGTGCCCATCTTGAGCGCTGCCATCGCTTTGGTAAATTCTGCGACAAATTTTTCGCCAATTGAACGCGCAACATAGATGCGATTTGCTGCTGTGCAAGCAGCTCCACCATTTCGCATCTTGGCCATCATCAATCCTTTAACAGCTTCTTCGATATTGGCATCGTCAAGAACTACAAATGGAGCATTGCCACCAAGTTCCATGGAGCAGCGAATAACTTGATCAGCTGCCTCTTTGATCAAAATCTTTCCCACTTGAGTTGAACCAGTAAACGATAAATTCTTAACTCGCGGATCGTGTAATACCTTGCTGATTGCCGGACCTGATTGGGGAGGAAGAATTACATTGAGCACTCCCTTAGGTAGACCGCAGCGATCCAAAATATCTGCAATTGCAAGAGCGGTTAAAGGAGTCTCACCCGCTGGTTTCAAAATCATGGTGCAACCCGCTGCAATCGCTGGACCAATTTTTCGCGTTGCCATTCCAGCAGGAAAGTTCCAGGGAGTAATGAGGAGAGAAACTCCAATGGGTTGGTGCGTTACCAGAATTCGCTTATCGCCAGCTGGTGCCATTCTGAAATCACCAGAGATTCGAACTGTCTCTTCTGCAAACCAGCGGAAAAACTCGGCGGCGTAATTTACTTCTGCGCGAGCGTCGGGAAGGGCTTTGCCATTCTCCTTAGAGATTAGTTCTGCTAAATAATCTGCTTCAGCGATCATAGTTTCAAAAGCTTTACGCAAAATTTCACTTCGTACTCGCGGCGCTGTTTTAGCCCACGATGCGCTTGCTCTATCTGCAGCATCAATCGCGGCTAGATTTTGTGAATCACTTGAAGTTGCTACTTTTGCGATTACAGAACCGTCACTTGGATCAATGACATCAACTGTTCCGGTGCCATCAACCCATTCTCCATCAATATATAACTGCGTACGCATAAGATAAGCATACTTACGTGTAATCAATAGGTCATCTAGAATGGTGTCCTGCGCAGCGGTATTGCACTACATGCAACACCAAAGGGAGTAGTTGTGGCGAAGTCTTGGACGGATGATGCACCTCAACCTGTGGCACTCACAGATCATGCACATGTCAAAGATCCAATCTCCTACAAAATAAAGAGATTCTTTCTCGGCAATGCTCTCAATCGTCACACATTGAGCCACCAACGACTTGGCAAGCGATATGCACTGGGGATTCTCTCATCCGATTGCATCTCATCTTCTGCATACGGCTCAGAACAGATTTTGATTGCGCTGCTACCTGCATTTGGTCTTGCTGCATTTGCCATTTTGATGCCAATGACTGCTGTTGTTTTGGCCATCTTAATTCTCATTACTCTCTCTTATCGCAACGTCATTGATGTCTACACCAAGACTGGCGGCGCCTACATAGTCTCGCGCGATAACTTTGGACCAGTTGTTGCACAAATTGCAGCAGTTGCTCTGATGCTTGATTACATTGTGACGCTTGCTATTCAAACTGCTGCTGGAGTTGCGGCAATTATTTCTACCTTCCCATCTCTTGAGCCTTACAAGATGCCAATGATTTTCGCAGTTATAGCTTTTCTCACGTACGGAAACTTACGAGGTGTGAAGGAGGCCGGTAAAGCTTTCGCCTTCCCAACTTATTTCTTCGTCGGTTGCATGTTTATTGTCTTTGGAATGGGGCTCTATCGTTTAGCAAATGGCACACTGCCAGTTCTTGATACAAATCTTCCAGGCGCTGTTCCACTCGGACAGGAACAAGGTTTGCTCACCTTTGCGGCAATCTTTATCTTGCTTCGCGCATTTGCAAATGGTGGATCATCACTTACTGGTTTAGAGGCAATTTCAGATGGCGTAGCGCTCTTTAAAACACCAGAGCACGTCAATGCAAAACGCACACTTGTCATCATGAGTACGCTGCTTGGAATTCTGGTGCTGGGAGTTTCTTATTTCGCACATCACATCTATGCCATGCCATATGAGAATGGCGTGCCAACAGTAATTTCGCAGATAGCAAAGGCAGCAGTTGGCACCGGTGGTTTTGGAACCTTCATGTTCATCATGGTGCAGGCAGCGACCATGCTTATTCTCTTTGCCGGCGCAAATACAACATATAGCGCCTTCCCTATTTTGGTGAACTTTGTTGCATCCGATGGATTCCTACCGCGCCAATTAACAAAACGTGGGCACCGTTTAGCTTTTTCCAACGGAATTCTTCTGCTTGCAGGTGGCGGTCTCTTTCTCGTCATCATCACCGCAGGTTCCGTGGAACACCTAGTCGCTTTCTATGCCCTTGGCGTCTTCACCGGTTTCACACTCGCTGGATTTGGCATGACTCGTTATTACCTTCGTAAGAAACCAGATGGCTGGCGATTAAAAGTATTTATTAATGGACTTGCCGGATCGGTTGCACTTTCCATCGTCATTATCTTCTCGATAGTTAAATTTACTGAAGGAGCTTGGTTGGTATTAATCACTGCTCCAATATTGGTAATAACATTTTTACGCCTTCGTCGCCAATACGATCGCGAACAAAGTGCGCTCACCGTGAAATCTCACCAAGAGCGGGCAACTTCCATGTCACGCCATAAAGTAACTATTTTTATCGATAGCGTTGATATTGCAACAGTTGGTGCGGTGCGATACGCCCGAAGCCTAAAACCTCACTCCATTAATGCAGTTCATTTCGTCATTGATGATCGTCGCGCTGAAGCAATCCAAAAAGCCTGGGCTGATTCGGAAGCGCTTGAAGATGTGCAACTTGATCTCATTGATTGCCCTGATCGGCGCATTGCTAAATCTGCGCTCGATTATGCAATTCGCAAAACTGAGAAATCAGATGTGGAATTAACTATTCTCTTGCCGCGCCGTTCCTATTCTCGATTCCTTGGAAGATTGCTTCATGACCAAACTGCTGAAGAAATTGCAGCGCCTATTTCGCAACTTGAGAGAGTAGTTGCAACGATTGTTCCTTTTGATGTTAATCAAATTACCTCTGGAAAGAAATTAACAATTCATCGTGATGAGAAAGTTAAAGCGCCTGCAAAAGTAGGCGCAAAGAAGCCAATTGCAGTTGCTCCAAAGGAATTTGCACCGATTTCACATTATGCAGATGACGTCACCAAAATTGGAGCAGTTGAATGGCGCAAGCGCTCTAAAGTTCATGGCCGGGTAACTTCAATTTCTACGGCTCCACGCGGACTTGCTCCTATGTTGCAGGTTGAAGTCTGGGATGAAACTGGTGGCATAACGCTCAACTTCTTGGGTCGTCGTGAAATTGCTGGTCTCGAAGTTGGTATGGAGATGCGCGCTGAAGGAATGGTTGGTGAAGAAGAAGGTCAGCTAGTTATCTTAAATCCCTCATACGAACTACTTGTATAGATTATTTATCAGCAAAAAAGCTCTTTAACAGCGCTACGCATTCTGCTTCCAGGACTCCGGCTGTTACTTCAACTTTAAATATGGAACGTGGATCTCTTAAAACATCCCAAACTGAGCCAACGGCTCCAGCTTTCTCATCCCACGCACCGTAAATCACATGCGAAATTCGAGATTGTGCAATCGCCCCGGCACACATTGCGCATGGTTCTAGTGTTACTACCAAAGTGCACCCATCAAGTCGAGATTTCTGCAACCGGTTCGTTGCGTTTCTGATTGCAACAATCTCGGCATGTGCTGTTGGATCATTCGTCGCTTCTCGCTCGTTACAGCCTCTGCCGATAATGACTCCATCTTTATTAATAACTAGCGCTCCTACGGGAACATCATCGGTCTGTGGCGCAGATGAAGCAAGCATCAGCGCTTCCTTCATCAACTCTTCCGGATTTGGTAGTGAAATTTCTACGACTCCAGAACTTCCGTTAATTGATCTCCAAAACCTAATCTCACTGCAATCGCATCAATTTGCTCATCTGGATATAAATCAGCATCATCGCAAATAGTGGATAACTCCATGCTATGTAAACCTAAATCGGCAAATATGTCGAGGTCTCCTGCAGGAAGCGGTTCATCATCTTCTTCGGGGGCATCTACATCTGCTAATTCAAGAAATTCTGCTGCCACATCATAATCAAGTGCACATGTAACATCACTAATGAAATATTTGATATGCGAACCTAAAACTCTTACTGCTAAAAAGAATTCATCATCAATTGCAACCAAAGCAACTGAGCCACCATTAGTTTGTTGTTTTTTTAATCTATCGATGATGTGAACCAGGTCATTTGGGTCAGGCAAACTAGCAACTGACCAGCGTCCGTCTTCATGCCACGCCTCAATCGCAAAATCTTGGGTTACATCTGACACATCTCCCATATTGGCACTCATTTGATAGGAATAAAAGCCCTGTAAGGTAGGTGACATGAAAGTGCATGTTGCTAATCACCCGTTGATCTCTCACAAACTCACAGTTTTACGAGATGAGCGCACCGATTCGCCAACTTTCCGACTTCTTGTCTCTGAATTAGTAACTTTGCTCGCATATGAAGCAACTCGTGACGTGCGCACAAAGACAATCGCCATCAAAACGCCCGTCACCAGTACAACTGGTCAAGTAATGGCAGAGCCGCAACCAGTAGTTGTTCCAATTCTGAGAGCTGGTCTTGGCATGCTGGATGGAATGACAAAGTTGCTTCCAACTGCACAAGTTGGTTTTCTTGGCATGGTTCGTGATGAAGAAACTCTGCAAGCCAGCACCTATGCAAATCGATTGCCGGATGATTTATCAGGAAGACAAGTTTTTG
Source organism: uncultured Candidatus Planktophila sp. (assembly GCA_964529875.1). Lineage (GTDB taxonomy): Bacteria > Actinomycetota > Actinomycetes > Nanopelagicales > Nanopelagicaceae > Planktophila. The sequence goes on along the minus strand of CAZGXO010000013.1, from coordinate 10,870 downwards.
TTCTTGATCCGATGCTTGCAACGGGTGGCACGCTTATTTCAGCATGCCAATACCTCATTGAACGCGGAGCAAGTGAGATAACTGCAATTTGTTTGCTAGCAGCCCCTGAAGGTGTAAAAGCTCTCGAAGACGGATTAAAGAATTCTGGAGTGCCCATCAATTTAGTAACAGGTGCACTTGATGAAAAATTAAATGAAAAGGGTTACATCGTTCCTGGTCTTGGTGATGCTGGCGATCGTCTTTACGGAGTCGTGTAAATGGCTTCCACATCGCCCGGTTATGGCATCACCATTCGTGTTGAAGGTTCTCCAGAACTTTCACCAGTGGCTCTCATTACAGCAACTATTACCGATGCAGGAGCGACAATTACAGCTCTCGATGTTGTTGAATCGCTCTTGGAAAAAGTTGTTATTGATATTACCTGCGACACAATAGATGCAGCACATGCACAAAATATTCATCAAGCGCTAGCTGCGCACGATGGTCTGACTGTCAGAAAAATTAGCGATCGAACTTTTCTCCTTCACTTAGGTGGCAAAATCGAGATAAATTCAAAAGTGCCCCTGAAAACTCGTGATGATTTATCGCGCGCCTACACTCCTGGTGTAGCTCGCATTTCACAAGCAATTGTGGATGACCCAACTGATGTGCGCCGTTTAACTATGAAGCGCAATACAGTTGCAGTTGTTACCGATGGCTCCGCAGTTCTTGGGCTCGGAAATATAGGGCCGGCTGCAGCGCTTCCAGTGATGGAAGGTAAAGCGGTTCTCTTTAAGAGATTTGCCAACGTTGATGCTTGGCCAGTCTGTTTAGATACCCAAGATGTAGATGAGATTGTGCGAACCGTTCAGTTGATTGCCCCTGTTTATGGCGGCATTAATTTGGAAGATATATCAGCACCGCGCTGTTTCGAAATTGAACAGCGCTTACGCGATCTTCTCGATATTCCAGTTTTTCACGATGATCAACATGGCACTGCCATTGTGGTTCTTGCAGCGCTGCGCAATGCGCTGAAATTAGTGAAGAAAGATATTGCACAGACCAAAATTGTCATGAGCGGTGCAGGAGCCGCTGGCACAGCCGTTGCCCGCTTATTGGTCTTAAGTGGAGCTACCAACATCATCGCCTTCGATAAAGATGGAGTAATTAGTAAGGATTCTCCTGCAGAAGATGCCATGCGCGCTTGGTTTATTGAAAATTCCAATCAGATGAATTTCAAGGGAAACATTCATGAAGCCATGAAAGGTGCAGATATCTTCATCGGCGTGAGTGCACCTGGAGTGCTTACTGAAGCAGATATGCAGGCTATGAACCCTGGTGCAATCGTCTTTGCGCTTGCTAACCCAGATCCGGAAATTGATCCAGTTATTGCGCGTAAATATGCAACAGTCGTTGCAACTGGGCGAAGCGATCAACCGAATCAAATCAATAACGTTTTAGCATTTCCCGGAATTTTCCGTGGGCTACTTGATGCCAATGCCCATAAAATTACAGATAAATTGCTGGTGGCTGCAGCGGGTGCCATTGCAGATTGTGTCCTTGATTCTCAACTCAATACTTCATTTATCGTGCCGAGCGTTTTTGACTCAAATGTGGTTGCGCAAGTAGCCGCTGCCGTCAAGAAATCAGTGTGATGGAGTTACTGGCTACCTTTGATGAGCAATTCTCATCGCTAGCTCCCATCTTTTTCTACTTGGTTGTAGGAGCAATTGTCTTTATCGAAACTGGGCTGCTTTTTGGGTTTTTCTTACCGGGAGACTCAGTTCTCTTTAGTGCAGGATTGGTTGCAGCTGCTCATGGCAATATCGATATTGTTTTGCTTGTAACAATAATCTTTATGGCTGCATTTATCGGTGATCAAGTTGGTTTTGTTTTGGGACGAAAAGTGGGTCGTCCATATTTAGATAAGAGAAAATCACCCAGAGTCCAGCGAATGATTGCTCGCTCCGAAGATTTCTACGAAAAAACTGGATGGTGGGCAGTTGTCGCAGCAAGGTTCTTCCCCTGGATTCGTACTTTCGTGCCACCGATTGCCGGGATCTCGCGGATGAATTACTACAAATTTCTCTCCGCTAACTCACTAGGTGCACTTCTTTGGGGAGTAGGAATCACGCTCTCTGGCTACTACGCCGCCACGATTCCTTGGGTAAAAACTTCTTCCTATGCAATTGCCGCTTTCTTTATTTCTGCGTCAATCGTCTCCGGGATTGTGAATTATTTACGCCGCCCACGATAACTCCGATATAAGTCATAGCAATCCCAGTTACGAGATAGGCGCTCACCTGCACGCCTTGAGTTGGTGAATACAGATCAATTAACAGTGAACCAACTAATTGACCGCCAACGCTGTATAGCGTAAATGTCAGCACTCCCAAGTGTTGAACAATTGTTGAGGTGAATGCAATATAAATAACTCCAATAGCGCCACCTGTGTAAATCCACCATGGACCTGCCGGCAACGGAACCAATTCATTTTCACCAAAAGCCAACGAGATAAGAAGAAAGAGCACTAAGAAACTTGTGCCCATAATGAAATTGAGAAGTGAAGTTGTAAAACTTTGCTCTGAACTTTCATTGATTTGACCGTTAAGAGCGCGTTGCACACCAACAATCGCACCAGCGAGACAACCAAGCGCAACTGCAATAAGTGAGAGATTCTTTGCATCTATTCGATCTAACACTGAAATCAAGACCGCAAAGACTGTAAAAAATGCTGCGCCAATGCGCCGTGGGGTGATGTGTTTCTTTCCCCCACCAGTAAGCCCAATTCGATCAACTAGAAGAGATGCCGCAGTTTGACCAGCAATAGATGCCACTGAATAAATGGCAACGCCTATCAGCGGAACGATATGAGTTTGAACTGCCACAAAGCTGCCACCTAATGTTCCGGCAAAGAGAGTCCAGGTTGGTATCTCTTTCCTCTTCACAGCAACTCTTAACTTTTTAACTCCCTCTTTAATAGTGCGACTGAAGAGAGCAATCACAGAGATGATGATGAGTCCTGAGCCAAACGAAACCAGTGCCGCTTCAATACCATTTCCCGTTAAGTGAGCAAGTTCGCCATTCGCCCTTGCCTGAATTGCAATCATGACGCCAGAAATTGCGGCCAAAAAATCTAAACGCTGAGTCTTGGCTGACATCTTTTTATTCTATTTCACTCTCAGATTGATGAACGTTGCATGGATTGGTGAGAAAGCGTACCTTTGAACAATGAAGGTTACTGACCGCGAATACGCGATCGAACTCGATAAAAATGACCCACTTGCTCATTACCGCAACAAATTTGTTATTACTGACCCAAATCTCTGCTACTTAGATGGAAATTCGCTCGGCCGTCTCCCGCATGCAACAGTGAAAGCGGTGAGCGATTTTCTCTCCCATGAATGGGGAAATGAAGTGGTTACCGGTTGGAGCCACTGGATTGATGAAGCACAAGTAGCGGGCGATTTATTAGGTCGTGCCGTTCTTGGAGCTGCACCGGGACAAGTATTGGTGTGTGACACAACATCAGTGAATTTTTATCAGCTGTGTATGGCGGCAATCAAAGCGCGCCCCGGCAGAAAGACCATCATTACAGATGCCGCAAACTTTCCAACTGACCGCTACATTCTCGATGGGATAGCACAGCAACTAGGTTTACAACTCATCATTATTGATAATGAAGATCCAGCAATTGCTGTAAATGAATTAGTAACTGCAGAAATTCTCAAACCCCACATGTCCGAAGATGTTGCGCTAGTGACTTTTGAAGTGATTCAGTATCGATCTGGTGCTCGTACTGATATCAAATCAATCACTGATTTAGCGAGAAGTTATGGCGCGCTGGTTGTATGGGATGCCAGCCATGCTGCCGGTGCAATCGAATTAGATTTTGATAAAAATGGCGTCGACTTAGCTGTTGGTTGCACATATAAATATGGAAATTCAGGTCCAGGTTCTCCAGCATGGCTTTACGTGAATAAGAAAATACAAAAAGAATTACAAGTTCCAATTCAAGGTTGGTTTGCCAATGAAGATCAATTTGGCATGGGAGCACGCTTTGAAAAGGCAGATGGCATTAGAGGATTTCAAATTGCCAGCCCTTCAATCATTGGAATACGTGGTGTGCAAGTTGCTTACTCCATGATTGAAGAAGCGGGAATAGCTGCAATTGCACAGAAGGCAGCGACCGGAACTCAAATGATGATTGATTTATATGACAGTTGGTTAGCGCCACTTGGCTATTCACTGCTCACATCACGCGATCCCAAGGAACGGGGCGGTCACATATCGATTGGCCACCCTGATGCAGCTCGTATCTGCGTTGCACTACGTAAATTCGCCAATGTCATACCTGATTACCGCACGCCTAATTCAATTCGCCTTGCTATCGCACCTTTGCCAACGTCATATATTGAAGTCTGGGATGGATTCCAAAGAATTCGCGATCTCACCGAGACGCGCCAATACGAAAAAATCCAAGGATCGGATTCACGGGTCACATGAGCGAAAATTACGATTCCGCACTTACTTACTCGTCTTATCTTGCAGTAGATGAATTACTACAACTGCAGAAACCGCTCTCTGATGGGCCAGAACACGATGAGATGCTCTTTATCATCATCCATCAGACCTACGAACTCTGGTTTAAGCAATTGATTCATGAGTTTATGCAGGCGCAGAAAGCTCTCGAATCAGGCGATACTCATTACGCACTCTCCATCCTTGGTCGAATTCGCACCATCATGAAAGTTTGTGTCGCACAGGTCGATATCTTGGAGACAATGACTCCACTTCAATTCAATGCCTTCCGCGGATACTTATCATCATCAAGCGGGTTTCAATCTGCGCAATTTAGAAAAGTGGAAGCGCTGCTTGGTAGGCGAGATAACAAGATGGCTGGCCATCTTCCACCTGATGTGCAAAGTGAGATTAAGACAATCGCATCACGAAACTCAATCTGGGACTCGTTTCTTCACTATTTAACTGTGCGGGGATATCAACTGCCGACAGAGATCATCAATCGAGATAAATCCATCGCTTATCAGTCAAACAAAGATGTGCAAGATGTGCTTCTCACTGTTCACCAAAAAGACCCAGAAGCTGCTTTGGTGGCAGAACGTCTCGTAGATATCGATGAGGGTATTCAGGAATGGCGTTATCGACATGTAAAGATGGTTGAGCGCACGATTGGACA
>CAZGXO010000013.1:0-5594 GCA_964529875.1 uncultured Candidatus Planktophila sp. | reverse complement strand
CTGGTACTGAAGTATCTGCTTTCATAAATCGACCTTATCGCTGATATAGAGTTACCGCATGTCGATTTCGCAGTGGATCCATCACACTGCAGATTCACTTGTTGCCAGGAACTTGCATATCCCTCTCTTTCTTCTCTTGATCTTCTTCATCTTTGCCGAAGCAGCGCTATTTATTGGCTTTATTCTGCCCGGTGAAACTTCACTTCTCATTGGTGGTGTTTTAGCTCACGCTCATGTGTGGAATATCTGGCTCTTCTTACTTGTTGCAATAGTTGCAGCAATATGTGGCGATTCAGTCGGATATGAAGTTGGCAAACATTTTGGAATCCGGCTTCAGCAAAGTGCCATAGGTAAATTTGTCGGGCAGAAGCGTTGGAATCTCGCTGAAGCAATCTTCGAGCGATATCACAGCGGTGCAATTTTTTTTGGAAGAGCACAAGCTCTTTTGCGAGCGCTTGTTCCGGCGCTTGCTGGTATGAATAAAGTTGCTTACCCAACTTTTCTCAAATGGAATGCAGCAGGTGGAATAGTTTTCTCAACAATTGTCACATTTTTAGGATTTGGATTTGCTAATTCACTGGATACCTTAGAAAAATACCTGCGTTATTGGGCTATATTTTTCTTGATTTTAGTCTTTATCGTTATTCTATTTTTAAAGAAAAAACTGGAGAAAAAACTAGAAAAATAAAGTTTTTACGCGTAAGCCATGCGGGAAAATGGTACCTCTTGCATTTTTTTTAACTTTAAGTAATACTTAGGGTGCGTTAATTCGCAAGACTCAAAGGAGAGTACTTCTCAAACGGTTTCTAAATCAGAAACTTTTGCCGTACAGCTTTACAATGGTTACACAAACTGCGATCAGATCGCACCACACAGCAACACATCGTTATGTTCCTGCCACATCAACCCCCATCCCTGCCGAAAAGATTGCTTCCATACTTTCTGCAGAGTGGAAACTCTTTTCTCAATTAACTCAAGGTTCAGCCGCCGAGAACGCTCGCGCCTGCCAGACGATGCCTCTTGGCGTCCCTTCAAGCTTCCAACACTGGAACCCATATCCAGTCTCCATTACCTCCGCCAGCGGCGCTTACATGACCGATGTCGATGGTCGAAAGCTCCTTGATCTCTCCATGGGATTTGGCGCAATGCTCGCCGGCCACCTCAATCCAACTGTGCTGGAGGAAGTTCAGGCCCAACTCAAAGAGGGCATGCTCTTCGTCACTCCTTCGCCAACCTCAACTGATGCTGCAGAACTTGTGTGCAAGCGATTTGGAATCGATCAAGTTCGTTTCACCAATTCTGGAACTGAAGCGACCATGTATGCGCTCCGAGTTGCTCGAGCTGCAACTGGCAAAGCTGGCATCGTGAAGATTGAAGGCGGCTATCACGGCAGTTATGACCCGCTTGCTGTGTCAACAAAACCTCCACTAGATAAAGCTGGAGATGAAGAGAACCCAACTCCTTACATCGATCCTTCTCTTGCTCCTGGCGATATTTATGTAGTTCCTTTTAATAATGCAGATGCACTTGAGCGACTCTTTGAAACCCATGCCTCAAAGATTGCTGGATTTATTCTTGAACCAGTTCTTGAAAATATTGCAATAGTTTTGCCAGATGCGGGATATCTTGAGCGAGTTCGCGAACTCTGCGACCAATACGAAGTTGTTCTTATCTTTGATGAGGTTAAGACTGGTCTTACTGCAGGTGCACATGGCGCTGCGACAAGACTTGGCGTTAAGCCAGATTTAATTACTCTAGCTAAATCCATTGGTGGCGGACTTCCCCTTGCAGCATTTGGTGGCAAGAAGCGCTATATGGATTTTGTTACCAATGGAAAGATGCCTCACTTTGGTACTTTCAATGGCAATCCACTAGCAATGGCTGGGGTTCGCGCTATGGAACGTATCTGTTCTGACCGCGCGCTAGAAGTTGCAGAAGAATTCAACCTACAAGCACTTACCCGCATAGGCGACATCATTGATGAATATCAATTGCCTGCACACACCGTGGGATTTGGCGTCAAGGGATGTATTACCTGGTCTACAACACCAGTACGCAACTATCGTGATTACAAAGCTACTGATTTTGGCGTTGCCGAAGCACATTGGTTATTCGCTATCAACCGCGGAATCATGACGCCACCAGGCCTTGATGAACAATGGTTGATTTCTCTTGCTCACGGACAAACTGAGATCGATAAGTTGGTTGAAGAATTCCGTGACTTTGCTAAAGCTTTAAGAAGTTAATTAAAGCTGCCAAGCACGTACTCCGCCGGCAACACCAGCAGAGTTTGGAACGATGACTACGTCATCTCCCATCAAAGATAGATCGCGCTGTTGAATACTGTGTGAATTTCCTCCACCAATGTAGAGACGATCCCATAGAAAGACGGGGCGAAGTTCAGAGACCATCAGGCGCACACGACGAGACCAGAATGTATTTCCCATTCTGCGTCGCTCGCGATCTCCAATCCAGGTGTCATAAGTTGTATTACGTCGCACGGTGGCATGCGAAAGTTCAAAGTGTGGCGAAAGTTTGCCGCCATGGAACACTGCAAATCCAAGTCCAGTTCCGAGCGTGATGACAATTTCTAATCCAGATCCAGTTACTACTCCTGCGCCATGAACTTCGGCATCATTGAGTACCTTTGCAGGAATACCAAGCCGTTGAGAAATTGCCGCTTCGGCATCAAATCCCCACCATTGCTCTTTCAACTCTGGATTCATCCGAGTGTGTGGTCCTGCATCATTGATGTAATGCGGAGTTGCCACTACAACGCCATTTCGAATCATTCCGGGAAGACCCACTGTTACTTGTTGCGATTTCGGTAATGAATCGGCAATCTCTTGAACAGTATCGAGAAAGCGATGTGTGGAGAGTGGATATGGAGTCTGCACACGAGTTGGCGCTGCGTGCATAGTTCCTGATTCATCAAGAACGCAACTCTTCAGGAAGAGTCCGCCGCAATCAATAGAGAGCGTAAATTTACTCATGCGAGTGCATCCATCACGGTGATTGATTCTCCGAAAACTAAATCTTTGGCAACGCTCTGCCACTTCTTACTGTTCTCATTAACCATATGGGCGTCCCAAGAAGGTCGATCGCTCCAGATTTCCCAGACATTTACACGGTTTTCAGTATTGGTATCACGATAAAGCTCTATGAACTCGCAGCCTTGTTCGGTGCGGATTACTGCAATATGGGATTTGAGCTTGGAGACAAACTCATCAAATTTTCCTGGTCGCACGTCAATAGCCACGAAGAGGAAGATTTTGTTCACTGGATAAAGATACCTGCTTATGCGATAACAGGTAAATGCACATCTGGCTTGCGATGCTCGCGATGCGCAATGACAGATGCTTGGTGATATTTCTCAATCTCTGCAAGGAAATCTGGGTTGGTATATGGGCGACCATCAACCAACGAACCTTGTACCCCATCAATCACGGCAGCAACATCTTCTCCAGACATTGTCTTATGCGTTTCGAGTGCATGTGCAAGGGCAAGCACTTGATTGCGATTGTTGCGCAAGATTTCTTCTGCCTCTACCAATAATCTGCTCAAGTTATCTTCAATGCGATCGCTTAGTGCCATACGCATCTGCTTTTCCGAATCATCTTTACCTTTTCCACCACCGGGTGAACCCATTTCAAAGCGACGATTACTGAGGTGCGATGAAATGGTGGAGCCCATTCCCCAATGACCTTCCATCAAAGACGCGATAGTTGTTGCACTTTCTAGGTCGCCAGAAACTCCTGATGAATTATCGCCATCGAAGAACATCCGCTCACCGGCAAGAGATGCAAGTGATACCAAAATATCTGATTGATATTCGCTCTTCCAACGAGTGAATTGATCATCTGGTGGAATGCTGGCAACCATTCCAAGATAGTCAGAACCTTTTTCAATAGTTGCTAAATCAATTGCCATATGTTGACGTGTTCGATGTGCCATCACTGCGTGGCAAGCTTCATGCACAGCTACTGCATGGCGTTCGCGTTCGATGTATTCAACATCTTCAGATGGCCCAAGCTCTTTCTGCTGCTTTGCTTTGACGATATCTGACCATTCAATTGAGGTGCGACCATTGCGAATTGCCATAATCAAAGCTTCATTAATAGTGTCTTTGATTGTTGCACCTGTTGCATACGGAGTAATCGTTGCAATCTTGTCGATTTCTTCGGCTGTGAGTGAATGAGAAACCTTTGATAAATATCCTTCGTAGGTACGCACTCTGCCCGCTTTACTTGGATATCCCACTCGGTACATGCGATCAATACGACCTGGGCGAAGCAACGCTTCATCGAGAGCTTCTGGCAAGTTAGTTGCCATAACAACCAAGATTCGATATTTCGGTGGATTTTTCGGGCGCATACCAAGTGTGCGACGAACAATGCGGTTAAAGAATCCGCGCGGTTTTTTCAGGCCAGAAAGTTCAGTCAGCAGCGCTTGCAGAGTTCCCATTCCGCCACCGCCACCGCCTGCAGCACCACCCATCACAAACTTTTCACGTGTGATTGCAGATACTGCTGGCGCAGATAAATAAGCGCCTCCATGGCAATCGCTACCAAAAACACCCGCGCTATGTTGTGAAGCACGTTGTGGGCCACCTGTTGTCACAATTCCACGATTTCCTAATGAATCCGCTTCATCGAAGAAGACAACGACTCCACCATAGCGAAGCGCTAACTTACGGAGTTTGCGGAAAAGGCTCTTAACTTTAAGAACACCAACTCCAAAGAACATATTGGTAAATGCGCCTGGATCAACGAATACGAATGGCTTGCCGGTTTCACCAGCCATGGATTCAGCCATCAGCGTCTTACCGGTTCCGGGAGGTCCCCACAAAAGAATTCCACCTGGTACATAACCGCCATGCTTTTCAATTTCCTCAGGTGATTCGAGGAAGAGCAAATTTTCACGGATGCGATTAAGTACGTGATCTTGTCCCCACACATCAGTAAAACGAGTTCTGATGTCATCAGGGAAATAAGTATCAACGCCACCACGGCTTAAGAACCAGAAGATTGCAGCAAATTGAATGATGACAAAGAAGACTGCAAAAAGTAGCTGCCCTAATAATGGAAGGGCTGTAATAAATGCTTTTGGTGCAAGAAAGAGCGCCCGCACCGGAGTCTCTTTATAAATAGCACCGAGAACCACAGAGAGAAGTGAGATAAAGAGGATCCATTTAATAACTCGAGAAATGCGGAAGCGGGTCCAATCGCTCAAGCGGTGAATCTGGCGATCAACGAAATCAAAATACTTCTTCCAAATACCATGATAGGGAGCTAACAATTCGGCGAGCGCAAAGTGAATCTGGCGAATGACTTCAATAACCACCAAAACAAGAATCCACTGCTTACTGCTCAGAGTTTGATTAAAGGCATCCGTAACGCTCAAGATTGGATTTTCTGCAAGGCTCGACCAGGTGAGTACTAGGAAAGTGATTCCAAAGAGCAACAAGAATTTAATGCGGTCGTAGAAGGAGAGATGGATACGTGTCTTGCGATCTGTATCTCGAGGTCTACTGGTGCGGTTTTCTATCTGACTCATCGGGCTCCCCGTACTGTAAATGAGTTAACAATTTCATT
>CAZGXO010000012.1:0-17238 GCA_964529875.1 uncultured Candidatus Planktophila sp. | reverse complement strand
AGAAAGTTCGAGATGCGCTTCCGGGAGTTGAAGTCATTGATGGAGCGCGCGCAGCAAGCGAAATCGCTGCAATCACCTGCGATGTGGTTCTTAATGCCATCACCGGCTCCATCGGCCTTGGCCCCACTCTTGCAGCGATTGATGCGGGAAATAAAGTGGCACTTGCCAATAAAGAATCACTGGTTGCAGGTGGAGATATCGTGATGTCGCGTGCAAAACCTGATCAAATTTTGCCGGTTGATTCAGAACATTCTGCTTTGTGGCAAGCCATGTTAGGAGAAAAGAAGAGCGAAGTTGCTCAATTAATTTTGACAGCAAGCGGTGGGCCATTTCGTGAACGTGCTGATTTATCAACGGTGACAGTAGCTGAGGCGCTCAGCCATCCAACGTGGGTCATGGGTCCGGTCGTGACCATTAATTCTGCGACTCTAATGAATAAGGGCTTAGAGATTATTGAAGCGCATTATCTTTTCAATACTCCTTATGCGCGTATCACATCGGTAATTCATCCCCAATCCATTATTCACTCTATGGTCGAATTTGTAGATGGTTCCACTTTGGCACAGGCGTCACCGCCAAATATGAAAGGCCCCATCTCTTTTGCTCTTGGTTATCCCGATCGAGTTGCGCACGCAATGCCACCTGTTGATTGGTCGCAATCTCACACCTGGACATTTTCGCCCATAGATGATGTGCGCTTTCCCGCAATTGCTCTTGCACGCGACTGCGGCGACCATGGCCGGGGATTACCTGCAATCTTCAACGCGGCTAATGAAGTTGCAGTTTCGGCATTTATTCAAGGGAATATTGCCTTTACCAATATTGTTCCGACAGTTGCCACAGTTGTTGATCAACTGCGGAGCGCAGCAAATTCTGCTCCACGAGATTTGGCAGATGTCAGTGCTCTTGAGCAAGATGCGCGCCAAGCTGCAGAAGCAGAAGTTTTAAAGAAGAGATTGTAGGGAGCGCGATGGAGATACTTGGAATTCTGGCATTTGCTGTGGCGCTCTTGCTCTCTGTCATGATCCACGAATTTGGTCACTATCTCACTGCAAAGAAATTTGGAATGAAGGTCACCGAATTCTTCTTGGGGTTTGGTGCGCGGATTTGGTCATTTCGAAGAGGCGAAACTGAGTTCGGAGTCAAAGCGATTCCCGCTGGTGGATATTGCCGAATCGAAGGTATGACCCCGCGCGATCAGATGCCACCCGGAGAAGAAGATCGCGCATTCTTTACCGCTCACTCGGGTAAAAAGTTAATTGTGCTGGGTGCGGGTTCCTTTGCGCATCTGCTTATTGGTTTTCTCTTAATTTTTTCAATCTTTGCTGGGGTGGGAGTCAATGCCTTGCTCTCTGAGATTGCGCAAGTTTCTCCAAATTCACCCGCTGCCGCTGCAGGATTTCAAAAGGGCGACAATATTGTGGAGGTCAATGGGAAAAAAGTTGGTGATTGGTTCATTGACTCGCGCGCAATTGCGCAATCTGGTGGAAAAGAGATGGAGTTTGTCATCGAGCGTAACGGGCAAGAACTCGTTATCAAGGCGACCCCGCGCTACAACGAAGCTGCAAAGCGATACCTTTTAGGTATTGTCACGACCGTCGGAACAAAGCGCGAGAGTTTTATTCCAGCGCTCACCGAATCAAGCCGTGCAACATGGTTTCTTATGCGCGAATCAGTGAAATCTCTCTTTACTCTGCCGACCAAAGTACCGCAATTAATCCGACAAACTTTTGGCGATGAGAAGCGCGACCCTAATGGATTGGTCGGTGTCGTTGGAGCAGCGCGGGTATCTGGAGATGCAGTCAGCAGTAATAAGTTAAATAACACCGAACGTTTTGGCACTTTTCTCTTGCTGATTGCAAGTCTTAATATCTTTGTTGGGCTCTTTAATTTATTACCGATACTCCCACTCGACGGTGGTCACATGGCTGTTGCGCTTGCTGATGAAGTTCGGGCATTTATCGCCAGATTACGTGGACGTCCACGACCTTCAGGAATTGATGTGAATGTGCTAACACCAATCACTATCGGAGTCTTTGCAGTGTTAGCCGTTCTCACCGTACTCCTCTTGATTGCCGATATTTTTAATCCCATCTCGCTCAATTTCTAGAGATAGGGCAGAATACGCAGCATGGTAGATCTTGGAATTCCGAGCGCACCACTGCCAACGTTGCATCCGCGTCGCAAGACCAAGCAAATCAAACTCGGAACAGTTGGGGTCGGCTCAGATTCTCCGGTCAGCGTGCAATCCATGTGCACCACTCTTACTGCCGATGTCAATGCAACGTTGCAGCAGATAGCTGAGCTCACTGCTTCAGGTTGTCAGATTGTTCGCGTTGCAGTCCCATCTCAAGATGATGCAGATGCGCTCTCACAAATCGCTAAAAAATCTCAGATTCCAGTGATTGCTGATATTCACTTCCAGCCAAAATACATTTTCGCGGCTATTGATGCAGGGTGTGCAGGAGTTCGAGTGAATCCCGGCAATATCAAGCAATTTGATGACAAGGTAAAAGAAGTTGCAAAGGCAGCAGGAGATGCAGGAATCCCAATTCGTATTGGCGTCAATGCTGGATCCCTTGATCCGCGATTGCTCGCCAAATATGGGAAAGCAACACCTGAAGCGCTCGTTGAATCTGCGCTCTGGGAAGCATCTCTCTTTGAGGAACATGGTTTTAGCGATATCAAAATTTCGGTAAAGCATCATGACCCGGTCACTATGGTCAGCGCCTATCGATTACTAGCTGCCAAGTGTGATTACCCATTACATCTTGGAGTCACTGAAGCTGGACCAATTTTTCAGGGCACCATTAAATCTGCCACTGCATTTGGCATCCTTCTTTCAGAAGGTATCGGTGACACTATCCGCGTCTCACTTTCTGCACCACCTGTTGAAGAGGTCAAAGTTGGAATTTCTATTCTCGAATCGCTTAATTTACGACAGAGAAAATTAGAGATTGTTTCTTGCCCTTCATGTGGTCGTGCGCAAGTTGATGTATACACACTTGCAGAAAAAGTTCAGGCTGGTTTAGAGGGAATGACTGTGCCGCTTCGCGTTGCAGTAATGGGCTGTGTAGTGAATGGCCCCGGTGAAGCGCGCGAAGCTGATCTTGGCGTTGCATCTGGAAATGGCAAAGGACAGATCTTCGTCAAAGGCCAAGTAATTAAGACTGTGCCAGAGGCTGCGATAGTTGAAACTCTTATTGAAGAAGCCATGCGTCTTGCCGAAGAAATGGAAGCCGCTGGCGTTGCATCTGGAGAACCTTCCGTCACAACTTCCTAAACCTCTAGTAGGGTTGTCGTTATGTTGCGAATGTCGACGCTATTTTTGCGCACACTCCGCGATGACCCAGCAGATGCTGAAGTACCTAGCCATCGCCTTCTCGTTCGGGCAGGTTATATTCGCCGGATCGCAGCAGGAATTTATTCATGGTTGCCACTTGGAGTTATCACCCTTCGCAACATTGAAAATATTGTTCGCGAGGAGATGGATCGCGCCGGATTTCAAGAGGTGCACTTCCCAGCGTTATTGCCCCGCGATGCCTACGAAGAAACTGGTCGCTGGAGCGATTACGGCCCAGATCTCTTCCGTCTGCAAGATCGCAAAGGAAGCGATTACTTATTGGGGCCAACCCATGAAGAGATGTTCACCTTGATGGTGAAAGGCGAATATTCATCATATAAAGATTTACCTCTTGCGCTCTATCAAATTCAAACTAAATATCGCGATGAAGCGCGTCCACGCTCTGGAATTATTCGTGGTCGTGAATTCGTGATGAAAGATTCCTACTCTTTCGATCTCACCGATGAAGGTTTGGTCCAGTCCTACCTGCGACATCGCGATGCATATGTAAAAACTTTTGATCGGTTGCGTTTGAAATACAACATCGTCAGCGCAATGTCAGGTGCTATGGGCGGCTCAGCTTCAGAAGAATTTTTAGCGCCCTGCGACACAGGTGAAGATACATATGTGCTCTGCCAAAAATGTGGCTATGCCGCAAATGTGGAGGCGATGACAACTGTTGTCACACCTCACAGCGCAGAAGGCGTTGCTCCGCTTGAAGTATTTGATTCACCCAACACTCCCACTATCGACACATTGGTAGATCTGATCAATACCAAGTTTGGTGGGGGATACGACGCATCGATGACTTTGAAGAATGTCATGATCATGGCAGATGACAAAGCAATTTCGGTCTTAGTTCCTGGTGACCGAGAAGTGGATCTCAAGCGCTTACAAGCAAACCTGGCAGGCGTGAATGAAGTACGAGTATTTGAAGAAGAGGATTTTGCAAAATTCAAAGGCTTAGTAAAAGGTTATATCGGCCCACAAGATGCCAAAAAGTTTGGAATCACAATTTATGCCGACCCACGAGTTGCTCCAGGTACATCGTGGGTAACTGGCGCCAATCAGAGAGATAAACATGCGCGTAACGTTGTCAATGGTCGAGATTTCACTGTTGATGGATATGTTGAAGCTGCTGAAATACGCGCCGGTGATGCATGTCCACAGTGTCAAACGCCAGTCATTATCGATCGTGCGATAGAGATTGGACATATTTTTCAACTAGGTCGCAAATATGCAGATGCTCTTGGGCTGACAGTTCTGGATCAGAATGGAAAATCACAAGTTGTCACGATGGGTTCTTATGGAATTGGCGTCTCTCGTGCAGTTGCGGCGATTGCAGAACAGAACAATGATGAGTTAGGTCTTTCCTGGCCAGTTGAAGTAGCTCCTGCAAAAGTCCATATTGTGGCAACAGGTAAAGAGGATGCGGTATTTGCCGCATCTGAAAAGATTGCTGAAGAGCTAGAAGCACAAGGAATAAGTGTGATCTTTGATGATCGCAGAGCTACATCACCAGGAGTTAAATTTAAAGATGCCGAGCTCATCGGTATTCCAGTCATCGTGGTTGTAGGAAAGGCTCTCGAGCAAGGAAATGTAGAAGTTCGCGCCCGCCAGACCGGCTCCAAGAGTGAGGTATCTGTCTCATCGGCAGTTTCTACTATTAAAGAATTGTTAGGCACGCTGCAATAAAGTGTTCTATGACCTTTCATTAGTAACAACCATTCTCTTATTCGCTGCAATCTTCTTTGCCGGTTTTGTGGATGCGGTTGCAGGAGGCGGTGGACTGATCCAGCAGCCATCACTCCTGATTACCTTTTCTGAGACCAATACCGTCACGGTGATGGGAACTTCCAAGACTGCAGCGGCATTTGGCACAAGCGCTGCTGCTTTGAAATATCGGCGATCTATCAAGACAGATCCACAGTTATTGCTGGCCATGGTAATTCCGGCATTTGTCGGCTCATCACTTGGCGCACTTCTTGCGACTCACATCTCTGCGCAAAATCTAAAATCTGCCATTTTCATGATGATGGTTCTTATTTTTCTCTACACCTTGGCAAAACCCGAACTCGGTAAGAATCACGTTGATCGTTTCAGCCAAGCGACGCTGAAGAAGATCGGTGCTGCCGCTGCATTGATCATTGGTTTCTACGATGGATTAATTGGCCCTGGCACCGGTACTTTGCTCATGATTGTGCTGGTTGCTGTCATGGGATTTGCCTTTATCGGAGCATCTGCAATTGCCAAAGTGGTCAACCTAGTTACCAATATCGCTGCCATCATCGTGATTGGTTTTCGTGTACCTATCATGTGGAAACTAGGAATAGCGCTTGGCCTTGCCAATCTGGTTGGCGGCTTTATCGGCTCACATGTGGCGGTGAAAAAGGGTTCTGGCTTTGTGCGCACTTTTTACTTAATTGTGACTGCACTTCTCATCGTGAGATTGGGTTATGACATAGTGACGCAGCTTTGATTTCCAAAGTTAGATTCATAGGTTAAACTGGGTCAGACAACTTCATAACAATTGAAAAATAATTTAATACAAGGGGCAAGTATGGCTTTAGCAGATCAAATTTCGCATCTCATCTCACCCACAGTTGAATCACGTGGGCTCTTTCTTGAAGAAGTTCATATCGTTTCTCCGGGAAAGCACCGAATTGTGACCTGCATTATCGATTCCCCATCAACTCTTAATCTTGATCAAGTCACCGACATCTCTCGTGAAATTTCCGAGCTTCTTGATGCTGCGCCATTTATGGGAGATTCTCCCTTTACTTTAGAGGTCACATCACCTGGTGTTGATCGGCCGCTTACTCAAGAGCGACATTTTGTAAAGAATATTGGCCGACTTATGAAGGTCGTTCAGCACGATGGCACTGTAATTATGGGGCGAGCTCAAGCCGTACAAGGTTCCGAATTAATTCTTATCGTTACCGAGAAGAAGAGCGAGAAGCAAGTAGCTCTGGCGTTTGCTGATATTAAGCGTGCCACTGTCGAAATTGAATTTAATCGGAAGGAGAGTGGCAAATAATGCATGTTGATATGACCGCCCTCATCCATCTGACAAAAGAGAAAGAGATGTCACTTGAGCAGTTAATTCAAGCCATTGAAGTGGGAGTCCTCACTGCCTACAACCAGACGCACGAGCCAAAAAGACATGCGCATGCAAAACTCAACCGCGAATCTGGCGAAATTCAGATTCTAATTCCAACTTTTAATGAGCTTGGCGAAAAAATTAGCGAGGAAGTCGATTCACCAGAGGGATTTTCGCGGATAGCAACGTCGACTGCGCGCCAAGTGATCAAACAGCAGATGCGCGCTACCAACGATGCAGAAATTGTCGGTGAATTTACCTTGTCAGTCGGAGATATCGTCTCTGGAATTATTCAGCAAGGACGAGATCCAAAAATGATTCATGTAAACCTTGGCAGAGTGGAAGGAAAAATCCCACCTCAAGAGCAAGTGCCAGGTGAGGTCTATAGCCATGGCGATCGCATTAAATGTTTTGTGGTTGAGGTAAAACAAGGGATGAAGGGCCCTGAGATCATGCTCTCTCGTAGCCATCCAGCGCTTGTGAAACAACTCTTTGCACTGGAAGTTCCTGAAA
The DNA here is from genome assembly GCA_964529875.1 of uncultured Candidatus Planktophila sp. Classification (GTDB taxonomy): domain Bacteria; phylum Actinomycetota; class Actinomycetes; order Nanopelagicales; family Nanopelagicaceae; genus Planktophila. The sequence goes on along the minus strand of CAZGXO010000012.1, from coordinate 10,282 downwards.
TTAAAGATCGCATCGTAGAAATAATGGCAGTTGCTCGAGAAGCAGGACATCGCACCAAGATTGCTGTGAGATCCCATCGCGCGGGAGTTTCACCGAAAGGTTCACTGATTGGCCCAATGGGAGCTCGCGCGCGTGCTGTCATGGAAGAATTAAATGGTGAAAAAATCGACATCGTCGATTTTGATCAAGATCCAGCAAAATTTGTGGCACATGCACTTGCGCCTGCCAAAGTTTCCAGCGTGGAAATTGTTGATGAAGATGCACGTTCTGCCAAAGTCATCGTGCCTGATTACCAACTCTCACTTGCAATTGGTAAAGATGGTCAGAATGCCCGCCTCGCTGCTCGCCTCACAGGTTGGCGCATCGATATCCATCCAGATAATCCAACGCCCTCCGCATAAAACTTAGGCGAAATAGGGATTTCCCGCCCCTTTAGGTAGACTGCGACCAGGAAGTTCCAAGAAACAAATCTTGAAATGGATGCGAAAGATATGAAACTCAAATGAGCTCGTTTACATCATGAGGTCGTACAACTAGGGCTCGCATCCCACCAGTTTTAATGCGGGCCAAGACAGGAGAAATGTGTCAAAGGTCCGCGTACATGAGTTGGCAAAACAACTCGGTATGGAGAGCAAGGAAGTCCTTGCCAAACTCCAAGAGATGGGCGAATTCGTTCGCTCTGCCTCATCAACAGTAGAAGCGCCAGTTGTGCGCAAGTTAATTGCAATGTATCCCGATGCAAAACCTGTTGAAGAGAAGAAGCCGGTCAAGAAAGCAGCTGCAAAGAAAACAGCGGCCTCCAAAAAGAGCGCTGAAGTGAACCCAGATTTAGCCGCCGAACTCGCCGCAGAGCTCGGCGTTGATTTAGCAGCGCTCAAAGCCAATCGTGATGCTGAAAAAATTGCGCAAGAAGATGCGAAAACTTCGGAGAGCGCAAACTCTGCAGCGCCAAAACCTGCAGCGCCAAAACCTGCAACACCACGCCCTGGTAATAATCCATTTTCAACTGGTGGCTCTGTTCCACGACCACCACGCCCTGGTAATAATCCATTTTCAACTGGCGGTTCAATGCCACGTCCGCCGCAACGACCTGGTGCACAACGTCCAGGCGATCAACGTCCAGGTGCGCCACGACCTGGAATGGCAGGACCACGTCCTGGTTCTGTGCGTCCTGGTTTTGCAGCGCGTCCGCAATCACAACGTCCAACATCAACTGGTTCTGGAAATTACCCACCACGTACTGGTGGAGCACCGACATCACAAGGTCCATATCGTTCACAAGGTTCACCATCTGGTGGATTACCTGGTGGCGGTCCTGGTGGTCGCGGTCAAGGTCGCGGTCAAGGTCGCGGTGGTGCAGCAGGTGCATTTGGAAAGAATGCAAGTAAATCTTCCAAACGTAAACAAAAGTCAAGGAAGGCGCTGCGCGATGAATTCGACAATATGCAAGCGCCAGAACTTGGTGGCGCAGTTATTCCACATGGTGATGGCAATACCAAGATTCGCATGCGTCGCGGTTCCTCACTTGCTGATTTCGCTGAGCGCATTGGCGCAGATCCAGGTGCGCTCGTTTCAGCGCTCTTTCACTTAGGAGAAATGGTCACAGCAACGCAATCTGTGGATGCTGACACATTTGAAATTCTTGGTGCGCAACTTGGTTATGTTATTGAAGTTGTTTCACCCGAAGAAGAAGATCGCGAGTTATTGCAGGGATTTGATATCGATTTGGCAGCGGAAGTTGCTGATCTCGATGCCGAAAATCTCACACCGCGCCCTCCTGTCGTTACGGTCATGGGCCACGTGGATCACGGTAAAACCCGTCTGCTTGATGCTATTCGCCAAACTGAGGTAGTGAAGTCTGAGGCTGGTGGAATCACGCAGCATATTGGCGCTTATCAAATTCATCATGATCACGAAGGCACCAATCGCGCCATCACCTTTATTGATACTCCGGGCCACGAAGCATTTACTGCAATGCGCGCTCGCGGTGCCAAAGTCACTGATATCGCAGTTTTGGTGGTTGCAGCTGATGATGGCGTGATGCCACAAACGATTGAAGCGTTAAATCATGCGCAAGCTGCTGAGGTTCCGATTGTTGTTGCAGTGAACAAAGTTGATAAAGAAGGCGCTAATCCAGATAAGGTCCGCCAGCAACTTACCGAGTACAACTTAATTGCAGAGGAATATGGCGGCGACACTATCTTCGTAAACGTCTCTGCCAAATCAGGTACCGGCATCAATGATTTGATTGATTCGATTCTGCTCACTGCAGATGCTGCGATTGATCTACGCGCCGTTGCCGAAGATGATGCTCGTGGCGTTGCTATTGAAGCGCATCTCGATCGTGGTCGGGGACCAGTTGCGACAGTATTAGTACAGCGCGGAACTCTGAAAGTCGGAGATGCGATTGTTGCAGGCGGTTCATTTGGTCGCGTCCGCGCCATGCTTGATGAACATGGTGGATCAGTCGAAGAAGCAGGTCCATCGCGTCCGGTGCAAGTTCTTGGTTTTACCTCTGTTCCTAATGCAGGAGATACCTTCCTTGTTGCCGATGAAGATCGCACAGCGCGACAAATTGCCGAAAAACGTCAAGCCGCAGAGCGAAATGCACAACTTGCTAAGGCGCGCAAGAAAGTTTCGTTGGAAGACTTTATGGAGCAATCCAAGATTTCAACGCTTAACCTTATTCTCAAGGGTGACGTATCAGGTTCGGTAGAAGCACTCGAAGATGCGCTCGTGCAACTTGATGTCGGCGAAGAGGTTGATCTTCGCGTTATCCATCGTGGAGTTGGTGCTATCACTAAGAGCGACATTACTTTGGCTTCAGCATCTACTGCAGTCGTTATTGGCTTTAACGTCAAGCCTGAACCACAGACTGCAGTCTTTGCTGATCAAGAAGGTGTGGAAGTTCGTTTCTACTCTGTTATCTATAACGCTATTGAAGAAATCGAACTTTCTCTTAAGGGTCTGCTCAAGCCAGAATATGAAGAAGCAATTCTCGGAAACGCAGAAGTTCGCGATATCTTCAAATCTTCTAAGGCAGGAAATATCGCTGGTTCTCTGGTTCTAGATGGCATCATCAAACGCAACGCCAAGGCGCGCTTACTCCGCGGTGGCGAAGTCATCGTCGATAACTTGACGATTGATTCCTTGAAGCGATTTAAAGATGATGCAACTGAGGTCCGCGAAGGATTTGAGTGCGGTATCGGTGTTGGTAACCTGAAAGAGATGCAGGTGGGAGACACCATTCAAGTCTTTGAGATGCGCGAGAAGAAGCGCGTTTAATTCTGTCAGTATTGAGAGGGGCACGTGCAGTGGGAAGTTCTCATCGCAACCATAAAGTTGCCGACCGCATAAAAGTGGTGGTGGCACAGCTTCTCGAAAACAAAATCAAGGATCCACGCCTTGGTTTTGTCACTGTTACGGATGCGCGCGTATCTGGGGATCTGCAGAACGCCTCAATTTTCTATACCGTGCTTGGTGGAGATGATGAGCGTGCAGCAACTGCTGCCGCCCTTGAATCTGCTAAGGGAGTTTTGCGAAGCGCAGTTGGGCGAGAACTGGGAACTCGCGTGACGCCATCTCTTGAATTTATTCTCGATGGACTTCCTGAATCTGCCAAAGCGATTGATTCGCTCTTAGAGCGGGTTCATGAACTTGATGCGCAAGTTGCCAAAGCTCGCGAAAATGCCAAACCAATTGTGGAAGATCCTTACAAAGTTCCACGCACCGCTAAAGAATGAATGATGGTTTCTTAGTAGTCGATAAGGCTGGTGACATGACGAGCCACGATGTGGTTGCGATTGCACGACGAGCGCTCAACACGAGAAAAGTTGGACATGCGGGAACTTTAGATCCCATGGCAACGGGCGTGCTCGTCCTTGGTTTTGGAAATGGCACGCGATTGCTGCAATACATCACAGATGGCGATAAGTCATACCGCGCAATGATTCGTCTCGGAAGTTCAACTATCTCCGATGATAAAGATGGTGAAGTTATCTCTACTGCTGATACATCCCAGGTGAGTGATAGTGATATCGAATCAGAATTAGCGAAGATGCGGGGAACAATCATGCAGCGGCCAGCACAAGTCTCTGCTGTGAAAGTTGCTGGAAAACGAGCATATGATCGCGTGCGCGAAGGTGAAGAATTTGAATTAGCTGCCCGGGAAGTCAGAATTTCTCAATTAGAAGTCAGCTCCATCATTCGCCATTCAACTGGTATCGATATTGAAATTGAGGTGACCTGTAGCGCTGGAACATTTATCCGTTCTATCGCTCGCGATCTCGGTGCTGCGCTTGAAGTTGGCGGCCATCTCATTGCACTTCGCAGGATCCGCGTTGCAGGTTTTACCGAAAATCAGTCAGTATCTATTGCAGATCTCAAAGCTGGCTCATTTACAACTCTTGCTCTCGCTGACGTTGCTCGCAATACCTTTAGCGTTCGAGAGCTGAGTGATTCTGAAGTCATCGAACTCTCATTTGGTAGAGCGTTATCTCAGAACAGTAGCGATGAGATATCCGCTGGCATTTCTCCGGATAACCGTTTAGTGGCACTGCTTCGAAATAGCGATGGCAGCGCCAAACCAATCGCTGTTTTTGCAGCGGCAAACTAGGTAAGGCAAGATTTGCATATGAGCGATTCTGCCGTCGTAGTTATTGGAGTCTTCGATGGTGTGCATAAAGGCCATCAAGTGTTGCTTAATCGCGCCAAAGAAATTTCAGATGGGCGTCCGATCATTGCCCTCACTTTTGATCCACACCCCACCACAGTCTTTGCACCTGATAAGGCGCCCACCATGCTCACTACTTTGGCTGACCGAGTAGAGCTATTGAAAATTCATAATGCAGATCAAGTTGCGGTTATAAAGTTCAATGAGAAATTTGCAGCCATGTCGCCTGAAGAATTTGTGCAGAGCGTTCTCGTCAATCAATTGCATGCCAGCACTGTCATTGTTGGTAAGAATTTCACATATGGCCATAAGGCAGCTGGCACTGTCGATTCCCTCATCAAGTCTGGGATGACACATAACTTTACGGTGGATGTGCAGGAGTTAAAGAGTGATTCAGAAGTGATCTCTTCTTCACGAATTCGCCAATTAGTGATTGCAGGTAACGTCGAAAAGGCGCGCGAGTTACTTTCTCGCCCGCATCGCCTTGATGGTGTGGTCATTCACGGCGAAAAGCGCGGCCGAGAAATCGGTTATCCAACTGCCAACTTAGGAAATATTGATGGTCAAACTATTCCAGCCGATGGTGTTTATGCGGGATGGCTCACTGTCGGAATTAATTTCTGGCCAGCGGCAATCTCTATTGGCACAAATCCAACTTTTGAAGGTGTACGTGGTCGTCAAGTAGAGGCATATGCCTTAGATCAAGAGGGCCTTGATTTATACGATAAAAATGCGTCGATCGAATTCGGGTGGTACTTGCGGCCAACTCTTAAATTTAACGCCCTTCCCGAATTGCTTGCACAGATGAAGCAAGATTGTGATCGGGCTCGCGAACTTACGGAAAACTAGCGGTAATTCTTGCTCAATTTGGGTTATCTACCCGCACTGGCTAAACTTTGACCCGTCCAGCGAGAAAGTGATTTCCCGTGAGTCAAACCGGGAAACCTCCTAGACAGTACCGATAGGTACCCAACAATGAAGAACGGAAGTAAAGAAGCATGGCGTTAACACCAGAAGTAAAGAAAGAAATCATTGCAAAGTACGGCTCATCGGCTACTGACACAGGAAGTCCTGAAGCACAGGTCGCTTTGTTATCACGTCGAATTGATGACATCACAACTCACCTACAAACCAACCCACATGATCACCACAATCGTCGTGGTCTCTTGTTGCTCGTAGGTCAGCGTCGTCGCATTCTTCAGTATCTTGCAAAGACAGATATCAACCGTTATCGCGCGATTATCGACAAGCTCGGTATCCGCCGATAAATAGGAGTCACTAAGAATTAGTTACTTGCCGGGGGGCTAATGGTCCTCGGTAGTGGTTTCCAGATGGTCTCATCTGTGAACTTCGATCGAAGATTCATTTGTTTCACCGGTGCGGGTAACTACCGCTTATGAGTGCTGCGCGCACTCTAGAACATGAAACAAAGGAGGACCCATGGAGGGTCAAGACGTTAAGTCAGCAGTAGCCGTTATCGATAACGGAAAATTTGGAAAGCGTGAAATTCGCTTCGAAACCGGACGCCTTGCAAAGCAAGCAGCAGGTTCAGCAGCAGTGTATTTAGATGATCAGACCATGATTTTCTCTGCAACAACTGCTTCAAAAACACCGAAGGATCAATTTGATTTCTTCCCACTCACCGTTGATGTGGAAGAGAAGATGTATGCACTGGGCAAGATTCCAGGTTCATTCTTCCGTCGCGAAGGCCGTCCATCAGAAGAGGCAATTCTTACCTGCCGCTTGATTGATAGACCACTTCGCCCATCATTTATTAAAGGACTTCGCAACGAAGTGCAGATTGTTGTGACAGTGATGGCACTTGATCCCGATCATATGTATGACGTCATTGCAATCAATGCATCTTCTATGTCAACTCAGTTAGCAGGACTTCCATTCTCTGGCCCTATTGGTGGCGTGCGCGTTGCACTCATTGAAGGACAGTGGGTGGCTTTCCCTAACCACTCACAAGTGGAAAATGCAGTATTCGATATGGTCGTTGCTGGTCGTGTCACAGCAGATGATGTTGCCATCATGATGGTGGAGGCAGAAGCTACTTCACAGACAATTGACCTCATTAAAGGTGGTGCGCCAACCCCCACTGAAGAAGTTGTGGCACAAGGACTTGATGCCGCTAAGCCATTTATCCGCATTCTCTGCGAAGCGCAATCAAAGCTTGCGGCAGTTGCGGCTAAGCCAACTGAAGAATTCCCAGTCTTCCTTGACTATCAGACTGATGTTTACGATGCAGTGTATGCAGAAGTAAAGGATTCGCTAGCGCAAGCTTTAACAATCGCTGGTAAGCAAGATCGCGAGACAAAGATTGATGAAATCTCTGATGCTCTCAAAGAGAAGTTTGCCGCTCAATTTGAAGGTCGCGAGAAGGAAATTTCTGCAGCATTCCGCTCTGTCACTAAGAAATTAGTACGTCAGCGCGTGCTACGCGACAAGATTCGTATCGATGGACGTGGTCTGCGCGATATTCGCCCGCTTTCCGCTGAAGTTGAAGTGATTCCACGTGTGCACGGTTCTGCCATCTTTGAACGTGGTGAAACTCAAATTCTAGGAATCACCACTCTTAATATGCTCAAGATGGAGCAGCAGCTCGACACCATGAGCCCTGAAACTACGAAGCGCTATATGCACAATTACAACTTCCCACCATATTCAACGGGTGAAGTAGGACGCGTTGGTACCCCAAAGCGTCGCGAAATTGGACATGGTGCACTCGCAGAACGTGCGCTCGTTCCAGTACTTCCAACTCGCGAAGAGTTTCCTTACGCAATTCGCCAAGTATCTGAAGCACTTGGTTCCAATGGATCTACCTCTATGGGCTCTGTCTGTGCTTCAACTCTTTCCATGTTGCAAGCAGGTGTTCCACTCAAGGCTCCTGTAGCCGGTATCGCCATGGGTCTTATCTCGGATGATGTCGATGGCACCGTTGAATATGTTGCTCTCACAGATATTTTGGGCGCAGAAGATGCATTCGGAGATATGGACTTTAAAGTTGCGGGAACAAAAGATTTTGTGACTGCGCTACAACTTGATACCAAGCTCGATGGAATTCCTGCATCAGTTCTAGCAGGAGCTCTCCATCAGGCGAAGGAAGCGCGCCTTCGCATCCTCGATGTCATGGCTGAAGCAATCGATGGCCCAGATGAGATGAGCACGCTTGCACCGCGCATTATCTCCATCAAGATTCCCGTTGATCAGATTGGTGCAGTGATCGGTCCAAAGGGCAAGATCATCAATCAAATTCAGGATGAAACTGGTGCAGAGATTTCTATCGAAGAAGATGGAACTATCTACATCGGCGCCACAAATGGCACATCAGCCGAAGCTGCTCGTGCACAAATCAATGCCATTGCAAACCCACAAATGCCAGAAGTGGGAGAGCGTTATCTTGGAACTGTAGTCAAGCTTGCAACATTTGGAGCATTCGTCTCCCTTCTTCCCGGTAAAGATGGTTTGCTCCATGTTTCGCAGATTCGTAAGTTGCACGGCGGAAAGCGCATTGAGAACCTTGAAGATGTGATGAAAGTTGGCGACAAGATTCAGGTTGAAATTGGCGAGATTGATCCCAAGGGAAAACTCTCACTTATTCCAGTCCTGGAAGATGGTTCAACACCAGCTGCTGAATAAATGTCGGTAAAGCGTTCAGTCCATAGCAGCGGACTGCGCATTGTGACGGAAGAAGTTCCGTCAGTGCGCAGTGCGGCTGTTGGGATCTGGGTAAATGTCGGCTCACGTGATGAAGCGCCAGCAACTGCTGGTGCTTCTCACTTTCTGGAACATTTACTTTTTAAAGGAACTACCCAGCGCACTGCGCTCCAAATTTCAGCAGCCGTGGAATCTGTTGGCGGTGAGATGAATGCCTTCACTTCCAAGGAGTACACCTGTTTCTGGGCACGCGTAATCGATACCGATTTGCCGATGGCGATTGATGTTGTCAGCGACTTGATTACCTCTTCACTAGTTACTGCTGTTGATGTAGATGCCGAGCGCAAAGTAGTTCTCGAAGAAATTGCAATGCGTGATGATGATCCAAGTGATTTAGTCCATGATCTCTTTAGCGATACCTATTACGGTGATACCGCTATTGGCCGCCCTATTCTTGGGACGGTTAAATCCATCTCTGAGATGTCGCGCAACACTGTTTTTAATTACTACAAGAAGAAATATCTTCCGCAAGATTTAGTCGTTGCAGTTTCAGGGAATATCAAACATAAGCGAGTTGTCGCCATGGTGGAGCAAGCCTTATCGCGGGACAACTTTCTCGATTCTGCGGCAAGCCCGGCAATCCGCCCCAGCAATACAGTAAAAAATACGAAGCAACAATCGGTTGGTTTGCTCTATAAAAAGAGCGAACAAGCCCACATGTTTTATGGGGTAGAAGGTGTTGCTCGTGCAGATGAGAGACGTTTTGCCATGGGAGTTCTTTCTGCAGCTTTGGGCGGCGGCATGTCATCGCGCCTCTTTCAAGAGATTCGTGAGAAACGTGGGCTCGCGTATTCCGTATATTCCTACGCGCAACAATTTGCTGGATCTGGAACTCTCGGTTTTTATGCAGGGTGCAATCCTGCAAAAGCGCTGGAAGTTGTGGGGATTATGAGAGATGTATTAGCTGACGTTGTTTCACATGGACTCACCCACGAAGAGATCGAGCGCGCCAAAGGCGCTGTGCGTGGCTCTCTCGTATTAAGCCAAGAAGATACCGGTTCACGCATGAGCCGCATTGGAAAGAATGAGATTGTCTACGGCCAAGTGATGGACTTTGATGATATTTTGAAAGCAATCTCGCAGGTTAGTTCCAGAGACATTAGCGAAATTGCTAGCGAGTTCTTGGTAAAAACGCCTACGCTTGCACTTGTCGGACCATTCAAAAATGAGTCAAAGTTCGAGAAGGTGTTAACGCAATGATTAAAGTTGGGGTGCTTGGTGCGCGAGGCCGCATGGGCGCAGAGGTAGTGAAAGCGGTAGAAGCAGCCGCCGATCTGCAGTTGGTAGCAGCACTTGATTTAGGTGATTCTCTCGAAGATTTGCAAAAAGCCGGTGCCGAAGTTGTCGTTGATTTCACAACTCCAGATTCAGTGATGGAGAATCTGCACTATCTCATCTCTCAGAATATTCATGCCGTTGTTGGAACCACTGGTTTTGACGATGCGAAAATTTCACAGATTAAATCATGGCTAGCTCAATCAAAATCAGGCGTGCTGATCGCCCCCAATTTTGCTATTGGCGCAGTATTAATGATGGAGTTTGCTGAGAAAGCAGCGCGCTACTTTGAATCAGCTGAAATCATTGAATTACATCACCCCAATAAAGTGGATGCGCCTTCAGGCACTGCAGCGCGTACTGCAGAATTAATGTCGCAGTCGCGCAAAGCTGCTGGACTTGGCGCTATGCCTGATGCGACTACATCATCACGTGATGGCGCACGTGGGGCAAAGGTCGGGGATGTTCCCGTGCACTCAGTACGACTTCGCGGTTTAGTCGCTCATCAAGAGGTTTTACTCGGGGGAGTTGGTGAAACTTTATCGATCCGCCACGACTCTCTCGATCGCGTTGGATTTATGCCAGGAGTATTAATCGGGATCAAGAACGTAGTGA
>CAZGXO010000011.1:0-17455 GCA_964529875.1 uncultured Candidatus Planktophila sp. | reverse complement strand
TCTTCGAGTCAGAAGGAGTGACATCCGAGCGCGAGTTATATTTCAAACGCGTTGCAGGCGGTTTTCTGCCAGGGTATGGACCGGTAGAAGTCGTTGACAATATTCGCGAAAAATTAATGCGCCCACTGCAATTGAAATGGGATGCGAATGTGAAGTACCAACCCGCTACAGATTGCAGCGCGAGCTAACCCAGTTATTAACCTTTGAGCGAACCAGCAAGCATTCCGCGCAAGAAGTAACGTCCCAAGAAGAGGTAGACCAGCAAGGTTGGAATAGAGACAATCAGAGAAGCTGTCATATTGTTTCCGTAATAGACCTGGTTTCCAGAGCCGGTAATAAAGTTAAGCGCGGTTGTCGCAACCGATAACTTGGGTGAGCCACCAGTTAAGAAGATCGCAAAGAGGAAGTCATTCCAGGCTGAGGTAAATTGCCAAATCAAGACCACCACGAATCCTGGGATGGAAAGTGGCAAGAAGATTGTGCGGAAGATACGAATCATGCCCGCACCATCAACGCGCGCTGCCTCAATCAATTCATTAGGAATCGCGGCAAAGTAATTTCGGAAAATCAAAGTACAGATCGGAATTCCGTAGATCACGTGTGCAACGACCAGCACATAGATGGTTCCACCGATTCCTGCCCATTGGTTGAACTTGGTGAGTGGAATCATGATCGCTTGATATGGAATAAACATTCCGAAGAGGAATGTTGTGAAGATAAATGTAGAACCACGGAATTTCCATTTAGCAAAGACGAAGCCATTAATTGCGCCGATGATTGCTGAGATTACGGATGACTGCACAACGAAGAAGAGCGTGCGCATCATTGGCTCGCGCAAAACTTTCCAGGTTGGCGCCCACGCCTCAAAATTCAGAGATCGTGGTGGTGTAAAGGCGGCCGATTGCGAAACTCCGGTGATGCCTTTTACCGAGTTGATCACCATGATGTAAATCGGAAGCGCTGCAATGATAAAGAGAATGACGAGAGCGAAGTAACGAAAGACCAGCCAGAATTGACCCTTGCCATCGAGGCGTCGCTTGGTGCGCACATCTTGTTTGCGCGTTACGCGGGCTGCAACATCAGAGCTCATTTGTTCGCCTCCTCGGTCTTATTGACGTAGATCAAATATGGAATCACGGCTACTGCAATCATCACCAAGATCACGATTGCAATCGCTGCGCCTTTTGCAAAATTCTGGAAATCAAAGATGGTCTGCCACATGTAGATAGCAAGCACTTTGGTGACGTAACTCTTGGTGGCGATACCAAAGATCAAATCGAAGACCTTCATGGAGATATGGCCCAAAATAATCAGAACCGTGAGGAAAGTTGGTGAAAGTTGTGGAAAGAGAATATGGCGATAAATCTTGTATTCAGAGGCGCCATCAACGCGCGCTGCTTCACGGAGATCATCAGGAATTCCGCGGAAACCTGCAAGGAAGAGCGCCATGACATATCCAGACATCTGCCAGATTGCAGGAAGCGCCATGGCATACATGGAACCGGCTTCTGATGTGTACCAATCGCTCTGCAAGAAACCAAGGCCAACTTGTTGCAGTAAATAATTAAGTCCGGTGGCGCGTTCATCTTTAGCTGAGTCCATCAGCCAGCGCCACGAAGTTCCCATAGCAATAAATGAGATTGCCATGGGATAGAGATAGGTGGAGCGGAAGAAGCCTTCACCTTTAATGCCTTTTTCGAGGAGCAAAGACATAATCAAACCGGAGATGAGGCAGCCGATCATAAAGACGGCGGTAAATTTCAAAAGATTAGAGAGGGCGTGAGTAAATTCTTGATCTTGCCAGAGTTGGGTGTAATTAACGAAGCCAACAAATTTTACATTCTTGGTCCAAGAGTTATAGCGATTCTCGAGAGATTCAAAGAAGGTGTAACCAATCATGCCGTAGACGAAGATCGCCATTGCGACAATGGATGGGAGAACGAAGATAAATCCACCCCACGGGCTTTGAATTCGATTGCGTTTCACGCTCTTTACGCCACCTTTTTAGAAAAATTAAATTGTTCTTTGTACTGATGTATCTGTGCTGATGTAAATGTGTGAAGTTCTGGCGGAACCATTTCGGTTCCGCCAGAACTTCAGCGCTAGCTTGCGCTAGCAACTTAAGAAGTTATTAACTAATTAAGCGTTGTCGTTTGCTGTCTTAGCAGCAAGGAGAGCCTTTACAAAGCCCTTCTTATCCTTAGCTCCACCGGTGTAGAAGCGGCCAACTGCTGAGTTGTACGCTGCCATACCTGCATTGCCCCAGTTAACGCCGTGGACTGTTGAACCGACAAGGCGGTCCTTCTTCCATGACTTCATTGCTGCCTGGAGGTAGCTGTCGTAGAGAGCTGGATTTGAGTCAGTACGAACTGCAATTGAACCCTTCTTAGGGTTGAACGCATCCTGACCAGCGAGTGATCCGCAGACCTTGAGCCATGCAATACCTGCATCGCGGTTTACAGCGCCCTTAGGCAATGTAAATGAGTCTGATAGCCACTGGTACACACCATTGGTGCCAGGACCTGGAGCCCATGTGTAATCCTTACCGAGCTTGAGGCCTTCTGACTGCCACTGTGATGATGCCCAGTCGCCCATGATGAAGAAGCCAGCCTTACCTGAGGTAACAAGCTTTCCTGCATCTGGCCAGTCAAGTGACTTGCTTGAGTTTCCGTAAGCAAGAATCTTGGCTAGGTAATCAATTGCCTTTGAAACTTCTGGACCATCCCACTTGGTAGTTCCCTTCCAGAGACCATTGAACTTATCTGGTCCCATTGAAGCGAGAAGTACATAGTCGAATAGGTGAGCAATCGCCCAGTCACCGTTACCGGCAAGAGCGATTCCATCGATTCCAACCTTCTTAAACTTTGCCATATCTGCAAGGAACTCATCGAGTGAGTTTGGAGCCTTTGTGATTCCGGCTTTCTTTGCAGCTGCTGGGTTCCACCACAAAACGTTTGCGCGGTGGATATTTACTGGAACTGAGTAGATCTTTCCATTTGTTGTCAGGGTCTTTACGAGATCCTTAGGGAATACCTTGTCCCATCCTTCTTGCTTGTAAAGGAATGAAACGTCTTCAACCTGTCCAGCCTTTACATAAGATGACAATTCTGCACCAGCGTGTGCCTGGAATGTGTCAGGTGGATTTCCAGCTTGCATACGTGACACAAGCACACCCTTTGCGTTAACACCAGCTGCACCAGCAACTGAAGCGTTAATGAATGGTGTATTTGGGTTTTGCTTTTCGAACTCAGTTGTCATACCTGCAAGACCTGCAGCTTCTCCACCTGATGCCCACCAGGTAAAGATTTCTAGTTGCTTGTTAGTCGCAGCATTAGATACTGGAGCTGTTGTAGCAACAAGTGCAAGTGCAGCAATGACGGCTGCAACTTTTGACTTCTTTAGCATGTAGCGCCTTTCTTACTGTTGAGGGATTTCCTCACAACGTTGTGTGTCTTCCCCCAAGCAGGCATACGCCAGCCCAAGGGTTGTTCACCCCGTCATCCTGTAGCGCCGAGCGTGGCGCGTCAACGGGGTAGGGCAAATATCGGGTAACGATTTGGTTAAGGGAAGGCGCCATCAATAGGCGCGTGGTTTAGGTCAGGCTAGAGAGCTTGAAATAGGCGCCATTCCAGCGTATTTCTCGCTGGAAATCGCCACTTGTGGTCGCGGCAGAAATTCGTAGATGTTCGACCTCAGCAATCTGGCAAAAGTCGCTGAGTACTTCAGCATCGAGTGCAGTACTCAAAACCGTATGGTGCGAACCGCCGGCATAAATCCAGGACTCAGCAGATGTTGCTAAATCTGGCGCTGGTTTCCACACTGCACATGCAACAGGAAGTGATTTCAATTCCTTATCTGGTTTTACGATCTCAATATCGTTAGAGACAATGCGGAAGCGATCACCTAAATCCATCAAACCAACTACCCGACCAGCAGCTGGCGTTGCGTTAAAGACCAAACGCACCGGATCATCTTTGCCGCCAATTCCAAGTGGATGTATTTCACAACGTGGTCTTTGATCTGTAATTGTGGGACAGACTTCCAGCATATGTGCGCCCAGTACTTTTGGTTCGCCTGGCCCAAAGTGATAGGTGTAATCCTCCATAAAGGATGTGCCACCTGATAAACCTTCGGTCGCGCTCTTAATAATGCGCAGCAGCGCAGATGTCTTCCAATCTCCTTCGCCACCAAATCCATATCCCTTTGACATCAGCCGCTGCACTGCAAGTCCTGGCAATTGTTTAAGCGCACCTAAATCTTCAAAGTTGGTGGTGAAAGCGCCAAAGTTTCCAGCTTCTAAGAAGCGCTCGAGCGCAATTTCGAGCGTTGCTTGATATCGCAGCGAATCATGACGCGCTCCACCTTTGGCAATCTCAGGTGCAATATCGAAGATTTTTTCATACTCTGTAATGAGCGCATCGACGGCGCTTGGTTCTACTGCAGCTACACAATCAACCAGAGTATTAACGCCATAAGCCTCAATAGAGATACCTAGTGCAATCTGAGCACTTGTCTTATCGCCATCTGTGACAGCAACAAAGCGCATATTGTCGCCAAAGCGGGCAACCTTTAAATTCTGCGCGGTGTTCCACCCAATCGCAGCGCGCATCCAATGGGCAATGCGAGTGGTTACTTTCTTCTCTGACACATGCCCCGCAACAATTTTGCGGGGTAGATGCAGACGTGCTTGCAGATGGCCATGCTCGCGATCACCGTGCGCTGCTTGATTGAGATTCATGAAATCCATATCAATGGTCTCCCAAGGAAGCGCTGCATTTGCTTGGGTATGTAGATGCAGAATGGGAGTTTGCAGAGCATTTAATCCAGCAATCCACATCTTTGCTGGCGAGAAGGTATGCATCCAGACAATCACGCCAATACATTTCGGATTTGCCGAAGCCTCTAAGCAGATTGCCTTAATACTTTCTGGCGTTGTCAGAACTGGTTTCCAGGTCGCCTTAATAGGAAGCTCTGCCGCTGCATTGAGTGTGTCGACTACTGCTTGGGATTGATCGGCAACTTGCTTAAGCGTCTCATCGCCATACAGTGATTGGCTACCAGTAAGAAACCAAACTTCTAAATTCTGCTCGTGTAGTGATTTCATATCGGAAGATTACATCAGGCGCTATTGATCTGAAATATCTGCTCATCGAGTGCGAGCGCACCCCGCAAAATGTGAATCTTGCCGCGGCCATATCGCTGCCAAGTATCTGTGAGAACCAGCGCAGTATTTTCATCGATGCCAAGCAGCGTTGTCTTTGCATCATGGCGAAGTACAAATGCAGTGACTCGCTCTGGTAACCAACCCAGCATCTTGTCGTAATGCGGAATGACCTCAATATCCGGGAGCAATCCAAGCCCCGGACTTGGATGCGATCTGCGCAATCCCATAATCGTTCCACCAAATGCCATCGCTCCGGCAGAACAGCCAGCGAGCGATGAACCAGATTCCCACGCATCAACGATGGCGTTCCAGAGAGGAGTGCCGGTAAATATCTCGGCAACTCGATGAGGATCTCCCCCAGAAAAATAAATGAGGCCAGCGTCTTTAATCTGCGAGATATATTGCGGATCGAGCGCATCTTCTCGTTCGTGAATGGGTAGATACACACACGTTGCGCCAATTCGTTGCGCCTGCGCCGCACCTTTATCGCGCCAATATTGGCGGCGCGCATCGCCTTCATGCGATGAAGCAGTGGGAATCTGAATAAAGGTATTGCGCTTGCCGCGCATGACAGCGCGGCGCAGAAGTTCTGCTTCAAAATCTTGCAACTGCTCTGAATATTCTCCGGAACCAACGAGTGCCAGCGCACCGTGGTGAGATGTCATATCAGCGTTATGCCATCGCTTTCTTCAGATTTTCATCAATGGAGTTGAGGAATTCTTGAGTTGTCTGCCATGGAGCATCTTTAGAGATCAAGAGCGCAAGATCCTTTGTCATCTTTCCTTGTTCTACAGTTTCGATGCAGACTCTTTCCAAGGTCGCTGAGAATTTTGCAAGCTCAGCGTTGTTATCTAGCTTGGCGCGATGGGCAAGTCCTTGGGTCCAGGCAAAGATTGAAGCAATTGGATTTGTCGATGTTGCCTTTCCAGCTTGGTGATCGCGATAGTGGCGCGTGACGGTGCCGTGCGCTGCCTCTGCTTCACAGATCTTTCCATCGGGCGTCATCAACACTGATGTCATTAAACCGAGCGAGCCATAGCCTTGTGCGACGGTATCGGATTGCACATCACCGTCGTAATTCTTACAAGCCCAGACATAGCCACCTTCCATACGAAGTGACATAGCTACCATGTCATCAATCAGACGGTGTTCATACCAAATGCCGGCTTCATCAAAGCTCTTCTTAAATTCGGCTTCAAAGATCTCTTGGAAGATATCTTTAAAACGTCCGTCATAGGCTTTGAGAATTGTATTTTTCGTGGAGAGATAGACCGGGTATTTACGGAGCAGACCATAGTTCAGCGATGCTCGAGCAAAATCGCGAATCGAATCATCCACGTTATACATAGCAAGTGCTACGCCAGAAGATTTAAAATCAAAGACTTCGAGGTTGACTGCATCTCCCCCACCTTCTGGAACATAAGAAAGTGTGAGCTTGCCAGCGCCTGGCACCTTGATATCAGTTGCGCGATATTGATCGCCGAAAGCATGGCGGCCAATCACAATCGGTTTGGTCCAGTGCGGAACTAATCGTGGAACATTAGAGATGATGATGGGTTCGCGGAAGATAACTCCACCCAAAATATTACGGATGGTTCCGTTAGGAGACTTCCACATCTTCTTGAGACCAAATTCGGCAACGCGCGCTTCGTCTGGAGTAATGGTGGCGCACTTGATTCCAACGCCATGTTTTTGGATTGCCTTTGCCGCATCAATAGTGACTTGATCATCGGTGGCATCGCGATGCTCCATGCCGAGGTCGTAATACTCAAGATTGACATCAAGATAAGGCAGGATGAGTGAGTCCTTGATGAATTGCCACATAATGCGCGTCATCTCATCGCCATCGAGTTCGACGACAGTGCCAGTTACTTTGATCTTTGCCATATTACATATCCTTTACATCTGCTTGCTTGGCGCGAACTGCTTCTGCTGCAGCTTTCAGTGAAGTTACTTCTGCATCAGTCAGTGCGCTCTCAATCACTTTACGAACTCCAGTTTTGCCAATCTCAGCTTCAACACCAAGGTAGACGCCAGAGATTCCGTATTCGCCATCAACCCATGCACACACCGGCATGATGGCGCCAGAATCTTCGATGACCGCTTTGGCCATTCGTGCAGCCGCAGCAGATGGCGCGTAATAAGCAGAACCAGTCTTGAGAAGTGCAACCACTTCGGCGCCGCCATTACGGGTGCGATCAACAAGTTCTGCAATCTCTGACTCGGATAATTTTTCAGATAAAGGCACGCCGTTGACAGTGCAGCGACTTGGAACGGGAACCATGGTGTCACCATGAGAACCCAAGGTCAGTGTCTTCACTGATGCAACTGGTACGCCTAACTTCTCAGCAACAAAATTTGTAAAGCGCGCAGTATCGAGCATTCCGGCCTGTCCCATGACGCGATGCTTGGGGAAATTAGTGGCAAGTTGCGCAAGCGCTGTCATTTCATCAAGCGGATTAGAGACCACAATGATCACTGCATTGGGTGAATGCTTAGCAATATTTTCAGCAACGCCACGCACAATGCCAGCATTGACGCCAATCAGATCCATACGGCTCATACCTGGTTTACGGGGAAGACCTGCCGTAATCACCACAACATCAGAGTTGGCAGTCTTTTCATATCCGGCGCCATCAGCGGTAGTTGTTGCGCCAATAATCTTTGTTTCAAATCCTTCAATAGAACGCGATTGATTCATATCGAGAGCTAAACCTTCAGGTTTGCCTTCGAGGATGTCGGTGAGAACTACTTCATCAAAGATGTTGTATTCAGCGAGGCGGAGTGCAGTGGTAGAGCCATAAAAACCCGCACCAACAACAGTAACTTTCTTACCCATATGTGCTTTCCTTAAGTTTCTTGATATCGAGAGAACTCTACAGCCCTTTAGGCAGGGCAATTGCCAGCCCAAAGAGCGCCACCGCAATCAGCAGTGGCAAATATCGCTCGAAATTTCTCTGCTTCCATTGTGCCAGTGCAATCACAAAAGTGCCTGTTGAGATGATGAGTGATCCAATGCGCACAAAACTTAGCGCACCAACAATGACGCCACATGCAATCGCACTATATGCAATGCGCAATTGCCAGGAAGTTACTTCTCGCATGCTTCCACCACATTCGATAACAACATAGCGCGGGTCATTGGTCCAACTCCCCCAGGCATCGGAGCAATAAATGCGGCGCGTTCTGCAACCGCGGGAGCTACATCACCCACTAATCCTTGATCCGTACGAGAGATACCAACATCGAGCACAGTTGCACCTGGCTTAATCATTTCGGGCTGTAAGAAATGTGCTTGACCGATTGCCGCAATGACAATGTCGGCGCGTTTGATATGCGTTGCTAAATCTTTTGTCCCAGTGTGTGTCAATGTAACAGTGGCATTTTCTGCGCGGCGCGTAAGTAAGAGCCCAAGTGGTCGACCCACAGTTAAGCCGCGACCGATAACAACGACATCAGCACCAGAGAGCGGGATTGAATAATGATTGATGAGCGCAACAATGGCGCGCGGGGTGCAAGGTAGCGGAGCCGCATAACCGGCAACTAACCTTCCTAAATTAAGTGGATGTAGCCCATCTGCATCTTTTGCTGGATCTATCGCTTCCAAAATTCGTTGTGTATGGATTCCTTGGGGCAGAGGTAATTGCACGATGTATCCCGTGCATTCACGAGCCGCGTTGAGATCTTGTATTGCGGCAAGCACATCGCTTTCGGTTGCATCTGCCGGTAAATCAACGCGAATGGATGCAATGCCAACTTCTTGGCAATCACGATGTTTTCCGGCAACGTATGAATGCGAACCTGGGTCATCACCGACGAGAACTGTGCCAAGGCCGGGCTGCTTACCAACCTTTTGCAGGGCTGCGGTGCGCGTGGCTAAATCTTTTTTTATCGAGGCAGCGAGCGCCTTGCCATCTAAAAGTTGTGCGCTCATGGTGCTACCTATTCTCGATCGCTGCTCTGCACTTACGAGTGTGAGAAATGTCTGGTTCCGGTAAAGAACATGGCAATTCCTGCCGACTGTGCAGCTGCAATTACTTCTTCATCGCGAACACTACCGCCCGGCTGCACCACAGCAGTAATTCCCGCCTTCGTCAAAATTTCTAAACCATCTGCAAAGGGAAAGAAGGCATCAGATGCACAGACACTTCCCGCAACACGATCTGCAGCACGGGCTACTGCAAGTTTGGCGGAATCAACGCGATTGACTTGGCCCATACCGATACCTACTGCAGCGCCATCGTGCGCAAGCAAAATGGCGTTGCTCTTCACAGCGCGCACAGCTCGCCAGGCAAAGATTAAATCTGCCATCACATCATCTGAAACTTTTTCACCAGTAACTTGTCTCCAGTTGTGCAGGTCATCTCCTGGCGCATTGATGAGATCTGTACTTTGCACAAGCGCACCACCAGAAACCGGACGTATTTCCAGCGGAGAAATTCGATTGATGGCGCAGGTAAGAATGCGAAGAGCGGGCTTAGCTTGCAAGATTTGCAAAGCCGCTGCTTCATACCCGGGAGCAATAATGACTTCGGTAAAAACTTCAGAAATCTGCTGCGCCATAGCAGCAGTAACTATCTGATTTGCCGCAATGACTCCCCCAAATGCGGAAACCGGATCACAGGCATGCGCTTTGGAATATGCCGCAGCAATATCGGTGGCGATAGCAATTCCGCAGGGGTTGGCATGTTTAATAATTGCAACGCACGGTTGGGTGTGATCATGTGCTGCGCGCCAAGCTGCATCTGCATCTATGTAATTATTAAATGACATCTCTTTGCCATGCAGTTGCACTGCATTGACGATGCCTGGCATGCCGCCGCGATAGAGCGATGCGATTTGATGAGGGTTCTCGCCATAACGCAGCGCGCTCTGGCGTTTATAGATCATGCCAAACCAATCCATATCCTCTAATTGATAACTGATGGTGGTGCCGAGCCAACTGGCAATGGTCAAGTCATACTCTGCTGTTACCCGAAAAGTTTCCATCGCAAGGCGTTTACGCTCTTCGTAGGTAAATCCACCAGATTGCAGCGCTTGGAAAAGTTGGTCATATTGGCTCTCTTGGCAGATGACTGCGACAGATCCATGATTTTTAGCGGCTCCTCGTAACATCGAAGGTCCGCCAATATCAATCTGCTCAATACATTCTGCAAAATCGGCACCCGATGCAAGCGTTGCCGCAAAGGGATAAAGGTTGATGACTACGAGATCAAAGGGCGCGATATCTAAATCTGCCAGCGCCTGCAGATGTTCTGGGTTGTTGTGGTCAGCCAAAATTCCAGAATGGATGCGCGGATGTAGCGTCTTTACCCGCCCACCCATAATTTCTGGGAAACCGGTATATGCACTTACTTCTGTCACAGCAATTCCGGCGCCCGCCAAAGTTTGTGCAGTAGATCCGGTAGAGAGAATTTCAACACCAGCTGATTGCAACGCCTTACCAAGTTCGAGAAGTCTGCCTTTTTCATACACACTCACAAGAGCGCGTTTTATCTTTCGCTTGTCATCCACGGGCTGGCTCCAACGTTGGTAATAATTGTGCAATGGTCGCAACGATGAGACCGCGTTCGACAATCTTAATGCGCTCGTGCAACGTTTCTTCACTATCTGAGGGCAGCACCGCAACTTTTTCCTGTGCAATCACTTCTCCGGTATCAACGCCGGCATCAACCCAATGAATAGTGGTGCCAGTTTCGCTGACGCCAGCAGCAAGCGCATCACGCACTGCATGCGCACCTGGAAATGCTGGCAGGAGCGCCGGGTGGCTATTAATAATTTTAAATTGCTCCGTAATCTGTGGCGCCAAGATGCGCATGAATCCAGCGCTGACCACTAAATCAGGTGCAAGTGCTGCAATCAAGGTAGCGAGTTCACTATTCCAATAATTTCGATCGGCGTGCATGGCAATGGTGTAACTCTCAATATGTGCCAGGCGCGCTCGTTCTATGACATAAGCATCTGGTTGATCGGTAATGATGCCGACAATTTTTGCCTGCAGCTCACCGCTGGCAACTGCATCAATAATGGCTTGAGTAAGTGAACCATTGCCAGAAGCGAGAATGACTAAGCGCTTCATCAACGCGCTTTCTTCTGCAATTGCTTATTCATCACGAAGGTTGTGAGTGCAGCCCCAAGTGCGATTTCTAATGCTAGCGCCACACCAAATTTCCAGACTGAAACGCCCATAGCTCCCATCTCTGCAGTAATCAGCGAGCCACTTGCTAGGTATGCCAGCAAGATCGTGAGGGCGCAGGTGAAGAGATAACTTTGAATCATGGTGTTGAGGCCAAAAGGAAGTGACCACAGGGCGAGCAAAAATCCGATTGCGATAAAGAAGAGAATGCCCAAGAGCGCCCACGCAAATTTTCCAGTTGGCAGAATTCCAAGAAGTGGCAACGTTGGCAGCTTACCGAGTTGATACCAGGTGGGCGAAACAATCGTGCCCACACCAACTGCAACTCCAGTACCTGCGAAATAGGAAAGCAAACCAATTGCCGCATTAGGTAGATAGAGCAGGTTGATCATCAATAACAGTAAGCCGCCAAAAATTCCGGCATCAAGTGCGACAGTAATTGTCTTGATTGTTGCAAAGTTAACGATCAAGAGCGCAGTAAGTACCACCATCGCAGCGCCCAGCATGAGCGCCCATAAGCGAAGTGCAATATGAAGTGCACGAGAAGGTCGCACCCGACTTCCGGTCGATACAGTAGCGAGCAGCGCCAGAATCAATCCAAAGATAGGCGCCAGATACCACTGCGGATGGACGGCAGCTGAACTGCTGAAGAAAGCAATCACAGTAAAGAGAAGTGCGTACCACGTTGAAAAAATCAGGCGCACCGAATTGAGATCGTGATAATCACCTTGCAATCTATCGAGCGCGCGATTAAAAGAGAAACGAATAATGAGAAATGGCAGCAGCACGCCGCCAATGGGCAGATAAGTGAGATATCCAGGAGTTGCAGCTGGCGGAATTGCTAATTGAAATGGCAGGTGATGTAAACCCATCCAAATCCACGTTGCGCCACGAATGGGATCGGTCGTGCTTCCTGATGCGCTGCCTCCAGTAGCCCACGCAATCAGTGCAAGAAAAGAGATAGGAAGAAGCAGCGTTGCAATGCTGCGGATTACATGAGACAACGAGACCGAGAGGACGCGTTGATTCATGGCGTTATTGTCCTAGTAACCCGCGTAACAACTGCGCTGTTTCACTGGGAGTTTGCCCAACTTTCACACCGGCAGCTTCTAGCGCATCTTTCTTAGCCTGCGCAGTTCCAGAAGATCCAGAGACGATTGCACCAGCATGTCCCATCGTCTTTCCTTCTGGTGCGGTAAATCCAGCTACATATCCCGCAACTGGTTTTGTCACATACTCCTTGATGAAGGCAGCAGCACGCTCTTCAGCATCGCCACCAATTTCACCAATCATGACAATCGCTTTTGTTTCGGGATCATCTTGAAATGCGCGTAAACAGTCGATATGCGTTGTGCCGATGACCGGGTCGCCACCAATTCCCACTGCTGTCGAGAAACCAATATCGCGAAGTTCATACATCATCTGATAGGTCAGAGTTCCCGATTTAGAGACCAGCCCAATAGGACCACGCTTTGTAATATCGCTTGGAATGATTCCGACATTGCATTGTTCTGGACTGATAAGCCCTGGACAGTTTGGACCAATAATGCGAGTAGTGCCCTTAGCCTCTGAGTAAGTATAAAAATAGGCAGAATCATGAACCGGAATTCCTTCGGTGATGACAACAACAAGTGGCATGGCAGCATCGATTGCATCAATCACCGCAGCCTTTGCAAATTTAGGTGGCACAAAGACAACCGAAACATTTGCACCTGTTGCAGCCATCGCTTCGTGCACCGTATTAAAGACAGGAAGTGAGGTGCCATCGATATCGACTACCTGTCCACCTTTTCCAGGAGTAACGCCACCGACAACTTTGGTACCTGATTTGAGCATGCGGCGTGTGTGTTTAGTTCCTTCAGAACCAGTCATTCCTTGCACAATAACTTTGCTTGTTGCGTTGATAAAGATTGACATTAGCGCGCCGCCAATTCTGCAGCGCGTGCTGCTGCGCCATCCATAGTTTCGGCTTGTTCAACAAGTGGATGATTTGCAGAGTTAAGAATGGCGCGACCTTCGAGAACGTTATTGCCATCAAGGCGCACCACAATGGGTTTAGTTGCCTTCGCACCTAAAAGTTCGAGCGCTTGCACAATGCCATTTGCTACCGCATCGCACGCTGTGATTCCACCAAAGACGTTGACGAATACGCTCTTCACATCTGGATCACCAAGGATGATGGATAAACCATCGGCCATCACCTGCGCAGAAGCGCCACCACCGATATCTAGGAAGTTAGCAGGTCGCATGCCACCAAATTTTTCGCCTGCATAAGCAACGACATCAAGGGTGGACATCACAAGTCCTGCGCCATTTCCAATAATGCCTACTTGGCCATGATCAAGTTTGACGTAATTCAAACCCTTCTCTTTCGCAGCTGCTTCAAGTGGATTAGTGGTTGCCTGATCAATCAACGCTGCATGATCAGGTTGGCGAAAATCAGCATTGTCATCAAGAGTTACTTTGCCATCGAGAGCGATAATGCGACCGTCTTCAGTCTTTACGAGTGGATTGACTTCCACCAAAGTGGCATCTTCAGATTTAAAGGTCTCCCACAATTTCACCAGCACATCAGCAACTTGATCTGCGACTTCGCGGGGGAATTGCGCTTGCGCAACGATTTCGGCCGCCTTAGCAGGAGAAATTCCATCTACTGCAGAGACCGGAACTTTTGCTAATTTCTCTGGAGCAGTGCGCGCAACTTCCTCAATATCCATGCCGCCGGCAACCGATGCCATCACTAAAAATGTGCGATTAGAACGATCAAGCAGAATAGAAACATAATATTCAGCGGCGATGGGAGCTGCCTGCGCAATCATGACTTTATGAACTGTGTGGCCCTTGATATCCATTCCAAGAATTGCACCAGCTTTTTCATGTGCATCTTTGGCATCAGTTGCTAATTTAACTCCGCCTGCTTTTCCGCGCCCACCAACTTTTACTTGTGCTTTGACGACAACTTTGCCACCCATGGCGCTTGCTGCGCGTTCTGCCTCATCTGCAGTTGTGGCGACTGCTCCTTGTAAAACGGGAACAGTATGTTTTTCAAAGAGATCGCGTGCTTGATATTCGTAGAGATCCACCTAAAAACTCCTTGGGGGCAGATGAATGGTGCAGTGGCCAATCTTAAGTGGAGAAATTAGAGCGCAGTGACAGGGGCATAGCGCAAGAGAAGTCGCTTATCTCCATATTGACCAAAGTTGATGGTCGCTTCTGCTTTATCTCCTTCGCCAGCAAGGGCGACAACTGTGCCAAGGCCAAATGTGTCATGTGACACACGCTGCCCGATTGCAAGCACCATGGCAGAAGATTTTTTGCCGGTTGCTCGTGGAGGTGGCGCAGAAGGAATACGAGATGTGCGAAGTGCGCGTGCATTGTATGAATTGGAATTATCGCTGCGCCATTCGATGAGATCAGTCGGAATCTCATCAAGAAATCGAGATGCCGGGTTATAGCGCGGTGATCCAAAAGTTAAGCGATATTCAGCGCGCGATAAGTAGAGCCGCTTTTCGGCGCGAGTTAATCCGACATATGCCAAACGACGTTCTTCCTCAACTTCATTTGGATCATCAAGGGTGCGTGAGTGCGGAAAGATGCCATCTTCTAGACCAGTGAGAAATACAGTGGGAAACTCCAGACCTTTTGCAGTGTGTAGCGTCATGAGCGTGACAACTCCACCGTGGTCTACGCCATCTGGAATCTCATCTGCATCTGCAACTAATGAAACTTTTTCGAGAAAACCAGCAAGTGAGATTTCTTCATCTTCTGCTAATTCATCAAGTGGGCGCTCTTCATAATCCAGCGCTGCTGAAACCAGTTCTTGTAAGTTTTCCAAGCGAACTTCATCTTGTGGATCAGTACTATTTTCAAGGTCTGCCAGTAATCCCGATTGTTCAAGCGCCGCTTCGATAATGACCGATGGCTTGCTCTTGGCTTCCAGCAACGTTTGTAGCGCAGTAACCATCTTGGTAAATGTGGCAATAGATTGCGCAGCTTTATTGGGAACGCTACTCATCTCTGTGATGCGAAGCAGTGCGGCAAAGAGTGAGATCTGCTCGCGCGCTGCAAAGGCTGCAACTTCTTCGAGAGCGCGATCTCCGATTCCCCGCTTGGGGTAGTTAATGATGCGCCGTAGCGATACTTCATCGCTGGGATTAGCAATCAAGCGCACATAAGCCAGGAGATCTTTTACCTCTTTCCGCTCATAAAAGCGCAACCCCCCGACAACTTTGTAAGGGATAGCAGCGCGCATAAAGACTTCTTCAAAGACGCGAGATTGAGCATTGGTGCGATAGAAAACTGCGGTATCTCCGGGATTCGATGCACCTTTATCTGCTAAATCTCGAATTTCACCTCTGACAAATTCAGCTTCTGCATATTCAGATTCAGCCACATAGCCAATAAGTGGTGCACCCGATCCTGCATCGGACCAGAGATTCTTCTCTTTGCGAGATTCATTCTTGGTGATGACTGAATTAGCGGCAGAGAGAATATTTTGGGTAGAGCGGTAATTCTGTTCGAGCAAGACCGTTGCTGCGTTGGGAAAATCAACTTCAAATTGCAGAATATTGCGGATTGTTGCGCCACGGAATCCATAGATTGATTGGTCGGCATCGCCCACAACGCAGAGTTCGGCCACAGGAAATCCATCTCCTTCGCTACCTGTGAGCTCTTTGATAAGGACATATTGCGCATGATTAGTATCTTGGTATTCATCAACCAAGATATGGCGAAAGCGAGAGCGAAAGCGCGCCTTAGCCTCGGGAAATTGCTGCAGCACCTGCACTGTTTTCATGATGAGGTCATCAAAATCCATGGCATTGGCTTGCTGTAGACGTTTTTCATAGAAGGTATAGACATCGGCCACAATCGTTTCGAATTGATTGGTGACTTGGCGAAGATAATCGTGTGGGGTTTGTAGCTCATTTTTCGCATTGGAAATCAAATGTTGAAATTGGCGTGCTGGATAGCGTTTGGAATCTAGATTGAGAGATTCCATTACTTGCGAGATTAATTTCTGGGAATCTGCAGAATCGTAGATAGTAAATGATGAGTTGTAGCCAAGCCTGGTTGCTTCTTGGCGCAACATGCGAACACACGATGAGTGAAAAGTTGAGACCCACATCGACCGGGCAACGGCTCCTACTAAATCTGCAACGCGCTCTTTCATCTCGCCCGCTGCTTTATTGGTAAAGGTGATTGCCAATATTTCATAGGGGCGCACATCGCGCCGCGCCATGATGTATGCAATGCGCCTGGTTAATACACGAGTCTTTCCAGAGCCGGCGCCAGCAACAACTAAGAGTGGAGATCCTTGATGTGATACCGCTTTCTGTTGCTGGGGATTGAGCCCTGCAAGCAATGGGTCGGTATCAGTCATAGCGCGCAGTCTATTAGGCTTCACCCACAAGAAAGATAAAGGTGAATTGTGGAACCAATTGCAGATTCAGAAATCAAACGAGTTCTCGTTGTCAACGCGCATCCTGACGATTCAGATTTCGGAGCTTCTGGAACTATTTCGCAATGGGTCAAGCAAGGTATCCACGTCTCCTACGTTCTCTGCACAAACGGCGATCAAGGTGGAGAGGCTTCTTCTTATTCTCGCGAAGAGATGCCACAAGTAAGACAACGCGAACAACGCGCAGCATGCGCAGCGCTTGGAATTAGCGATGTCACCTTTCTTAATTATGTAGATGGACATCTAGAGCCAACTCTGCAACTGCGTAAAGATATTGTTCGCCAAATTCGTCGAGTGCAGCCAGATCGGATTGTCTGCCAATCCCCTGAACGCAACTGGGAACGCATCGGTGCAAGCCACCCTGATCACTTAGCAGCCGGTGAAGCCACAATCCAAGCGGTATATCCCGATGCGCGAAATCCTTTTGCCTTTACCGATTTACTTGAAAAAGAGAATTTGCAACCATGGAAAGTCCGTGAAGTGTGGATGCAAGGTCATGCCCACCCTGATCACTTTGTCGATATCACCGATACATTTCATTACAAATTAGCGGCGCTTAAAGAACATGCATCACAAACTGGCCATATGGATAATTTAGAAGAGATGCTCCGTGAATGGGGGCAGCGCAATGCTGGAATCGGTGGTTTACCCGAAGGACGTATCGCCGAAGCTTTTAAGATTGTTAATACAGATTAAT
>CAZGXO010000010.1:0-17463 GCA_964529875.1 uncultured Candidatus Planktophila sp. | reverse complement strand
TGTGCTGCAATTTCTGCACCAAGGTCAAATGCTAAATCGATATATTTCGAATCTATTGATGGTGACGATGAACAGAAGACTGCAATACGCATGAGGAAGAGGATAGGGGTTAGGCTTTGGTCATGTCGTCACATGCATATGGCCATGGAATAGCAACTGTTTCTGGAGAAACGGTGCTTGATGTCTGGTACCCGGCGCCGGCGCTTGGAAATCTGCAAGGCGCACCAGACCAATCTCTGCAGGCTTTAGTTGGCAAAGATGAGATTCGCGGGATAACTCGCCAATTAGTTTCGATTGAAATTGATCTGGATTCTGCACCTGCCGATGCGCGCGATGTGTATTTGCGACTGCATCTGCTTTCGCATCGCCTGGTGAAACCACATGGCCTCTCGTTAGAGGGCATCTTTGGATTGCTTACCAATGTGGTCTGGACATCTTCTGGGCCATGCTTAGTAGATGGTTTTGAAAAGGTACGGGCGTTGCTTCGAGCACGAGATGGACATCTGACAGTACTTTCCATCGATAAATTTCCACGCATGGTTGATTATGTAATTCCATCTGGAGTTCGCATCGCAGATGCAGATCGCGTACGTCTTGGCGCCCATCTAGCAAGTGGCACAACTGTGATGCATGAAGGCTTTGTGAATTTTAACGCTGGCACTTTAGGTACTTCTATGGTGGAAGGACGCATCTCAGCTGGAGTTGTTGTCGGAGATGGCAGCGATATTGGTGGTGGAGCATCCATTATGGGAACGCTCAGTGGTGGCGGTAAAGAGGTAATTTCAATTGGAGAAAAGTGTTTATTGGGAGCAAATTCCGGCTTAGGAATATCGCTTGGCAATAACTGCGTCGTTGAAGCAGGTACTTACATCACCGCTGCTGCCAAAGTAACTCTTCCTGATGGTCAGGTTGTCAAAGCTGGCTCACTCTCTGGCGCGCATAACCTGCTCTTTAGACGAAATTCACTCACTGGTGGTCTCGAAGCTGTGATGCGTACTGGCACCTGGGGTGGACTTAACTCAGTACTGCATGCCAATTAAAAAGTAATTAGCTGAGGTAAAAGTAAGGCGAAGGAATCTTTGCCCGGCTTCTAAAAGTATCCCCTCGCAATATTTTAAAGGCGCCGTCACTTGCGATTCCCTTAATTGAGGTAACAGCACCTGCGCTATTGCGGCTTAAGATTTCTAAGGTAGTGATATTTGGTAATAAGAATGCTGCTGCTACCAGCGCTTGTGTACTCGTTGCTGACCATTTGGCAAAACGTGGATTGTGTGCGGGATCAAGGCTGCCCGGATCTGCCACTGATTGCGTGTAAGCGGATGGCTGTCCCCACGCATCTTGGGTGGTTTGGGTTGCGCCACCTGATGAGGAAAAGTAATACGCCTGAATGGGTTTACCTTTCGAAAGGACTGTCAAACTTGTCGCAGAGTCCACATTGGTTCGAAGCACAGCGCTTCGCCAATTAATCCCAATCTTCTTCTCTATCTCTTTGGCATAACCGACGAAATTCTGATCAGAGATGTGGTCATAGACATGGCAATCGCAATCGCTTCGGATTGTGCCGATTTTAGAGAGCGCATAGGACCTAGCCGCGATAACTTGGGCATCAAGTGCTGCCGATGGCCAATGAGATGGCATCTCGCTTAATCCAAGTAAATATTCATCATGCACGCTTAAACTATTGGTTACCTCAAGCGCCTTTTTCACTATCTTGATTTGTATTTGCCCATATCGATAGCGCGTAGTGACGTTCGATTGTGAAAATGTAATGACGGGAGTAGCGCCAAACCAGCGCACTGTAAAAACTTTTCCGGGCGCAACTTGGCCATTAAAGGTAAGGGAATTTGCCTCTAACTGAACTGTAACTTTTTGGCGGGCGGCAAAGTTAAGTACGGGTGTGGCAGGTGTGCCTATCGGAATATCGCCAGCATAAATCTGCATCGATGAATCAGCGGCATTTGTTAAAAGCGACAGAGTGCGGACTGCATGAGCAATGTTGACTCTAATTGTTGCCGTATCTGGATAAGGCGCAACAACGACATCCTTGTAGTAATAGTTAAGAATTGCAGTGGCGCTTTCACCAGATAAGGCGCGAATTTTGGCTCCCATTTGGCTCATGCCAACTCCATGTCCAAATCCCGAACCGGTAAAGGAGAAGAGCGCTGGAACTTCGGCATGTGCGTGTGGAATCGCAAGAAAGGTTAAGGCGAGGAGAAAGGCGCTGAAAGCGCGCTGCAATTTCTTCTGCAGATACTTCATCGTGCAGCAGGAACAAGCGATTGTGATGAGAGAAGGAAACCTGCGCCCCAAGCAAAATGCATAGTGGGTAACACCAGACATAAGATTAAGAATTCACGAAAAGATGTTGATATGCGCACTGAAGCGAGCACGATAAAAGCGATATAGATAAGTGCGGGAATCAAAAAGAGCGGTCCTTGCACTATTCCCAGAATCAGAGAGAGTGAAAAACCAATTAATGCAACAGGTGGAGCGAGGTAGCGAGCATTGATGGTTCCGGCATAACGCCGAGATACGACTCTGCGCCATCGTCCATATTCAAAATATTGCTTTGCCAGAGCTTTCAGATTAGGGCGGGGTTGATACGTCACATGAAGCCGTGGATCGAAATAGATAATTCCGCCATTTTCGCGTAAACGAAAATTAAGTTCCCAATCTTGCGCCCGGGTAAATCGCTCATCAAATCCACCAATTGCAACGAGCGCTTCGCGGCGAAAGGCACCGAGATAGACAGTATCAACCGCTCCAGCTTTTCCACCCGTATGGAATCGAGAAGCACCAACGCCAAATGCGCTACGCATGGCGCCAGCAACTGCCTTCTCAAATCTCGTCGTGCCAACTGCCGCCATGATTCCACCAACATTTACGGCCCCTGTCTCATTGAGAATCTCAACGACGAGTGAGAGGTAATCATGTGGAATTTGTGAATGTCCATCTACGCGCACTACAACCGGGCTGTGCGATGCGGCGAGTGCAAGATTTAAACCTGCTGCAGTTTTTCCGGTTGGACTTGCCACAATTTTAATCTGTGAATTTTCACGTGCGAGCTTGTGAGCAATTTCTTCTGTGCGATCTCGAGATGGAGCTACTGCCAAAATTACTTCAAATTCTCCGCGATAATCCTGTGAAAGTATTGATAAAACTGCGCTCTCTAAATGTTTCTCTTCGTTCAACACTGGAAGAATGACACTCACTGCAGGGTGTGGTGAGCCAGGTAACTCTGAGAGTTGTGTCGCCATATCCCCTCCACGCTATCGTGCAAGTACCCTACGGATGTGAAAGCGTCCCGTGCAATTCGGATAATTACATCACTCTCTGTGGGTGTTGTTGCGGTTGCATCGCTATCGTGGCTTGGACTTGGTCATGTCAGTGGACAGATTTCGCGCATTGATGTCTTTGGCACATTGAAGAATCGCCCAGCAAAAACCTCACAAGCGCTCAACTATCTTGTTGTTGGATCCGATAGCCGTGAAGGTTTGACCAAGGCACAAATCAAAGCTCTCAAAGTGGGATCAACAGCAGTGGCAGCGGGTGGACGCTCTGACACCATGCTGCTGGTCCATATCAGTAAAGCGCGCGATGCAGCATTTATCGTTTCAATTCCGCGCGATACCTTGGTAACTGTTCCAGCACATAAGAGTCAAGATGGCACTCGCGATATTCCAGCTCGCCCCGGAAAAATCAATGCAGCCTTTGCCTTTGGCGGTGCGCCACTTTTAATTCAGGCGTTGGAGGAAAAGACAAATCTGAAGATTGACCACTATGTGGAAATTAGTTTTGCAGGATTTACTGGCGTAGTTGATGCACTTGGTGGAATTGAGGTTTGCTCAAAAGTTAATATCAATGACCCCAAGAGTCATTTAGTGATGAGTGCAGGTGTGCATCAATTAGATGGCATTGAAGCGCTGAAATATGTGCGGACTCGAGATTTTGATGGACGTGGCGATATTGGGCGTATGGAACGGCAGCAACAATTTATCTCTTCAGTTCTTCGCAAAGCCACCAGTACAGGAGTTCTACTTAATCCACTGAAATTAGCGAACTTTTACAACGCAACCATCTCAACGGTGAAGATGGATACTTCGGTAAGTAAAGAAGATTTATTAACGCTGGCGCGGCAAATGCGAAACCTCTCATCGGGGAATGTGCGCACTCTTACCGTGCCACTTTCTGACCCCAATGGAAATGTTCCTGGGGTGGGATCGGTTGTGATCTGGGATGAAGTCTTGGCGCAGGATTTATGGACCAAAATTCGAAATGATGAGCCGCTCCTGGATTTGGTAAAGCCAACAGCATCTCCCTCAGCCAAACCTGTAAAGATTGATAAATTTAAGAGTAAAACTGCTGCAGATAATCCTTGCGCTGCGAAGGCCAACGCCTAGACTCAATCTCATGTCGCTCAAGCTTTCGGTCATTGGATGTGGTTATTTAGGTGCTACCCATGCGGCATGCATGTCCTCTCTCGGCTTTGACGTTATCGGTGTCGATACCGATCCTCACAAAGTGGAGCTTCTTTCAAGAGGAGAACTACCCTTCTATGAACCAGGACTTGATTCACTTCTGGCAGATGAAATAAAGACCGGACGATTAACTTTTAGCTCTGATTTTTCTCACGCTAAAGATGCTGATGTTCACTTCATCTGCGTAGGTACTCCACAAAGTAAAGATGGGCTGGCAGCAGATCTCACTTATGTAAAGTCAGCAGTGGCAGCGATTGCACCTCACTTAAAATCTGGTGCGCTAGTGGTTGGAAAATCCACCGTGCCAGTTGGTACAGCACACATGCTCCGCGAACAATTGGCGCAATCTGCGCCACAAGCAGATTTGGCGTGGAACCCAGAATTTTTACGTGAAGGGTTTGCAGTAGAAGATACCTTGCGGCCCAATCGACTTGTTGTAGGCGTCGTAAACGATCGCGCAGAAAGTATTCTCAAAGAGGTTTACAAACCCATTATTGATCTTGGAACTCCGTGGATTAAGGCTGATCTACCTACGGCGGAACTTGTGAAAGTAGCCGCTAATTCATTTCTTGCAACGAAGATATCTTTTATCAACGCTATGGCAGAAGTATGTGAAGCAGCTGGCGGCGATGTCACTGTTCTTGCTCAAGCAATTGGCTATGACCCACGAATAGGACATCGCTTCTTACAAGCAGGAATCGGATTCGGTGGTGGATGTCTACCAAAAGATATTCGCGCCTTTATGGCTCGTGCTGAAGAACTCGGCGCTGAACAAGCGCTGGAATTTTTGCGCGAAATTGATGCAATTAATTTGCGGGCAAGGCAGAGAGTGATTGATGTGGTTCGTGCAGATCTCTCCGAAGATCTCACCCAATACAAGTTCGCGGTTCTGGGAGCAACATTTAAGCCTGATAGCGACGATGTTCGCGATTCCCCAGCACTTGATATTGCAGCGCAACTCAGCGCTGCAGGCGCTCAGGTAGTTGTGCATGATCCAAAAGGTATTGAACCTGCTCGCAAACGTTTTCCCAACCTTATTTTTAATGAGGTAGTAACTGAGGCCGTGAAAGATGTTGATGCAATCTTGCATTTAACGGAGTGGAAGGAATACCGCGAGCTTGATCCACACGTTATTGGAAAACTAGTGAAATCTAAATTTCTGATTGACGGTAGAAATGTGATGGATCGAGAGAAATGGCGTGCGGCAGGCTGGCGCGTCCATGCACTTGGTAGAACGGATTAGAAGCCGGTTTTAGTACTCCGGCGGGCGTTTAATTGCGCACCTTTTGCTTTAGCTTCGCTGTTGAGGTTTGAAAGCTGATCTTCAATTCTGTTTCTTACCTTTGTATCTGCAGAACCAATAATGCGCGCAGCTAAAATTCCGGCGTTTTTGGCGTTATCAATTCCCACTGTTGCAACTGGTACTCCACCAGGCATTTGCACGATGGAGAGAAGTGAATCCAAGCCATCTAAGTTTTTCAGAGAGACAGGCACGCCAATGACAGGAAGTGGCGTCAATGATGCAACCATTCCAGGAAGATGGGCAGCTCCGCCAGCACCTGCAATGATGACCTTTATCCCACGTTGCGCTGCGTTTTTTGCAAAATCCATCATCTCTTCTGGCATGCGATGTGCCGACACAACATCTACAGAATAAGAAATTGAGAGAGAATCCAGCGCTTTTGCCGCTTCTTCCATGACCGGCCAATCAGAATCTGATCCCATGATGATGGCAACTTCTGTTGTCTCACTCATCAATTTCTCCACTCATGTAATCGCGTGCATGCTGCACATCAGAGATTAATTGTACGAGGTCATTGCCTACTGCGGAAACGTGGCCAATTTTTCGCCCTGGACGGACCTCTTTTTGATACTGATGAAATTTAAGTTCAGGATTTCGCGCCATGAGGTGAAGATATGGGCGATACATATTAGTTTTTTCGCCACCCAGAATATTTCCCATCACAGCATAAGGTGCAGTCATTGATGGATCGCCCAGAGGTAAATCAAGTATTGCTCTTAAATGCTGTTCAAATTGGCTGGTTGTAGCACCATCGATTGTCCAATGTGCTGAATTATGAGGACGCATTGCAAGTTCATTGACGTATAACTGATCGCCTTTCACAAACATTTCAACAGCCATAACTCCAATTACGCCAACTTCTTCTGCAATCTCAAGCGCTATTCGC
This sequence comes from uncultured Candidatus Planktophila sp., assembly GCA_964529875.1. GTDB lineage: Bacteria > Actinomycetota > Actinomycetes > Nanopelagicales > Nanopelagicaceae > Planktophila. Next base: position 10,796 of record CAZGXO010000010.1, on the reverse strand, counting down.
TGTGCAGTTTCGGCAATCTCGGCAGATATATTCGATGCAGGTGAAATGGTCATGGTGCAAATTCCATCTTGCTGCACAGTTTCGGTAGGAGTCCAGCTCGTTGCTTGACCATGAGGAGATCGAGCCACCATCACTGCAATTTCAGAATCAAACTGGATTAACTCTTCAAGCAATACCACTGGATTATGAGTAAGAATATTTACTAATTCTTCTCTTGAATTGACCTTCCATACCCCACGTCCGTCATATCCGCCAGAAATTGATTTTGCTATGACTGGATATGTATCTACTTCCTCACTGGATGAGATGACTCTCCACTGTGGAGCCGGAAATTTCTGCAATTTCTTGCGCATCTCTGCCTTATCCTGCGAATAAATAAATGCGTGAGAAGGTGGATATACCCGAACACCTGAAGCTTCTAAGCCTTTGATCACTGAGAGCGGCACTAATTCATGTTCGAAGGTAATGACATCGCAATCCTTGGCAAATTCTTTGAGCGCATCCACATTCTTAAAATCTCCAACCACATGCGCGCATACCTGAGCTCCAGAATCTGCGGAATCCTGTGCAAAGAGTCGTAGTGAAATTCCAAGTGCTGTCGCGGGAGCCACCATCATGCGCGCCAACTGTCCCGCGCCGATTACTCCAACTGTAGGAAAGTACTCTCGAGTTTCTGGTGGCACCGCGCTATCGTAGATGAATCACATCTGCTGATGTAATTCGAGTACCGCTCCTTAGAACTAATTCGCCTACTTTGGAGATGTCAATCGCGGTATCTGTGATCTGAGTGCCATCTGGGAGATGCACCTCCACTTCTCGACCGAGAGTGGCGCATTTTTCCTTATAGAGATGGAGTAAGTCTTCACCTGCTTCCCATCTCTGGCGCAACTCGGCAAAAGAATTGAGAAGCGCTGCTGCTAATTGATTTCGATCAAGAACTCTTGCTCCTTCAATAGCTAAAGAAGTGGCATGTGAAACTGGCAATTGTTCCTTTGACATTTCAACATTAATGCCAATACCAACAACTATTCCTTGTGCAACCGCTTGGGCAATGATTCCCCCGCATTTTTTGGCACCAATCAATAAATCATTGGGCCACTTCAATGAAATATCGATTTCCGGATTGATGTGAGAAATTGCATGTGCTGCACTCAGTCCAGTGATAAGGGGGATAAAACTCCACTCAGATCTCTCTACTTGAGGTGAAATATAGAGACTAAGCATCAAGGCAGTTGAAGCATCTGCTTCAAAAGTTCTATCAAGACGACCTCTGCCACTTCTTTGAAATTCAGTGGCCAGAACATCACCATCCTGAATTGTTAAATCAGAAACTTTTTGTAATAAATCTTCTTGTGTTGATCCGGTGACTTCGACCACGCTTACTCGCCAGTATTGCGAGACTTGTTGCGCAATAACTGAACTGTTGAGTAGCGGTCTTGGCGTAACTGGACACATGGCTAGTACCTTATGTTCATGAGCCCAGATATGCATACTACTTCGGGAAAAATTTCAGATTTAAAGAACCGAATCGATGAAGCTATCCATGCTGGTTCTGAGCGGGCAATCGAAAAGCAACATGCTAAAGGTAAAGGCACCGCACGTGAGCGTATTGAGATGCTGGTTGACCCAGATTCATTTACAGAAATTGATGAATTTGCCAAGCATCGTGCGGCTAATTTTGGAATGGAGAAGAACCGTCCATATGGCGATGGCGTAGTGATTGGAACTGCAACGGTAGATGGCAGACCAATCGCTTTGTACTCACAAGATTTCACAGTTTTTGGTGGATCTCTCGGTGAAGTACACGCAGATAAAATTGTAAAAATTGCAGAATTCGCACTGAAATCTGGAATTCCTCTTATTGGAATTAATGATTCAGGTGGTGCTCGCATTCAAGAAGGTGTGGCATCGCTCAATGGATACGGAAAGATTTTTCGCCTCAACACACGCTCATCTGGGGTGATTCCACAAATTTCCTTGATCTTGGGCCCTTGCGCTGGTGGTTCTGCTTATTCCCCCGCGCTCACAGATTTCACCGTTATGGTGAAGGAAACCTCCAATATGTTTATTACCGGCCCAGATGTCATCAAGACTGTCACTGGTGAAGAAGTCGGTATGGAAGAACTTGGTGGCGCCTTCACACATAACACCAAATCTGGAAATGCCCATTATTTGGCAGAATCAGAAGCGGATGCCATTGATTATGTGAAAGCGCTGCTCTCTTATCTGCCATCAAATAACTTAGATGGTTCACCAGTTCTTCCAGCAACTGAAACGCTTGATAAGACTGAGCAAGATCGAGCGCTCAATGCATTAATTCCTGATAGTCCAAATCAGCCATACGACATGAAAGTTCTCATTCAGACGCTTGTCGATGAAGGCGAATTTCTTGAGGTACATGCTCTCTTCGCGCCAAATGTCGTCGTTGGTTTTGCGCGCATTGAAGGTCAATCCATCGGCATCATTGCAAACCAACCATCACAGTTAGCTGGAACTCTCGATATCAATTCATCAGAAAAAGCTGCTCGCTTCTTACGTTTCTGCGATGCTTTCAGCATTCCAATTCTGACTCTAGTTGATGTTCCCGGATTTATGCCTGGTACAGAACAAGAGTGGAATGGAATCATCCGTCGCGGAGCCAAATTGCTCTACGCATATGCCGAGGCTTCGGTTCCACTTGTCACCCTCATTACACGCAAAGCATATGGCGGCGCTTTTATTGTGATGGGTTCCAAATATTTAGGAAGTGATATCAACTTTGCTTGGCCAACAGCAGAGATTGCAGTTATGGGCGCACAAGGCGCTGTCAATATTCTCTATCGTAAAGAACTTTCTGAAGCTAAAGATCAGGATGCTAAACGAGTTGAATTAATGGCTGAATACACTGAAAAATTTTCTAATCCATATTTGGCAGCAGAACGCGGCACTATTGATAGCGTGATTGAACCGGAAGAATCGCGGCAATACATCACCAAGGCCTTCCGCACTCTGAAGACAAAACGAGATGCTCTTCCAGCGCGCAAGCACGGAAATATTCCGCTCTAAAACTGAATTCGACTTTGAGGCCCACTATGAATTTCACAGTCACATCTGGAAATCCAACTCCTGAAGAGTTGGCAGCCCTGGAACAGGTTTTACGTACCCGGAAGGTTGTTATCCATGCCCCGGTTGTAAAGCGAAGTAACTTTGGTTTACCCCACATCCGCCAACCACTTCCCCACCAAATTTCATTTGGTGCTCGAAAGCGCGGATAAATGCCACGGATTGTTTTAGCTTCACAATCGCAATCACGACGCAGACTCTTAGAGGGCGCTGGTCTTACTCCCACAATTGTTGTAAGCCATGTAGATGAAGAGACAGATTTCTTCAACGCTATGAGCCCTCAGGATATGGTCATTGCCTTAGCTATCGCGAAAGCGCATACGGTGCGAGAGTTAATTGATTACCCCGCCATCATTATTGGTTGCGACTCAACTTTTGATGTAGATGGAGAGAGTTTTGGAAAACCAGGAAGTCCAGAGATTGCACGAGAACGGGCACAGAAAATTAGTGGGCGTTCAGGTCTGCTCCATACTGGGCATTGCATTATTGATACTGAAAAAGGTAAAGAAATTGCCGATCGCGTCACCACTAAAGTCACCTTCTCAAAGATGACTGATGCAGAAATCGATGATTATGTAGCATCTGGTGAGCCACTCCATGTAGCAGGTGGTTTTACCCTGGACGGTTTTGGTTCACCATTTATTCCCCACATTGATGGTGACTACACAAATGTGGTGGGAATATCTATGCCATTTCTTCGGAGCGCCTTCAATCAACTTGGCTACGCTTGGCCACAGGTAAAGGAGTTGGCATGAAGCGCGTATTGATTGCAAACCGCGGCGAAATCGCGCTGCGTGTAATCCGTGCTTGTAAAGATCATGGGATTGAATCTGTTGCCATCTATTCTGAAGAAGATCGCACTGCGCTACACACTGAAAGTGCAGATTTTGCTTACTCACTCGATGGGGTAACTGCTAAAGATACCTATCTCAATATTGAAAAAATTATCAGCGTTGCCAAGAAATCAGGCGCTGATGCAATTCATCCTGGATATGGATTTCTCTCTGAGAATGCGCAGTTTGCAGAGGCAGTCATCGCAGCAGGTTTAATCTGGATTGGACCACCACCATCGGCAATTAGCGCACTCGGCGATAAAGTTTCTGCGCGCAAGATTGCTGCTGCTGCCGGTGCGCCACTTGTCGCAGGTACGAAAGATCCTGTGGCGAATGCAGAAGAGGTAGTCGCCTTTGCCAAAGAACATGGTTTACCAGTTGCGATCAAGGCGGCCTTTGGTGGCGGTGGGCGTGGCTTAAAAGTAGCGCGCACCCTTGAAGAAATTCCTGAACTTTATGCATCAGCTGTGCGCGAAGCTATCGCTGGTTTTGGCCGCGGTGAATGTTTTGTAGAGCGCTATCTTGATAAACCACGACATGTTGAAACTCAAGTTTTAGTTGATAAGAAGGGCCATGCGGTCGTTGTATCAACACGCGACTGTTCGCTTCAACGGCGTCATCAAAAGTTAGTGGAAGAAGCTCCTGCGCCATTCTTAAGCGACGCTCAAATCGCTGAGTTATACCGTTCCAGTAAAGCAATTATGAAAGAGGCTGGCTATATCGGTGCGGGAACTTGTGAATTCTTGGTAGGAAGCGATGGCACTATCTCCTTTCTTGAAGTAAATACTCGCTTGCAAGTTGAGCATCCTGTATCTGAAGAAGTCACTGGGATTGATTTAGTGCGTGAACAATTCCGAATCGCTATGGGTGAGAGCCTGGGCTTTGATGATCCAATAATCCGTGGACATTCGATTGAATTTCGAATTAACGGCGAGAATCCGGGTCGTTCATTTTTACCAGCTCCAGGTCGTATTACCGCGTGGCAACTTCCTAGTGGTCCGGGAGTAAGAGTTGATGCTGGTTTTAGAAATGGCGATGTCATTGGCGGAAATTTTGATTCGCTCTTAGCTAAATTAATTGTGACTGGTGCGACGAGAAAAGAAGCTATCGAAAGAGCGCGTCGCGCACTTGCCGAATTTCACGTTGAAGGTTTAGCCACGGCCCTGCCATTTCATCGTGCAATTTTGCAAGACCCATCATTTACCGAAAATTTCAAGGTCTATACAAGTTATATTGAAAATGAATTTAAGAATGAGATTGCACCTGGTGACTACATCAGCGTGGAAACACAGACTCGCGTTGCCGCAGAAAAGTTGGTTGCAGAAGTGAATGGCAAGCGCTTTGATATCGTCATTCACAGCCCCGAGCCAGTTGTAAAACGCCACCGCGCCAAGCAATCATCTACATCGGGCAATACTGGTTCAGGACTGACAAGTCCTATGCAAGGCACCGTTGTAAAGATTGCAGTGACCGAAGGTCAGAAGGTAGTTGCAGGAGATTTGGTGGTTGTCCTAGAAGCTATGAAGATGGAGCAACCTCTCACTGCCCACAAAGATGGCGTGATAAAGAATTTAAAGGCAACGATCGGAGAAACTGTTGCAAGTGGAACTGTTCTCTGTGACATTATTGAGGCATGAGCGCGACTGATCTGCTTTATTCGGATCCACTTGCAGCTGCAGAGAAAGCAGCGCAAGAAATTGCAGAACGAAGTGGCGTCGCTCGCCACGATATTGCTTTGGTCATGGGCTCTGGATGGGTTGATGCAACCGAAGCGCTGGGTTCTGCAACTTTTGAATGCAATACACATGAGCTCACCGGATTCTCGGCGCCAGCAGTTGCCGGCCATTCTGGCAAAGTGCGTTCGTATGAAATTACAGGTGATGGCACAAGTATTCGTGCCTTAGTTTTTCTCGGCCGGACTCATCTTTATGAAGGAAAAGGAGTCGAGCCAGTTGTTCACGGAGTACGTACTGCAGTCAAAGCAGGATGCAAAGTAGTCATCCTCACCAATGCCTGCGGTGGAATTAATCGCGATTACTCAGTTGGCCAACCGGTATTAATTCGAGACCATATTTCACTGACTGGAGTCTCGCCATTATCAGGTGCGACTTTCGTTGATCTCACAGATCTCTACAGCAAACGTATCCGCGCAATTATGAAGAAAGCGGATGCCACTCTTGCAGAAGGTGTGTATGTGCACTGGCGCGGACCAACATATGAAACTCCCGCAGAAATTTCTATGATGCGCGCGATGGGCGCTGACCTTGTTGGAATGTCTACTGTGCCAGAAGCTATTGCAGCTCATGCCCTTGGCGCCGAAGTACTAGGAATTTCTCTTGTCACAAATGCAGCAGCTGGAATTACTGGAGAAAAATTAAATCATGAAGAGGTAATCGCAGCTGGCAAAGCCGCGGCTAGCCGTATGGGAACTCTTCTTAAAAATACGATTCCACAATTGCTATAAAAGATCTAGAAGAGACTTTAAATCATGGATAGCGCGCTTCGTACTGAAGTTGAAAGTTGGATCGCAGATGATCCAGACCCTACAACGGCACGGCGTTTAACTGAGTTGCTCTCAGCCGGCGATGAAGTAACGCTACGAAGTTATTTCAATGGTTTTCTGCAATTTGGAACTGCAGGATTACGTGGACCAATAGGTCCTGGGCCATCATGCATGAATCGCGCTGTTGTAGGTCGTGCAGCTGCCGGAATTGCGGCTTATATGAAAAAGCGTGCAATGCGCACAGTTGTTATTGGGCGAGATGCTAGATACGGATCAGAAGATTTTACTTTTGAGAGCGCAGAGATTTTTAGTGGCGCCGGAATGCAGGTATTTATCTTGCCGCGCCCGCTACCTACTCCAGTTTTAGCTTTTGCAACGTCTTTTCTCAATTGTGATATCGGAATCATGGTGACTGCTAGCCATAATCCTCCACAAGATAATGGTTATAAGGTCTATGTGGGACCTACCGCAGATGACATCCACTATGCGGCATCACAGATTATTAATCCAACCGACGGTTATATCGCTGCAGAAATCGCCGCGATTACCTCACTTGCCACACAACCGCGAGCACGCCAATGGACAGTGCTCGATGATCGCGTTGTTGATGAATATATTTCACGAACTAGCGCCCTTGCACCACATCCAGGAGAAATCACCGTTGTTTACACCGCCATGCACGGTGTCGGAACTGAGACTGTCAAAAAAGTATTTACGCAGGCAGGTTTCACTGGACTGGTTACAGTAGATGAACAATGCACTCCAGATCCAGATTTTCCGACCGTCGCCTTTCCCAATCCAGAAGAGCCAGGAGCAATCGATTTAGCGCTAGCCAAAGCAGAAAAAGTTTCAGCAGATTTGGTGATTGCCAATGATCCTGATGCCGATCGTTGTGCCGCAGCAATCTGTGATGTCAATGGTTCTTGGCGCATGCTGCGCGGTGATGAAATCGGAATCATATTTGGTGAATGGATAGCGCGAAAAAAACCAACTGGCACTTTTGGCAATTCCATTGTTTCATCTTCAGCGCTACGCAAAATCGCTCAACACTATGGAGTCGACTTTCAAGAGACCTTAACCGGTTTCAAATGGCTCGCTAAAATCGAAGATTTAGCTTTTGGATATGAAGAAGCAATCGGCTATGCAGTGGATTCAGAAACTGTCAATGATAAGGATGGAATATCTGCAGCTCTCTATTTGACTCAGATCGCCCTTGATCTGAAACGGTCAGGGCTTTCACTCTCTGACTTGCTTGCAGATGTCTGGAAACGTCATGGTTTCCATGGAACAGAACAAATCTCAATTCGAGTCAGCGATATCAAGACTATCTCCACACTTTTACATCAACTACGAAATAACCCACCGCGGGAAATTGCTGGCAAAAGTGTGAAGCAGATTGATGATTTAGCAGCTCCACGCGATGGTTTGCCACCTACTGATGGGCTTCGCATCTGGCTCGATGGAGATATTCGCATCATCATCCGGCCATCCGGAACAGAAGCAAAATTGAAGTGTTACGTTGAAGTAATTGCTGAAACTGCAGCTGCTGCCCAACAATTGCTCGACGAGTTGCGAAATCCTCTGAAAGAATTCCTCTCATGAGTTTTTACGGCTTGGTCGATGGCAGCGAAAAATCTCTGGTGCAATTTCTGGGGCAACTTCCTGGCGTCGATCAAGTGGGTGCTGAATCACGAGCTGCGATGTTGGCAACCCGGAGCATTAAGACTTCCTCCAAAAAATGGGCGATAGACACTGCAATCTCCATGGTTGACCTCACAACATTGGAAGGCGCTGATACTCCTGGAAAAGTGCGCGCGCTCTGTGCCAAAGCTGTCCGCCCAGATCCCACTGATAGTTCGGTTCCAAGTGTGGGTGCAATCTGTGTCTACAACGACATGGTGCAGATAGCGAGAAGCCATCTTGATGCCATTGGTGGCGCGCATGTTCCCGTCGCTGCCGTCTCTACTGCATTTCCATCTGGACGTGCATCTATGGAGGTCAAGGTGCGCGATACACAAGATGCCATTGATGCTGGTGCAGCCGAAATCGATATGGTGATTGATCGGGGCGCATTTTTATCGGGAAGATATGGCCTTGTATTTGATGAGATTGTGCAGATACGAAAAGTGTGCGGGGATAAAGCACACTTAAAAGTAATCTTTGAAACTGGAGAGCTCGTCACGTATGACAATGTGCGCAAAGCTTCTTATTTAGCGATGCTCGCCGGTGCTGATTTCATCAAAACCTCAACCGGGAAAGTTGCTCCAGCTGCCACTCCTCCAGTGGTACTTGTGATGCTGGAAGCGGTGCGAGATTTCTATGCGATGACCGGGCAGCGCATCGGAGTCAAACCAGCAGGAGGAATTCGCACAACCAAAGATGCCATCAAACAATTGGTCCTCGTCAATGAAACCGCAGGTGCAGAGTGGCTTACTCCACGCTATTTCCGCATCGGAGCAAGTGCGCTGCTTAATGATCTCTTGATGCAACGCATGAAAATGGACGATGGCTACTACGCTAGCCCTCACTACGTGACGATCGATTAACTGGAGCGGTAATGACTTTTGACTATGCACCATCGCTGGAATCCAGCGCGATCGTCAAGATTAAGCCTAAATATGGCCATTTTATTGGCGGCGCTTTTGTCCCAGGAAAGAAACTTTTTTCAACCATTAACCCTGCGACCGAAGAAGTCTTAAGTCAAATTTCACTGGGTAATCAAAGTGATATCGATAAGGCAGTCGCTGCAGCTACCAAGGCGTATACAAAGACTTGGTCAAAGTTATCGGGCAAAGAACGCGGTAAATATCTCTATCGCATTGCGCGCATCCTGCAAGAGCGAGCCCGCGAATTTGCTGTGCTTGAGACCCTTGATAATGGCAAACCCATTCGCGAAACTCGTGATGTTGATATTCCACTTGTAGCTGCGCATTTCTTCTATCACGCAGGATGGGCTGACAAACTAGATTATGCAGGCCTTGGCAAGAATCCTGCTGCCTACGGAGTTGCCGGGCAGATTATTCCTTGGAATTTTCCACTCTTAATGTTGGCGTGGAAGATTGCACCTGCACTAGCTACCGGAAATACCGTCGTCTTAAAACCCGCTGAGACAACTTCTTTGACTGCGCTGCTCTTTGCAGAAGTGTGTCAACAGGCAGAGCTACCAGATGGCGTTGTCAATATTGTGACAGGCGATGGAAGCACTGGCGCTGCACTCGTTCACCATCCCGGAATCTCCAAGATTGCCTTCACTGGTTCCACGGAAGTGGGGAAGAAGATTGCGCGAGCAATTGCTGCCACAGATAAGAAGGCGACACTGGAACTTGGTGGCAAAGGTGCGAATTTAGTCTTTGAGGATTCCCCTATTGATGAAACTGTCGAAGGTATTGTCAATGGCATCTTCTTTAATCAAGGCCATGTCTGTTGCGCTGGTTCACGACTTATCGTGCAAGAGAATATTGCAGATGAGTTAGTGAAAAAGCTCAAGCTACGCATGGAGAAGATTCGAGTAGGAAATCCACTTGATAAGAACACTGATTTAGGGGCAATTAATTCGCGCGAACAATTGAGCAAAATTCAAGAACTCTCAGCATCGGGCGATGCAGAAGGCGCTGAGCGCTGGAGCCCGCAATGTCAGCTCTCTGATAAAGGTTTTTGGTTTGCCCCCACTATCTTCACCGGCGTGACCCAAGCTCATCGCATCGCTCAAGAAGAGATCTTTGGTCCAGTACTCTCAATTCTCACCTTCCGCACTCCGCAAGAGGGCATTGATAAAGCTAATAACACTCCCTTTGGTTTATCTGCTGGAGTCTGGAGCGAGAAAGGCTCGCGCATCTTATGGGCTACCCAAAAATTACGAGCCGGCGTCATCTGGGCAAATACCTTTAATAAATTTGATCCAACTTCTCCATTTGGTGGTTATAAGGAATCTGGGTGGGGGCGCGAAGGTGGCAGACATGGCCTTGCTGCATATTTAAAGGCAGGTGCCCGGTGATGGCTCCTCAAAATCGGATTGAAGTGAGAAAGACTTACAAACTCTTTATCAACGGCGCCTTCCCGCGCAGCGAATCTGGCAGAGTCTTTGAAGTAATTGGCAAAGATAAAAATTTCATTGCCAACCCATGTCTTGCCTCCCGAAAAGATTTACGAGATGCCGTCACTGCAGCTCGAGCTGCCCAAGCAGGTTGGGCGCAAGCAACGGCATATAACCGTGGACAAATTCTTTATCGCATCGCAGAGATGCTTGAAGGTCGGGCAGAACAATTTAACCAAGAGATCACAAGCGCACTCGGCCTCACTCCCGCAAAGGCAAAGGCAATAGTTGCGCAAGCAATCGATTGTTGGGTTTGGTATGCCGG
>CAZGXO010000009.1:9470-18363 GCA_964529875.1 uncultured Candidatus Planktophila sp. | reverse complement strand
TATTGCTGGCACTTGTGCCGATTCTCTATCGCTTCTTCCATGCCTTCTGGCATCTAATTACACATATGCAAGGTGCAACTGCCGGTGAAATAACCCTGCAAGTACTCGAACTTCTCGACACAGTCTTGCTCGGCAACCTGATCATCATCGTGCTCTTTGCTGGATATGAAAACTTTGTCTCCAAAATTAAAGTTGCAGAGGATGCCGAAGATCGCCCACACTGGATGGGCCATGTTGATTACAGCGGTTTAAAAATTAAATTGATTGGCTCGTTGGTTGCTATCTCTGTCATTGAACTGCTCAAGGACTTTATGAAAGAGGGAACCTTCGATGCTAATCGTGAAGGTTGGCGCATTGGAATTCATATGACCTTCGTAGTTTCTGGTGTGCTCTTTGCGCTGATGGATTTAATGGCTGATAGACACAAATCACAGCGTTAGCCTTAAGATAGGCGCATGTCGAAGAATGTAAAGCGCCAGTTTCCAAATCCCATCAAGCTGGCGCAATTACTTCGCTTTCGCGGCCCATCATTAAATCGCAAGCAAGCGCGCCTGAATCGGGCGATGACAATCTGGGATTTACGTGAAATCGCCAAGAAGCGCACTCCGCAAGGTCCCTTTGATTACACAGATGGCGCTGCTGAATCAGAAGTTTCACTCGAGCGAGCTCGCCAAGCATTTAGAGATATTGAATTCATTCCCAATATTCTGCGCGATGTTTCCTCAGTTGATTTATCTCGCAAAGTATTTGGTATTACGCACAAGATGCCGATGGGAATTTCGCCTACTGGCTTTACTCGCTTAATGCAGACAGAAGGTGAAATAGCTGGAGCCCGCGCTGCTGAAAAATTTGGCATTCCTTTTTCACTCTCTACATTAGGCACAACATCAATCGAAGATGTGGTCAAAGCTGCACCAGCTGGCGAAAACTGGTTCCAGTTATATATGTGGAAAGATCGCGAAGGATCGATGGCACTGGTCGAACGCGCACGGCGCGCTGGAGTAAAAACTCTGCACCTGACTGTGGATGTGCCGGTTGCCGGACATCGTCTGCGCGATTCCTATAACGGACTCACGATTCCCCCAACGCTGACATTGAAAACATTACTCAATGCCATTCCCCGCCCTGCTTGGTGGATGAATTTCTTAACAACTCCAGCGATTGAATTTGCATCAATGTCTTCATGGAATGGCACTGTTGCAGAACTCTTGGATTACATGTTTGACCCCACGATGACCTTTGAAGATTTGAAATGGATTCGAAAAGAGTGGGATGGCAATTTGATTGTCAAAGGTATTCAGAATTTAGAAGATGCCAAGATGGCAGCCAAATTAGGCGCAGATGCAGTGCTGCTCTCAAATCATGGTGGACGACAGTTAGATAAAGCGCCGATTCCATTACATCTGCTCTCAGATATTAAGAAAGAATTTAAGAAAGATTATGAAATTCATATCGATACCGGAATCACTCATGGCGCAGATGTGCTTGCGGCAATCGCACATGGCGCTAACTTCACCTATGTCGGACGCGCTTATTTATATGGATTAATGGCAGGTGGTCAGGCTGGCGTGGAGCGAGCGCTGACGATTATGCAGGGTCAGATGATCCGAAATATGAAGTTGCTAGGTGTGCGTACTCTCGCCGAACTACAGCCTCGGCACGCGCGCTTGTTACGTCGCGGGTAGATTGGCGCACCACTAATTCAGGTTGGAAATTAACGGCTTGGTGGGCGTGCGTTTCAATTCCTTCGCACTCTGACAAGAGTAATTGCGTTGCAACTTGCCCTAATTGATATGCAGGTTGGGCAATCGATGTCAGTGGAACTGCTGCAGATGGCGCAAATTCAATATCGTCATAGCCAATCAACGACACTTCATCCGGAATACGAATACCTTCTGCCATAAGTCCGCGCATGACGCCAAGTGCCAACACATCATTGGCGCAGAAAATCGCTGTCGGGCGCGGATCAAGCGCTAAAAATTCTTTGACTGCTTCTTCTCCTGATGCGAAGGTCATGCTCGGCACGCGAATCGTTGAGATTTTTACCTTACGAGATTTTGCAGCTGCGGCAACGCCTTTCGAGCGATCGGCAGCTTGCGGAATCGTCTCTGGACCGCAGACCCACGCGATGGTGGTGTGATGCAGATCTGCTAAATGTTCAATGGCGATTTCACCACCGCGCACATCGTTAACCGTCACAGAACATTCCGTGGACATCTTGCCGGTTGCATCAATTAAAACCACAGAAATACCGCGCTCTTTTAATAACTTGATATGGCCTGGTTTTAAACTTGTTGGAGTAATTAATACGCCTTTGACCATCTGTTCAATCAAGACGCTCATAAATCTCTCTTCGCGCTGATTGCTCTCTCCCGAATTGCAGATAAAGACTGCGTAATTCTTCTTAAATGCGGCATCTTCAACGCCACGGGCGACTTCTGCAAAGAATGGATTAGAGACGTTGGGAACGACCAAACCTAAAGTGCGGCTATGCCCTGCTGACATCTGCTTGACGTAGCCATTGGGGTTGTAGCCCATTTCTTCAATGACTTGCTGAACTCGCTTGGCAGTTTCGGGCGCCACAATGCCGGGGCGATTGAGCACATTCGATGCAGTGCCAACTGAGACTCCAGCTTTCTTAGCGATATCGCGCAAGCTGATATTCATAGCGCCCATGATGGACTGTTCAATTGAGCAAAGTCAATTTTGTTCAATTTTTAAGCGTGAAAATCCTGCACACCATGTTCAAGGGTTAGGAACGCACTACTGTTTTATACATTCTCGAGAGCGCAAACTCATGATGGCCACCGCGTTCAGCCTTGGTCTCTTTGCCGTTAGCAACTTCCACAATTTCATCAAAGATGCGGGCGCCCACCTGTGCCAAAGTTTCAATGCCATCTGCAATGGTGCCGGCATCTAAATCAATCAGATCTGGAATTGCAGAATACATCGGAGTATTTGTAGAAACTTTTATCGTCGGCATGATTGCAGAACCAGTAGGCGTTCCGCGTCCTGAGGTGAAGACGACAATGTTCATATGGCCGGCGCCAAATCCTGCAAGTTGTTCAATATCGTGGCCCGGAGTATCCATAAAGTAGAGACCGCAAGTGGTGGGACGTTCACCAAATTCAAGGACACCAGTCAGCGGCGCATTACCTGCCTTCTTCGCAGCTCCGAGTGATTTCTCCTCAAGGGTGGAGAGCCCACCTTCAATATTTCCGCGAGAAGGTTGCGCGCCACGAATATCAATTCCTTCATAGTTAATGGATGCTTCATATCTAGCAACCATGGCAACAATTCTTTTGCCAACTTCAGGATCAATGGCGCGAGCTGCCAGCAAATGTTCTGCGCCTAAAATTTCGGTGGTCTCACCTAATACTGAAGTTGCACCTAATTCCACAAGGCGATCACTTGCAACACCGAGCGCTGGATTTGCCGTAATTCCAGAGAGCGCATCTGATCCCCCGCACTCAAGACCTAAGACAATTGCGCTCCAAGGTGCGCTGACGCGTTGTACTTGTGCGGCGCTCTTCAGAAATTCTTGCGCTGCGCCAAGTGCTTGACTCTGCAACTTTTCCATAGATCCACATTGCGGCAACGAGATGATGGCGCTGCGTTCTAATCCCAGTGCAGTAGCGCCTTTCATAATCAGTTCTTCATCGCTACTTCCAACAGTAAGAAAGACTGTTGCAAAAATATTTGGGTTTGCGGCATACCCTGTAAGAGTGTGAAGGATGCGCGCTAAATCGCTATCTTTCTCGCCCGACCAATCATGGCTAATAGCGACTGCACCATCTGATGCTGCTGCAATAGAACGCGCGCTTGCCGAAAGCGCAGAGTGCAGCGGCAGGATCAAGACATGGTTGCGCAGCCCCCAACTTCCATTGGCGCGTGGATAAGCTTTAATCGGTGAATTCATTAGACGCTTCTCACAACTCTTGGCGCACGAATTTCACCGCTTCTATTCTTCTCGGCAATAGTCTGGCTGCCTGCTACTACTTTATTCATGAGGGCAAGAATCTCAGTTAACAAGTTCACCTCTTGGCAATCAAAATCACCGGCAATTGCTTGATGCAGTACGCCGTTTCCTGCCACATTAATAACTGGAATCAGTGGGAACCCTGATGCTGGTTGGTTATCATCAGGAAAACTAATGATCAGGTGGGCCTTTGCTTCTGCCAGGCGCGAAAATGCTTCTGCCGAACTTCCTTCAGAGCGCACCGTGACAACAGAACATCCTTCGCTCTTCAGAAGTTTTTCTAACTCGTCGAGCTGCGCAACTGTGCGACCTACTTCAATACCGATGGTCAGCGATGAGAGCGCAACGGTGCGCTCTGGATATTGCGCCCGTAAATCTTGGGCGGCGGCAACTCCTGCAGCGACAGTGCCTTCAACGCCGCCGCTTTCTTGGATGATGCGATATTGCGTAGACACATTTCGGGCCAATAATTTTGCGGCTAACTCTTGGCTCTGAATCGTTTCGCAGCCGAGTCCAACTGCAAGAACGGATTGAACATTGGGGTGATCTGCAAGTGCCACAAAGAAGTTATCGATACCGGCAACATCATCGCCGATAATTCCGCAACCGTGTTGGTGGGCAAAAGTGACGGCGCCAACTTCATTAGCGATGCGCCGCGAGACATGGGTTGAACACACCACTGATGGCAAGATCAATTGGTGATGACGAATGCCAACGCCACGATTGCCGTGATCAAACCCTTGGAGCGCCTTCATGCGCGCTGCTCCGTAGAAAGTCGATCACCCAAAATATTATGCACATGCACATGTTCGCCAATTGCAATATCGCATGTGGCATGCCCCATCCGCTCTCCATATTTGATGATGCCATCTTCTTTATGGATGGCAGCGGTCGCAATTTTGTGACCGCGCGGGATAGCGTTTTTCACCGTGATTTCTAGCCCATCTTGTGAGATGACTTCTCCAGCGGCAATATCGGTAAGACAGACTGCGATGTTATCTCGCGTATCTAAGATAAGAATTTTTCGCATGAGTATCTCTGGCCTTATTTCTTAATTTCGTCGGAAATAATATTACGGCGTTGAATTTCATCGGGGCGAGTAGCGATAACGTGCGCCTGCGATGCTGGAATGAAATTTATGCCGCCAGCGCTGAGAGCGCCGATTCGCACACGGGCAGCTTTGACAGCCATTTCGGTTGTGGCCAGCGCTTCTTCTCTGCCACTGCCATAGGTACACAGTCCATGATTTCCCAAAATAATCTGGCGCGGATTGACACCATATTGATCTTGATATTTCAGCGCACCGAGATAAAGCCCGATTCCCAAACCAAGTCCAGGTTCGTCATAGGGCAGATAGAGAGGTATCGGTCCGCACATCACGCTCTCATCAGGAAAAATTGAACCGCTGTAATGCTCGGCTGCATTGACACTTGATGCCAGCGCAACGACTGGAGTGGGATGAGTATGTAAAGACCAAGTTGCCTTAAATAAATGAAAGGCAACAACATGTACCAAAGTTTCAATGCTGGCTTTTTTAGTCTGGCCAGCGGGTGTTGTGGCGCTCTGCAAAATTTCATCAAGCGCTTTTTCTAACGCCGGAGTTCGGCCGGTGCGCCGGGCATCTTCTAAAATTTCAATGCAAGAACTTAATTTCAACCATACCCAATCATCGGGTGCGGCACTTCCCATAAGTACGCCACTTGCTTTTACGAGAAAACGATCTGCCTGAAGGTCGCACGCAGCTGCATTACCTTCGGCAAGAATTGTTAAATCGGCGTCCTTGGCCCCAGCCCGATGCGCAAGATCAGTTAAATCACCTGCAAGGTTTGTCATCGCGCTCCTACTATCTAAGGCCGCCGTCACCCTACTGGAAAGATCTGCAATCTGCACTCATGATTGCCCGCATACCCCGTACTGCTTGAATTGTTCAATATATGGGCGCAATCATTGCAAGTGCATAACAAAACTCGCGAATCCCTAGTGCCGTTCATTTTTCCTGAATAAGATGCCGCAACAATTACCTGGGTACGAATGAGGACAGGAGACAGCATTGGCAAATAAGGGCGACCTTCTTCTTGAGATGAAGGATGTGAAGAAGAGATTTGGTGGCGCCATTGCTCTTCGCGGAACCAATCTCTCTGTTCGCGCAGGTGAAATTCATGCACTTCTTGGTGAAAACGGCGCAGGTAAATCCACCATGCTTAAAATTTTGGCAGGTGTGCACGAACATGATGCCGGAACTATCACTCTCGGTGGTGCGCCATTTATAGCCGGCTCTCCACAATCTTCGATTGATCAAGGTATCGCCGTTATTTATCAAGAGCCATCACTCTTCCTTGATTTATCTCTTGCTGAAAATGTTTTTGTTGGTCGCCAGCCCAAAAAGGGAATTGCCATTGATTGGGCATCGGCGCAGGCGCAAGCTGCCAAATTATTTAAAGATCTCGGAGTTGATCTTGATCCAAAGCGGCAAGCACGCGGTTTGTCCATCGCTGATCAGCAGGTAGTAGAAATCGCTAAGGCGCTCTCCATGAATGCCAACATCATCTTGATGGATGAGCCAACTGCTGCGCTCTCAGCATCTGAAGTTGAGCGATTGATGACAGTCATGCGTAGTCTGCGAGCTGCCAATAAAGCGGTGATCTTTGTTAGCCACCGTCTCGATGAAGTCTTTGCAATCTCTGACTACATCACGGTGATGCGAGATGGCGCTACCGTCTCTGAAAAACCAATCGGCCAAACAGATTTACAAACTGTCATTAAAGAGATGGTCGGTCGCGAACTCACCGAACTTTTCCCGAAGAACTCACATCCCATCGGCGAAGTTGTTCTAGAGGTGAAGGATTTAACCAACCCTGCCTACTTCCGCAATGTCTCATTTAATGTGCGCAAAGGCGAAATTGTGGCGCTAGCCGGTTTGGTCGGAAGCGGTCGCTCTGAAATTGCGCGCTCTATCTTCGGTGTTGATCCCTACGAATCTGGATCTGTGACAGTGAAAGGAAAACCACTCAAGAAGAATTCACCGATCACTGCTATGGCAGAGAAGATTGCTCTTGTTCCCGAAGATCGCCGCCAACAAGGTCTCTTTATGGTGGCAGGGGTTAATCGCAATATTTCGATGGAATCTTTCGAACGACTTGTCGGACGTTTCTTTATTAACTTTAAGAAGGAGAGAGCGCTCACCAATCTCTGGCGCGATAACTTAAGTATTAAATATGCAGATCAATCGGATCCGGTGGATCGCCTTTCTGGAGGAAATCAACAGAAAACTGTCTTGGCTAAGTGGCTAGCAACCGACCCCGATATTTTGATCGTGGATGAACCAACACGTGGAATCGATGTTGGAACAAAGGCCGAAGTGCATCGTCTGATTGATAAAGCAGCCGGCGAAGGTAAAGCGGTGCTGATGATTTCAAGTGAGCTTCCCGAAGTTCTCGGCATGGCAGATCGCATCATTGTGATGCGCGAAGGCAGACAAGTCACCGAACTTTCTCGGAGTGAGGCAACTCAAGAGAATGTTATTGCCGCAGCGACCACAGGAAAGAAAGGTATCTAACGTGAATTCATTGATGAAGAAGCGCACCTTTGGCCGCGAATCTAGCCTGGGAATTATTCTGATTGTGGCCATTGGAATTACTGGCTTTATTAACCCACGCTTTGTGACTGGTGATGGCACGCGCGATTTACTTTCCGCAACTGCGATTGTGGCTCTGCTGGCAATCGGAATTGCGCCGATCATGATTATGCGCCACATCGATCTTTCGATTGCCTCAACAACAGGATTTTCCGCGTGGTTGGTCGCCGATTTCTGCGCTAAAAACCCGAGCTACACCTGGGTGCAATGCTTTGTCATCGGCGGAGTTCTGGGAATCATCATCGGCACAGTCAACGGTTTATTGGTAGCGGGATTACGTCTGCCATCACTCGTTGTCACACTCGGCACCCTTTATATTGTTCGCGGCGCTGTGTATGTGGTCTCAAACTCTGTTGATTACAACGCCCAAGAAATGCCACCAAGTCTCTTAGCCCTTGGCCAACGTACTTTCTTTGGATTGATTCCACTTCCATTCTTACTCGTTCTTATTTTGATGGCGATCGTTGCTTGGTATTTAAAGTTCACCAAACCAGGTAGAGATTGCTATGCCATCGGTAGCAATCCACCTGCTGCCGACCTGGTCGGACTTAAAGTTTTCCGCAGAACATTTCTTGCCTACATATTCTGCGGATTTATTGCCGGCATCGCAGGCGTCTTCTATCTGATGCGCTTTGCACAAGTTGATTCCACCGCCTTCTATGGCCAAGAACTTGCAGTGGTAGCTGCCGCAGTTATCGGTGGTATTGGTTTGCTCGGTGGCGCTGGAACTGCAGTAGGTGTGGTCATTGGAGCGCTGCTTGTGCAGACAATTCAAGGAGCACTCGCAGCGCTTGGCGTCGATGCATTCTGGAAATCAGCGATTAACGGACTCTTATTGATCGTGGCAATTTATGCAGACCGAATATTGGCGCGGCGAACGGAAATCGCCTTACTCAATCAGCGAATTAAGGAAAGAGTGTGATGATGTCCGAGAAGAAGAGTTTCCAGATTCGCAAATCTTGGGATACAGCAATCCTGGCGCTGCTCTTTGCAGTGTGGGTAATGGCTTCATTTACTACTGATAACTTCCTCAGCTCTATCAACGTTTCGCAGATATTCTCAAACTCAAGTGAGATCATGATTATGGCTTTTGCCATGGTCTTTCTGATTATCGCGGGCGAGATTGACCTCTCTATTGCATCGATCCTGGCACTCAGTAGCTCCATGTTGGGCTGGTCGTACGCACAAGGTGCGCCAATTTGGCTCGCCATCATCATCGCTATGGCAGTTGGAACAACGTGCGGATTTATCAATGGGTTCCTGGTGACAAAACTTGGATT
>CAZGXO010000009.1:0-9370 GCA_964529875.1 uncultured Candidatus Planktophila sp. | reverse complement strand
ACTAGCAGTTTTATATGCCGCGTCCTAAAGTTTCCGCACGGGCTCAGACAGTCGCTGTACTGAACCAAGCGCGGAGTGAAATTAATTTTTAATTTCACAATGTTTTCAACGAAAGGAAACACCTTGAAGAAACTACTCGCAGCCATTGCAACAGCTGCTCTTGTTACAACCACACTTGTAACCGGAACAGTTGCTCCTGCATCAGCAGCAACCAAGCTAAAGATCGCTCACATTCCTAAACTCGGCACAATTGGATATTTCCAAGCAGCTGACAAGGGTGTTCAGCGTGCATGTAAGGAAATTGGAGCAACTTGTGCTTACAAGGGCCCAACCGAAATTACTGCAGCAGCTCAAGTTAAGGAAATTAACGCAGCAGTCCAGTCTGGTTACAACGTAATCATTCTTGCTGCAAACGATAAGGATGCACTCGTTCCAGCTCTTAAGGCAGCACAGAAGAAGGGTGTAACAGTAGTTACATACGACTCAGATGTTGCTCAGCCAGGACGTTCTGTATTCATCAACCAGGCTTCATCACAAGGAATTGGTCAAGCACTTGCTGCATCAGCCAATAACCTTGCAGGTGGCGAAGGTGATATCGCAATTCTTTCAACAACTCCAGATGCTACAAACCAGAATGTTTGGATCGATTTCATGAATAAGGAAATCGCAGCAAAGTATCCAAAGCTCAAGGTTGTAGCTACTGCTTACGGTCTTGATAAGCCAGAAGAGTCAACAACTGAAACTCAGGGACTTATCCAGAAGTATCCAAACCTCAAGGTAATCGTTGCTCCTACATCTGTAGGTATCGTTGCAGCTGCTAAGTACGTCAGCGGATCTGCATCAAAGGGCAAGGTATTCGTAACAGGTCTTGGACTTCCAAACGATATGAAGACCTACATTAAGGACGGCTCCGGAGCTCAGGCATCACTATGGGATGTTGAGAACTTTGGTTATGTTGCAGTTCAGGTTGCTAACTCAATTATCAACCAGAAGGCATCAGTCAAGGTTGGCGCTGTTGTTAAGTCAGGTAAGGGCGACAAGGGTCTTAAGTCACGTAAGGTGACAAAGGGTGCAGTCGGAAACGAAATCATCCTCGGACCTGCAACTGTCTTTACAAAGGACAACGTAGATCAATACAACTTCTAATTTCCCTGATTAGAAGCAGTAGGTACTACGGATTCAGGCAGTTCCCTTCGGGGAACTGCCTGAATCTCTTTAAGGGCAATTTGAACAGTTAAAAAATTTTAGAATCGAGAGAAAAATGGCAGCACAGAAGAGACTTGAATTTGGTGGACATGCTTTGGTGTGGGCAGGCGATTGGTCGCCGGCAGGCGCGCGAGCTGCCATCAGCGGTGCTGCACGTGCAGGTTATGACTATGTAGAAGTTGCGCTCCTTGATCCCTGGAGCGTTGATACTGCAATGACCAAAGATTTATTGGCTGAATATGGCGTACGCGCCCACGCATCACTCGGTCTATCTTTTGAAACAGATGTGACAAGTACCAATCCTGCTGTTGTTGCTAAAGGCGATGAATTACTTCGCAAAGCAACTGATGTACTTCATGCGCTAGGCGGAACTGAACTCTGTGGCGTTCTCTATAGCGCGCTTGGTAAATATCCAGGACCTGCCTCTAAGGAGAGCTATGCCAATTCGGTATCAGCGATGCAACGACTTGGCGATTATGCAGCGGATAAAGGAATCACCGTCAGCCTTGAAGTAGTAAACCGCTACGAGACAAACATTATGAATACAGGTCTTGAAGGACTCGCTTTTCTCGATCAAGTAAACCGGTCCAATGTGCTCTTGCACCTTGATACCTACCATATGAATATTGAAGAAGATGGCATGGAGAAATCTGTACTAGCAGCAGGTGATCGCCTTGGCTTTGTTCATATCGGTGAAAGCCATCGCGGTTATCTTGGAACGGGTAATGTGGATTTTGACACCTTCTTTAAAGCGCTCAAGAAAATTAATTACCAAGGCCCAATCACCTTCGAATCATTCTCATCTGCAGTCGTCGATAAGGCGCTCTCAAATGCGCTCTGTGTATGGCGCAATCTCTGGAGTGATTCTGATGATTTAGCATCAACTGCTCTGAAATTTATGAAAGAACGTATCTAAGATGCAGAAGGTGGGATTTCGCTTACACGTTCGTCCCGAAATGATGGATGAATATGTAGAGCGCCATGCCCACGTGTGGCCAGATATGTTGCAAGCGTTGCGCGAGACGGGTTGGCATAACTATTCGCTCTTTCTCGACCGCGCAGATGGAACTCTCTTTGGTTATTTTGAAACTCCAGATTTAGCAGCAGCTAAAGCCGGAATGGAGAGCCGCGAAGTTAACGAACGATGGCAGGCAGATATGGCGCCATTTTTCGTCGCACTAGAGGGCAAACGGCCTGATGAAGGTTTTATCCAACTCGAACCAGTTTTTTATTTGCAATAGAAAATTTTCACATCCCCACGAGATAAAGGAGTACGGACAATGGCATCAGCAAAGGAAGCAAAGGAAGTCCTCAAGCGCTTCTGGATTGAGACACCATCCTGGGCCTACGGAAATTCTGGTACTCGCTTTAAAGTCTTCGCACAGCCCGGCGTACCACGCGATCCATACGAAAAGATTGCCGATGCGGCGCAAGTACATAAATTTACGGGAGCTGCCCCATCAGTTGCACTCCATATTCCATGGGACAAGGTTGATGACTATCGCCATTTAGCAGATTTTGCCGCTGAACAAGGTGTGCGACTTGGCACCATTAACTCAAATACATTTCAAGATGATGATTACAAACTTGGCTCTGTCTGCCACCCTGATGCAAAAATTCGCCAAAAGGCTGTAGATCATCTCTACGAATGTATTGAGATTATGGGTCACACAGGTGCCAAAGACATCAAACTCTGGTTTGCAGATGGAACAAATTACCCAGGTCAAGATGATTTAGCCGGCCGCCAGGATCGACTTCATGAATCACTGCGCAAGTGCTACGACCGACTCGGTCCAGATCAGCGCATGCTTTTAGAGTATAAATTCTTCGAACCTTCTTTCTATTCCACAGATGTTCCTGATTGGGGAACTTCCTATGTGCATTGCTTAGAACTTGGTCCAAAGGCAGCAGTCTGCGTCGATACAGGCCACCATGCACCAGGAACAAATATTGAATATATCGTCGCTTTCTTATTGCGGAAGAAGCGTCTTGGTGCCTTTGACTTTAACTCACGTTTTTACGCCGATGATGATTTGATTGTCGGAGCTGCAGATCCATTCCAGCTCTTTAGAATTATGCACGAAGTCAATCAAAATGGTGGCTTTGATGTTGGTACTCCAGTCTCGTATGTACTTGATCAATGCCATAACATCGAACCCAAGATTCCAGCACAGATTCGCTCCATTACCAATGTGCAAGAAGCTGTCGCAAAGGCGCTCCTTGTTGACCATGCATCGCTTAAGAAAGCGCAGATGGCAGGTGATGTTTTGGCCGGCAATGACATCTTGATGGATGCATACAACACTGATGTTCGTCCCCTCCTTGAAGAATTGCGCACAGAAATGGGGGCTGCAGCAGATCCAAAGAGCGCATATGCCAAGAGTGGATATGCCGAAAAGATTGCAGCAGAACGCGTAGGCGGCGCACAAGCTGGCTGGGGAGCATGATGGCAACACCTAAAGTTGTGACAGAACTTCTGCAAAGAAGTAATCGCTTAGGTTCAGAGCCACGCTTTACCAACTATGCAGGTGGAAATACTTCAGCGAAAGGTTCAATTCCAAATCCTGCAACAG
Organism: uncultured Candidatus Planktophila sp.; assembly: GCA_964529875.1. Classification (GTDB taxonomy): domain Bacteria; phylum Actinomycetota; class Actinomycetes; order Nanopelagicales; family Nanopelagicaceae; genus Planktophila. The sequence goes on along the minus strand of CAZGXO010000009.1, from coordinate 5,591 downwards.
GACAAGAGACCACTGTTCTTTGGGTCAAAGGTTCCGGCGGCGATCTGGGAACGCTGACCGAATCAGGACTTGCCGCGCTTGATCTCGAGAAATTTAAAGCGCTCAAGAATGTATATCGCGGCATAGATCATGAAGATGAGATGGTGGCGCTCTTTGATTACTGTCGATTTGGAATTGGTGGCGCAGCGCCCAGCATCGACACCACCATGCATGGCCTTGTGCCTTTTGACCATGTCGATCATCTCCATCCAGATTCCATCATTGCACTTGCTACTTCAGTAGATGGCGAAAAACTCACTCGTGAATGTTTTGGTGATGAAATCCTCTGGGTAGATTGGCGCAGACCCGGTTTTCAATTAGGGCTAGATATGGAACGTATCGCTTCTGAAAATCCCAAGGCCAAAGGTTGCATTCTCGGTGGCCACGGATTAACTACATGGGGTGCGACAAGTAAAGAGTGTGAAGAACGTTCCATTGCGGCAATTACCAAAGCTGAAGAATTTATTAAAGCGAAAGGTAAGGCAGAGCCATTTGGAAAAATCGTTGATAAATACCGCCCGCTAGATTCGGAGAAACGCAAAACCCGCGCGAGCGAACTAGCGCCTCATCTCCGTGGAGTTGCATCACGTGATGCGCGCATGGTGGGACATTTCACTGATGCCCAAGTAGTGCTGGATTTTCTGCAAAGCGCAGAGCTCTTTCGTTTAGCAGCGCTTGGCACATCCTGCCCAGATCACTTTTTGCGCACCAAGATTTCACCGATGGTGCTCGATACCGCACCAGATGCGCCAATAGAAGAGATCGTGCAACGCGTTGCCGAACTGCATGAGCAATATCGAACTACTTATGCTGATTACTACAAGCGCCATGCCACTCAAGACTCTCCTGCTATGCGTGGCGCGGATCCGGCCATCATTCTGGTTCCAGGAATCGGCATGTTCTCCTATGGAAAAGATAAGCAGACAGCGCGCGTTGCCAGTGAGTTCTATATCAACGCCATCAATGTCATGCGCGGCGCAGAATCTATTTCTCGCTACTCCCCGATTCCTGAAATCGAAAAATTCCGCATTGAGTATTGGGATTTAGAAGAGGCCAAGTTAAAGCGCGCACCTAAACCTAAGCCACTTGCTGGACGTATCGCACTCGTTACTGGTGCAGCCTCTGGACTTGGTAAAGCTACCGCGCTGCGCCTTGCCGCAGAAGGTGCATGTGTCGTTGTTGCAGATCGCGATCTAGCAGGTGCGCAGACAGTTGCATCTGAAATTGGAAATTCCGATAAAGCTATTGGAATTTCCATGGATGTCACCGATGAGGCAGCAATTTCAGCAGCTGTTGCCGCAACTAATCTTGCTTTCGGCGGGGTGGATATTGTTATTAATAATGCTGGAATTTCGATTAGCAAATCCCTGGTCGAAACCAGTGCCAATGATTGGGATCTACAACATGACATCATGGCGCGTGGTTCATTCTTAGTGTCACGTGAATCAACTAAGGCGATGATTGCTCAAAATATGGGCGGGGACATTATTTATATCTCCTCAAAAAATTCAGTCTTTGCCGGGCCGAATAACATTGCCTACGGATCAACCAAGGCGGATCAAGCTCACCAAGTGCGCCTGCTTGCTGCCGAATTAGGTGCGCATGGAATTCGAGTCAATGGCATAAATCCGGATGGAGTTGTCAAAGGTTCTGGAATCTTCGCATCAGGATGGGGCGCAAATCGCGCTGCTGTATATGGGGTTGAAGAGTCCAAGTTAGGCGAGTTCTATGCCCAGCGCACAATTTTGAAGAAGGAAGTTCTTCCTGAACATATTGCTGCAGCTGTTTTTGTTCTACTCGGTGGAGATTTGTCACTGACAACGGGGCTCCATATTCCAGTTGACGGTGGAGTTGCGGCAGCATTCTTACGTTAATTCCACTATGAAATATTGCGCAGCGATCGACCTGGGAGCATCCAGTGGTCGAATTGCCATTGGCGCAATTGATCAGGGAAAGTTAACAATCACTGAAGTTCATCGCTTTAAACATGAGGCAAAAGAGTTTGAAGATCGTGGATTGCGGTGGGAATGGGCCAAGATTGTTGAGGAAGTAAAGACGGGGCTCACCAAAGCACAAGAACATGGCGAGATAGTCTCCATCGGTATTGATACGTGGGGCGTTGATTATGGATTAATCGATGCCCAAGGCGAACTCATCGAAGATCCTTATTGTTATCGCGATGCTCGAACAGATGGGGTCATGAAAGAAATCTCTGATTCGATTGGTAGAGAGTGGATTTACGCTAAAACGGGAGTTCAATTCACCTTCTTTAATACTGCCTACCAACTCTATGCCGCCCGAAATTCCACAGCGCTGCGCCAGGCAGAACGTTTCTTGATGCTGCCAGATTTACTCAACTATGTCTTCTCAGGTTCTAAGAGCACCGATTTAACAGATGCTTCAACAACTCAACTGCTCAATGCCACGACCCGTGAATGGGATTTTGAGCTCATTGATAGATTGCAGATCCCCCGTCATATCTTTCCGCCCATTCATAAACCGGGTGCAGTGCTGGGAAAAATTAATGGCCACGGCTCACTTGATGGCATTTACGTCGTGGCAGTTGGATCACATGACACCGCGTCGGCTGTTGCGGGCATTCCCTTAAAGCCAAGTAAAGATTCGGCATATATCTCAAGTGGAACTTGGTCACTTGTCGGGCTAGAACTTGATTCCCCCGTTGCTACTTCGCAATCACTTTCTTACAACATTACAAATGAAGCTGGCGTTGCCGATCGCATCCGCTTTATCAAGAATGTATCCGGTATGTGGCTACTTGAAGAATCCCTGCGCCATTGGAAATCTCAAGGGCTCAATTTAACCGCGGCAGAACTTGTGCAAGCAGCCACTCTCTTACCGCGTAAACAGATTATTAATACCAATGATGAGAGATTTACCAAACCCGGCGCGATGCCAGAACGAATTGCTGGCTATTGCCGCGAAACCGGACAGGAAAGCCCAACCACTCCCCCAGAATTTGCGCGCTGTATCTTCGACAGCTTGGCAGATGCATATTCCCAATCGATTCGTGAATTAGAAGAAACTTCTGGAATAAAGGTTCGCGAAATCAATATCGTCGGCGGTGGCTCCTCCAATGAACTTCTTAACCAACTCACCGCTGATTTAACTGGTCTTCCGGTAATTGCGGGGCCAGTAGAGGCAACTGTGCTCGGCAATTTGATTATTCAAATGATGACTGCGGGTTGGATTTCATCTCTTGAGGAAGGTCGCTCACTCATCGCCGCTTCATCATCGCGTAAAGAGTTTCTGCCACGTGCGGTGGCGCGATGATGCTGCGTAATCAAATACAGACTCCCATCCATGGCACAGATTTCTCTGTCTCGCGCTTAAGCCTTGGAACTGCGCCCCTTGGTGGACTCTTTAAGAAAGTTGCTGAATCTGAAAGCGATGCCACGATTCACGCCGCACTCGATGCGGGAATTACTTATATCGACTCTGCGCCACTGTATGGATATGGCGTTGGCGAAATACGCGTTGGTCGCGCCATCAAAAACTATCCCCGGCAACCTATTCTCTCCACAAAGGTCGGCAGATTATTACGGCCAGGAAAGAATCTCGAACACGACAAATTTCCTGATTCAGATCCGGGAATTGAAATCTATTTTGATCACTCGCCATCTGGAATCAGAAAATCCTTGGAAGAGAGCCTGAAACGTATCGGCAGAGATTCCATAGAGATTGTCTACATTCATGATGCAGATTCGTGGGTGCGTGAAGCAATCACAGTTGTATACCCAGAACTTCATCGGATGCGAGAAGAAGGTCTGCTCAAAGCTATCGGCATTGGCATGAATTGGTGCAACACTGCCGTTGAGATTATGAGAGAGACTGACTTGAATATCGCTCTGATTGCCGGGCGTTTCACGCTACTCGATCAAAGTGCGCAAGAAGCGCTCTATCCTCTTGCCTTGCAGCGCAATGTTTCGATCATCGCAGCTGGCGTCTTTAACTCCGGTGTTTTAGTAAATCCCATACCTGGCGCTCATTATGATTACGAACCAGCACCCGATCACATTCTGCAAAAAGCACAGGCAATCAGAGAATTCTTGAAAAGATATAACGTGCCGCTAGCTGCCGCTGCATTGCAATTTCCGCTGCGCCACCCAGCAGTGGCTTCAGTGTTAACAGGTGCGGGTTCGCTTGTTGAGTTGCAAGAAAATATTGCTCACTTCAATCTCGAACTTCCAGATAACTTATGGAGTGATCTGGAGTCAGCGAATCTGATTCAACCGCTCAACGTGTAAGTTAACGAACCTGCGAGACCATTTCGCCGATTCCTTCAATTCCAGTGACAACTTTCTGACCACGCTTGAGGTATTTAGTTGGTTTAAAGCCCATACCAACGCCTTCAGGAGTTCCGGTATTGATGATGTCGCCTGGGAAGAGTTCCATACATTGGCTGACATACCAAACAATATGGTTGATTCCATAAATTAAATCATTGGTGCGAGAATCTTGGCGCTTTTCGCCATCTACCGAACAATAAAGACGCACATCATCAGCTTTGATTTCATCATCCGTCACAATCACAGGTCCCATTGGGTTAAAAGTGGGGAAAGATTTTCCCTTTACCCACTGGCCAGCGCGCTCAATCTGCCAATGACGTTCGCTGACATCTTGGCTCATGCTGTAGCCGAGAATGTGTGATCTCGCCTCTGCCTCTGAACTTAGATAGAGCGCACGTTTTCCAATCACGATAGTGAGTTCAACTTCATAATCAGTTGCTTCTGAATTTGGTGGAATCACGATGTCATCGTTCGGACCGATAAGACAATCTGGTGCCTTCATAAAAATAACTGGCTCAGGTGGTGGCGTCATTCCCGATTCAGCAGCATGGCGAGCGTAGTTAAGTCCGATACAGATTAACTTGGTGGGACGAGCAACTGGGCTAGCGATGCGAATACCTTTGATATCAAAGGGAGTTAAAGCTGAGAGATCGGCACCTTTTACCTTTTCCAAAGCACCTGCCTCTAACTCCTCGCGATTCCAATCTTTGATCACATGGTCAACATAGACCGCTTGGTTGTCATTAATCATTACCGCTGGACGTTCTGCTCCGATATTGCCAAATCTCGCTATTTTCATAGAAGTAGTTTAGCCGATAAAAATGACCAATTAATGAGAAGTTTGCTGATTTGATTGCCAAAAGTGTTCTCACAGAAATACTCTTAACTACTCAAATATCAAGGAGTGAAAAGTGATTGATAACAAAGTCAGCTATGAGAATCAAACTGTTATTGTCACTGGTGCTGCGCGTGGAATAGGTGCTGCAACTGCGCGCCTTGTGGCAGCACGTGGTGCACAGGTATTTGCCTTTGATATTAATCGCGAAGGGCTTCTGGATTTGCAGAAAGAGTTATCGCTTCCAGATAGCCAAATAGGAACCTTAGATATCGGAAATCAAAGTTCAATTTCATCAACAATCGCTGCTGTCGTGAAGAGTGCAGGAAAAATTGATGCGCTGATTAACACAGCAGGAATTGTTGGTCCGACAAATGTAAAAGTGGAAGATGTGAACTGGGCTGACTTTG
>CAZGXO010000008.1:0-19389 GCA_964529875.1 uncultured Candidatus Planktophila sp. | reverse complement strand
TGACGCGATTAGGCGCTCATGAAAGCGTGCTCAATTGGGAAGAGCGACGTATGCGCCGTGAAGTGCGGGCAACTGCAAATCGACTCGCGAATTTTGATGATGCAAATCTACGAAGATCTGCTCGTGCAGCTGTCGCTGCAGCAGCGCGAGTTGCGCGCGCTATGGAAATCTTGGGAGCTGAAATTCCAGATCATCTCAAGGAAGCTGGCGAGTTAAGAATTGCACATGGGCAAGCGAGTTTGGAGGAGTTAGGTTCACTTGCTTCTCCTCCCATGACTAAAGATGCGATTGCTGGGCGCATTCGCCGCTTACTTGCGATGGCAGATAAACGCGCCGCTGAACTCGGAATTCCAGATACTGAAGCGGGACTTTCTCCCGACTTACTGAGCGATTCTTAACTGCGCAGTAGCCAATTTCTAACTGGTAGACTTCGGCTAAGCCCCCAACGTTGTGGCGTATTTCGTAGCCACTATTTTTTGGGGCGTTTCACTTTCTAGAAGAGGTTTGATGATGATTAATGTCGGAATTAATGGTTTTGGTCGAATCGGTCGCAATTTCTTTCGGGCAGCTCTTGCTAACCCAAATATCAATATCGTGGGTATCAACGATCTCACTGATAACGCAACCCTTGCCCATCTACTTAAGTATGACTCGATTCTCGGTCGCTTGGGTTTAGAGGTTTCACATACAGATGACACAATCACCGTCGGTGGCAAGACCATTAAAGTCTTTGCAGATCGCGACCCAGCAAATCTGCCATGGGCTTCTGTAAAGGCAGATATCGTTATTGAATCAACCGGTATCTTCACCAAGGCAGCAGATGCTAAGAAGCACATTGCAGCCGGAGCCAAGAAGGTCATTATCTCCGCACCCGCTACCGATGAAGACATCACGATTGTCATGGGCGTTAACCATGATAAATACGATGCGGCAAACCATCACGTTATTTCAAATGCTTCTTGTACAACAAACTGCCTAGCTCCCATGGCTAAGGTGCTTGATGAGAAATTCGGCATCGTACGCGGTTTGATGACAACCATCCATGCTTACACAAATGATCAGGTAATCCTAGATTTCCCACATAAGGACCTGCGCCGCGCTCGTGCAGCAGCAACCAACATCATTCCTAGTTCAACTGGTGCTGCTAAAGCAATTTCTCTCGTGCTCCCACAACTCAAGGGCAAGCTCGATGGCTTTGCAATGCGCGTACCTGTACCAACAGGTTCGGCTACAGATCTCACAGTCGAACTCGCGAAAGAGGCAAGTGCTGCCGATATCAATGCAGCGATGAAGGAAGCAGCCAATGGTGCGCTCAAGGGATTCTTGTCCTACACAGAAGACCCAATCGTTTCCACAGATATCGTGACAGATCCATCTTCTTGCATCTTCGATGCGCAACTCACCAAGGCAATCGGTACAACTGTGAAGGTTGTTGGTTGGTATGACAACGAGTGGGGATACTCCAATCGTCTCGTAGACCTCGTGGGATATGTTGGTAAATCTCTGTAATGTCTCGCCTTGCAGATATTGAAGTAACAGGAAAGCGCGTATTTCTTCGGTGTGATCTCAATGTTCCATTGAAAGATGGAAAAATCACAGACGATGGACGTATTCGCGCCTCACTTCCCACAATCAATACTCTCCTTGATAAAGGTGCTCGATTAGTGATCGCAGCGCACCTTGGTCGACCTAAAGGAGAAGTAAAACCCGAGCTATCGCTTGCTCCAGTTGCTGAACGATTAGGTCAGCTGCTCGGAAAGAAAGTGAATTTTGCTGGAGCAATTGTTGGTCCATCTGTTACTTCTGCTGCTGAAGCCCTTAATCCAGGTGAAGTTCTTCTCCTAGAAAATATTCGATTTAGCGCCGCCGAAACTGCAAAAGATGAGGCAGAGCGTTTGGCATTTGCCAAAGAGTTAGCGCAACTTGCTGACTTTTATGTCGGAGATGGCTTTGGCGCTGTTCACCGTAAACATGCCTCTGTATTTGATTTGCCACAATTACTTCCACATGCTGCTGGAACATTGGTTGCTGCCGAAGTTGATGTCTTAAAGAAACTCACTGAGAATCCAGTCCGCCCCTATGGCGTTGTTCTCGGAGGTTCAAAAGTCTCCGACAAAATTGGCGTTATTGCTAATTTACTCGACAAGGTAAATGTGATGGCGATTGGCGGAGGAATGCTCTTTACCTTTCTTGCAGCACAAGGAAAGGAGATCGGTACATCACTTGTCGAACGAGATCTCATCGATTCTGTGAAGGATTTAATTCGTCAAGCAGAGAAGAACAATGTAAAACTCTTGCTTCCGACCGACATTCTCGTGGCTCCGGCATTTTCTGCAGATGCGCCAGCGACTCTTGTGAGCGCTGATGCAATTCCGCAGAACCAGATGGGATTAGATATTGGACCAGAGACCGCTCGCGCATTCGCCGAAGCAATTAAAGGATGTAAAACTGTTTTCTGGAATGGACCTATGGGCGTATTTGAATTCCCACAATTTGCAGAAGGAACTCGAGTTATTGCAGATGCGCTTACCCAAGTTTCGGGAATCTCAGTTGTAGGCGGCGGAGATTCTGCAGCAGCAGTTCGCGCTCTTGGTTTTGACGAGAGCGCATTTGGATATATTTCCACTGGTGGGGGAGCATCCCTTGAATATCTCGAGGGTAAAGAGCTCCCTGGATTACAAGCGCTTAACCTCATTTGATGCCAACAACTTCGAGAAGGAGCAGATAGATGCGCAAGCCACTTATGGCAGGAAACTGGAAGATGAATCTAAATCATCTAGAAGCCATAGCAGTTGCCCAGAAATTGGTGTACTCCCTCGATGATAAAGATTATGACGCAGTTGATGTGGCAGTAATTCCGCCATTTACAGATATCCGCTCCATTCAAACAATGGTTGATGGCGACAGATTACGTTTGCAGTATGGAGCACAAGATTTATCGCCGGAAAATTCAGGGGCTTATACTGGAGATATTTCCGGTTCTATGTTGGCCAAATTAGGTTGTACTTATGTGATTATTGGCCACTCCGAAAGACGCGCAATCCATCATGAAGATGATGCGTTGATAAACCGAAAAATTAAAGCTGCCTTGGCGCATGAACTCACTCCAATCTTCTGTGTTGGTGAGGAGCTTGCTATTCGTGAAGCTGGAACCCATGTTTCGCATGTGATCCGACAAGTTCGTGCCGGCCTTGAAGGATTCCATAAGCCAGATTTAAAGAAGATTGTGATCGCTTACGAACCTGTATGGGCGATCGGAACTGGCAAAACTGCAACCCCCGAAGATGCGCAAGAAGTTTGCGCTGCAATTCGCGAAGAAATTGCGCAGATTGGATCAGCTGAAATCGCTGAAAAAGCGCGGATTCTCTACGGAGGGTCTGTTAAATCTGCAAATATCGTTGAGATCATGAAGCAGAGCGATGTTGATGGCGCCCTCATTGGGGGAGCAAGCCTTGACCCCGAAGAACTCGCTAAGATCGTCAAATTCCACGCGCAGGCATAAGTCGAATTTCAACCATCCGCTCGGGTATCCTTACCCTCTCAATCCATTAGGAGTTCATTCGTGGTTTTAGCGCTCTCTATATTTCTTATCATCTCGAGTATCTTGATGATTCTGCTCGTTCTTTTGCATAAAGGAAAAGGCTCAGGTCTCTCTGATCTCTTTGGTGGTGGAATCTCCTCCAACTACGGCGGCTCTTCTGTGGTGGAACGGAATCTTGATCGAATTACCATCGTGGTCGGCGGACTCTGGTTTGCCGGCGTTGTCGGACTCTCACTCGTTTTAAAGGGGTAAAAAATGGCTAGTGCAATTCGTGGAAGTCGCGTTGGCGCCGGCCCAATGGGCGAAGCCGAGCGCGGCGATCAGATTGAACGCGCCACCGTTTCATACTGGTGCGCCAACGGACATGAAGTTCGTCCCTCATTTGCCGTGGAAGAGACAGTTGTTATTCCAGCCGAATGGGATTGCCCAAAGTGTGGCTTACCCGCAGGCCGCGATCGCAATAATCCTCCAACTGCAGTAGTGAATGTTCCTTATAAGACTCATCTTGCTTATGTAAAGGAACGTCGTACTGATGCAGAAGGTGAGAAAATTCTGCAGGATGCGCTCCGTAAATTACGTGGAGATGATTTAGATTAAATTACAGTGCGCGCGCAGCAGCGAGCACTTCATCAATACCCGCCCGGCGATCTGTGAGATGTAGACGCAGGAGCGGGTATTTTCTTTCTCCTAGCGCCCGGTTATCACCAATTGCTTGTGCCATAAAGAGCGTGCGGAGTGAAAATGGTTTACCTGGAATTTCATAATCAGTAAGAGTTGCCCCCGTTATCTGCAAGAAAGATCCATTACGTTGGCCGCCTTTATGGAATTGGCCAGTTGAGTGCAGAAAACGCGGTCCCCAGCCAAATGTGACGGGTCTCTTTGATTTGATTGCTAACAGACTCTGCAATTCAGAAATCTTTACATCATTCTCTCTATCAAGGTATGCCATGATGGCGATATAGCCATCATCTGCAACGCTTTCAATGAGCGTAGCTAGTGCATCATGCAGAGATTGCCCATCACCAAAAATCTCGACATGTCCGCTGCGGTTCACGGGTTGTAAGTCTGGCAACTGGTTATTCCATTCTTGCAAACATGCGGCGGTCTGCTCTTTTGCCTCTGTGACATTCGGTTGATTAAAGGGATCAATTTTCAAGGCATAACCTAGGAGCGCAGTGACCCATTCCCAAAAAATAAAATGCGCACCAAGTTTGCCTTCGACGATGAGATCACCTGATGTGCCACCATAAGCAATAGTAAAAGCCCCACCAACAGCTTTTGGTTCAAGAGAAGAAGTTGCAATCGGTAGCCGACCAGTTCCATCTTTTCCAGTTGATTCGGCGATGAGTTGTTCAATCCAATCTGATAATCCAGGAACAGAGGATCCGTGATCAGAAAAGGCAATATATTGATCACTTTGAGTGACAAGTAAGTACGCGGTATCTATGACAACTTCCGGACTTTTCACCATGAAATCTTTTTCGGTTGCGGCATCGATCAATAACTCTTCAACAGGTGCACCAATAAGAGCTGATGGAACGAGTCCAAAGGCGCTCAATACGCTAAATCTTCCTCCTACGTGAGGATCGGCATTGACGACAGTGAATCCAGCTCTTCGAACCTCCTGATCAAGTGGTGATTGTGGATCAGTTACAAAGATCATGTGATCGAGCGGATTGAGGTCTGCAGCACGAAACGCTGCTTCAAAGATGGCGCGTTGTGATGATGTTTCTATCGTGGAACCAGATTTAGAACTGACCACGACAGTCGTGCGCGCTAAATCTGTACCGATAGCCTTCTTCGCATACTCTGGGTCGGTTGAATCAAAGATAAAAATTTCTTTCTGATAGGTCAGAGCAATTACCTCTGGACCAAGTGATGAGCCACCCATGCCGCATAAGACAATGCGGGTATGGCTAGAAAATTTCTGAGAGAGCGCTGCAAGTTCTGGCAATAGCGCACGAGATGATTGTGGTAAATCAACCCAATTCAAGCGGATTGCGGCTTCGGCGGCTGCTTGTTCTCCCCATGTGCTGGCATCCTTCTGCATAATCCTTTGATGAGCTGCAAGGAGAGATTGATACAGCGGTGAATTGCGATCTACGAAATTTCTACTTGGCCCACCAATCTTCATTACTAGAGCGCCTTTTTAATTTTTTCGGCAATGCGCTCTGGTGTAAAACCAAACTCGCTAAATAGCGTGCCGGCACCAGCAGAAGCTCCAAAATGATCAAGCGAGATGATCACACCTTGATCTCCAACATATTCCCGCCAGCCTTGAGAGATTCCAGCTTCGACGCTGACGCGTAAAGCTGATGGAGGCAACACTGATTCACGATAAGAGTGCGGTTGTTCTGCAAACCACTCTAAGCATGGCGCGCTCACAATGCGAGTAGCGATGCCATCTGCTTCGAGAAGAGCCCCTGCATCGAGTGCAAGCGCAACCTCTGAACCAGTTGCCATGATGACCACCTGTGCCGATTGCGAAGCTTCCTTCAAAATATATGCTCCTTGATGCAGTCCAGCAGCGCTTGCATGTGTAGTGCGATCTACGGTCCGCACATTCTGTCGAGACAGTAAGAGGCCCACTGGTTTACGTCGAAGCAGAATTGCCTTCCATGCTTCGCGAACTTCGTTTCCATCGGCGGGACGAATCACCGCAAAGTTTGGAATTGCACGGAGCGCTGCGAAATGTTCGATGGGTTGATGGGTAGGTCCATCTTCACCTAGTCCGATCGAATCATGTGTCCAGACGAAGGTAGTCGGGATATCCATGAGCGCTGCAAGTCGCACCGCAGGGCGCATGTAATCGCTAAACACTGCAAATGTTCCACCGAATACTCGCGATAGACCATGCAAGGTAATTCCATTCAAAATGGAACCCATTGCATGTTCGCGAATTCCAAAGTGGATGATGCGGCCATACGGATCTGCATCCTTCATAGCGCTCGTTGCAGGAAGAAAGGATTTTCCGCCTTCAATAGTGGTGTTATTGCTCTCCGCCAGATCTGCAGAGCCTCCCCAAAATTCGGGAAGTTTCTTTGCTAGAGCATTGATGACATGTCCTGATGCGGCGCGTGTTGCTACATCCTTACCCACTTCAAATATTGGTAAATCAGAATCCCATCCTGCTGGCAATTCTTTCTTGCGTAGCCGCTCTAACAGCGCGGCTTGCTCAGGATGCGCTTTCTGCCACAGCGCCAATTTTTGATTCCACTCTTCGTGCTGTGTGCGCCCACGAGTTCTTACCTGACGTGCATGTTCAAGTAACTTTGCAGGCATTGCAAATTTCTCATCTGGGTTTAAGCCAAGCTCGCGCTTCGTTGCCGCAATCTCTTCATCACCGAGCGCTGAACCATGCGATTTCGCAGTGCCACGTGCTTTGGGAGCTGGCCAGGCAATCACAGATTTCATTCGGATGAGCGATGGTTTCTTACTCTCTGCCTTTGCCGACACTATCGCTGCATCCAGGGCAGCTAAATCGATATTGCCATCGTTTGCAGCTGCAACTTCGTGAACATCCCAACCGTAAGCTCTGTAGCGTGCGGATACATCTTCAGTGAATGCAACATGGGTATCACCTTCAATGGAGATGCGATTGTCATCATAGATAACAATTAAGTTGCCAAGTTCTTGTGTTCCAGCAAGAGATGATGCTTCACCTGATACACCTTCTTGTAAATCACCATCAGAACAGATGACCCAAATTCTGTGGTCAAAGAGTGATGTTCCTTGTGGTGCAGCAGGATCGAGTAAACCTCTTTCGAAACGAGCGGCCATAGCAAAACCCACTGCAGTTGCAACGCCAGCTCCGAGCGGTCCGGTTGTCATCTCAACGCCTGCAGTATGTCCATATTCAGGATGCCCTGGTGTGAGCGAATTCCAGGTTCTAAACGATTGCAAATCTTTCATCTCTAAGCCGTAGCCGCTCAAGAAGAGTTGGGTGTAGAGAGTAAGCGATGAGTGGCCGCACGAAAGTATGAAGCGATCTCGGCCAATCCAATGTGGATCTGCGGGATCATGAACGAGGTGGCGCTGAAATAGATTGTAAGCAACTGGAGCAAGTGACATTGCGGTACCGGGATGTCCATTTCCCACCTTCTGCACCGCATCCATCGCTAGCGCTCTTGCATGGGTAACAACGTGATCATCAAGTTCTGTCCATCCATCTAACTTCAGCATCGCTCTCTCCCTACGCACTCTTTCTTACAATTGACAATCTAACTCTCCAGGCTGCAATCCAGACAAGTACTGAACCGACAAGGTGAAATCCCACTAGTAATTCTGGGACACCGAGGAAGTATTGGATATAACCGATTGCTCCTTGCGCACATGCCAGAATTGTAAAAGCGATGAGCCAACGCTTGGTTCGATAGGGCAGATCAGGCGCGCGGAAGAAGAAAAATGTTGTAATCAGAAGTAACCAGACCGAAGCGCTATGAATCCGCGTGATAGAGGTGATGTGAAAATCTAATCGCGGCGCATCAATATCACCTGCATGAGGGCCGCTTCCCGTGACGAGAGTTCCAAGAACGATAACAAGATAGGCAAGCGAGATATGGCTCAAAGAAATTCGGGAGATGCGCATCTGTGTGGAATTTGTTCGGACTTCAGGATGGCGCCTTCTTGTATAGAGCGACGTTGCCGCTGCAATGAGAATGATGGAGAGCAGTAAATGTGAAGCTACCGCAAGCGGATTGAGATCTGTGAGCACAGTAATTCCGCCCAGAACACCTTGACCTAAAATTCCCAAGATCTGCGAAGCTGCCAAAATTCGTAGATCACGGCGGCCACTTGTAAGTACAGCGATAAAAGTTGCCAGCGCTGCGATGAGAAGCGCAAAGGTAAGGAGACGATTTCCAAATTCAATCCAGGCATGGAGCGCACCCTCTGCTTGTCCTTCGACCGGAAGATATGAACCCGGTACGCACTCGGGCCAGGTGGGGCAACCAAGCCCCGATCCCGTAAGACGGACAGCCCCACCTGTTACGACGAGGGCAGATTGCAAGAAAAGTAAGAGCGAAGTAAGCGGAATGAGCGCGCTCTGTGCAATCGACCGGGCGCTCTTCACGGGCTTAGCCTATTTCGTAAGGCCTTCCGCAATGGACGAGCCAAGTGGCAGATGGCTTTGAATTACGACACAATACTGTTGTGAAATTCGACGATTTAGGCACCCGCGAGGCGATTGCCCGCTCAGTCCTGGAGAACGGCCCATCCACGGCAGTTGTCCTAGGGGAGCGCCTTGGAATCACGCCTGCTGGAATCCGCCGCCACCTTGATCTCCTCGTCGAAGATGGAATTTTAGAAGCGCGTGAACCGCATCAAGCGTTAAGTCGTGGAAGAGGTCGCCCCTCCAAAGTTTTTGTCATGACTGATTCAGGTCGCGAGCAATTTGAACATTCCTACGATGACCTCGCTGTTGCGGCGCTTAAATTTATGGCGGCGCAATCAGGTGATCATCTCGTCAAGGCCTTTGCCCAAACTCGCGCAGATGACATGGAGCGCAAAGCGAGTGCAACTGTGGCAAAGCGTTCGCATAAAGTGCAAGCGCTGGCATCCTTTCTTTCAGAGCAGGGATATGCGGCAAGTTCTGAAATTAAATCTGGGGGAGAGCAGCTCTGCCAACATCACTGTCCGATTGCGCATGTTGCCGCAGAGTTCCCGCAACTCTGTGAAGCTGAAACCGAAGCTTTCTCCAAAATTTTAGGTACGCACGTACAACGACTAGCCACGATTGCACATGGTGATGGAGTCTGTACAACGTATGTACCTTCAATGAACAAAGTAGCGCAGGCTCGAAAAACTACAATCGCTGGAAAGGCATAAAAATGACAACAGCACATCCAGAGCTAGAAGGCCTCGGAAATTACGAATATGGCTGGTCTGATAGCAATGATGCCGGTTCTAATGCAAAGCGCGGTCTCAATGAAGATGTAGTACGCGATATTTCAGCGAAGAAGAGCGAACCACAATGGATGCTTGATTTGCGCCTCAAAGGACTTAACCTCTTTGAGAAGAAGCCGATGCCATCGTGGGGATCAGATCTCACTGGAATTTTCTTTGACACCATTAAATATTTTGTTCGCTCTACCGAAAAGCAAGCCGCAACATGGGATGACCTGCCTGATGACATTAAAAATACCTACGATCGTTTGGGTATTCCAGAAGCGGAAAAACAGCGCTTAGTTTCAGGTGTTGCGGCTCAGTATGAATCTGAAGTTGTCTATCACTCAATTCGCGAAGACCTGGAGAAGCAGGGCGTTATCTTTCTTGATACAGATACTGGTCTTCGCGAACATCCAGAAATCTTTCAAGAGTACTTCGGCTCGGTAATCCCAGTAGGGGACAATAAATTTGCTGCCCTCAATACCGCAGTCTGGTCAGGTGGCTCATTTATTTATGTACCAAAGGGCGTACACGTTGATATTCCATTACAAGCTTATTTCCGTATTAATACCGAGAATATGGGGCAATTTGAACGCACCCTCATAATTGCTGATGAAGATTCTTACATTCACTATGTAGAAGGATGTACAGCGCCAATCTACAAATCAGATTCCTTGCATTCTGCTGTTGTAGAAATTATCGTCAAGAAAGGTGCTCGCGTTCGTTATACAACTATCCAAAATTGGTCGAATAACGTCTATAACTTGGTTACCAAGCGCGCGACATGTGCTGAAGGTGCAACCATGGAATGGGTAGATGGAAATATCGGCTCTAAAGTCACCATGAAATACCCAGCAGTCATGTTGATGGGGCCACACGCAAAAGGTGAAACTCTTTCTCTGGCATTTGCCGGTCCTGGGCAACATCAAGATTCTGGCGCCAAGATGGTGCATGCCGCTCCACATACTTCTTCATCGGTGATCTCAAAATCTGTAGCGCGTGGTGGCGGTCGCACTTCATATCGTGGATTAGTGCAAGTACAAGAAGGTGCACATCATTCGGCAAGCACAGTCAAATGTGATGCGCTGCTCGTCGATACCATCTCGCGCTCTGACACCTATCCATATGTAGATATTCGCGAAGATGATGTTGCGATGGGACACGAAGCAACAGTCTCTAAAATCTCTGATGATCAACTCTTCTATCTCATGTCGCGCGGACTCAATGAAGATGAAGCGATGGCCATGATTGTCCGTGGATTTATCGAACCAATTGCCCGTGAATTACCTATGGAATATGCCCTCGAACTCAATCGCCTGATCGAACTTCAAATGGAAGGTGCGGTTGGATAATGTCGACGCTGCAATCCAATCTCCTAGAAGGCCACACTCCAACGGGGCGAGAAGAGGCATGGCGCTTTACTCCGCTCAAGCGTTTAGGGGGACTGCACGATGGCAGTGCAGTTATTTCCGATCGAGTTTCACTTGCTGTCAAAGGAGCTCTGCCCCAAGGCGCAACATTTACTTTTGGAGAAATCGTTGCAGTAACTGATACTGATGATGCAATCATTCAGCGAGTCAGGGCACATACATCGGAAGGTTCTCTTCTGCAGATTGCTGCCAATACCGAATTACCTGAACCAATTTACTTACACCGCGCATCATCTGCGCTTGATGCAGCGGAATTTGCCCGGACTCAAATTCGTGTTGGCAACCATGCCAAAGCCACGATTGTTATGGAAAATGCTGGCGATACCCTGCTTGCAGAAGATCTAGAAATTATCGTCGAACCAGGTGCGCACCTGACTTTCATTGCGCTGCAAGAGTGGGGCGCAAAGACTATCCACGCTGCACGCCACCATGCAGTAGTAGATCGTGATGCCACCTTTACATCTGTCGTTGTAACGGTTGGTGGCGATGTGGTTCGCCTTCTACCGACAGTCGATTTTGTTGCACCTGGTGCCTCTTGTGATCTAGCTGGCGTGTATTTTGCAACTGAAGGACAGTTCTTTGAACATCGTATGTTTGTTGATCATAAAGTTGCGCATGCTAAATCACGAGTTAATTACAAAGGGGCGCTAGCTGGAAGTAAAGCCCATACCGTGTGGATCGGTGATGTCTTTATTCGCGCCGCTGCAGAAGGCACCGATACCTACGAGCTCAACCGCAATCTCTTGCTCACAGATGGTGCGCGCGCCGATTCGGTTCCTAATTTAGAGATTGAAACTGGCGAGATTGTTGGTGCAGGTCACGCTTCGACCACAGGTCGCTTTGATGATGAGCAACTTTTCTACCTGATGTCGCGTGGAGTTAATGAGGCAGATGCGAAGCGCCTTGTAGTACGTGGCTTCTTTAACGAGATCATCTCCACTATTGGAATTGATGATGTGCAAGTACGCCTCATGGCACGTATTGATGAAGAGCTTGCAAAGGCAGGTAAGTAATGGCCGATCTCAACCTCTCATCTCTTTCGGATCGCAAGCCAGTTCGCCTGGAAAAGAATGGAGAATCAATTTGCGTCACACGTATTGGCAGCGAAGTTTTTGCCATCAATGATGTGTGCTCGCACTCTGATGCCTCACTCTCTGAAGGTGAAGTTTCAGATTTCAAAATTGAATGTTGGCTCCATGGAGCTGAATTTGATCTACGCACCGGTGAAGCGCTTACCCCACCTGCAGTAGCGCCAATTAAGACTTACCCCGTAACTGTCGACGGAGACTCCGTCACGGTAGAGATGTAATGGAGAGAAGAATGAGCACCCTAGAAATTCGCGGATTAAAGGTATCTGTCGAGACCGAACAAGGTGAGGTAGAAATCCTTAAAGGTGTAGATCTCACCATTAAATCGGGTGAAACCCACGCAATTATGGGACCTAATGGCTCAGGTAAATCAACGCTTGCGTACTCAATTGCCGGCCATCCGAAATACACCATCACAGGGGGAACAGTCACACTTGATGGCGAAGATGTACTGGCCATGTCAGTGGATGAACGTGCAAAGGCCGGGCTCTTCTTGGCGATGCAATATCCAGTGGAAGTTCCTGGCGTCTCTGTTTCAAATTTCTTACGTACCGCAGCGACAGCGCTCAGAGGCGAAGCCCCCAAATTGCGCGAATGGGTTGGGGAAGTCAAGAACGCCATGGAATCGTTAAAGATGGATCCATCTTTTGCACAGCGTAATGTCAATGAAGGTTTCTCAGGTGGTGAAAAGAAGCGCCACGAGATTATGCAACTTGAATTGCTAAAGCCAAAGTTTGCAATATTGGATGAAACTGATTCTGGTTTAGATGTGGATGCGCTTCGCGTAGTTTCAGAGGGAGTAGTTCGGGCAAAAGCTGCAAATAACCACGGAATTCTCTTGATCACGCATTACACCCGCATTCTCAAATACATCAAACCTGACTTTGTCCACGTCTTTGCCCAAGGCCGAATTGTTGAAGAAGGCGGCCCTGAGTTAGCTGAGAAACTCGAAGAACATGGATATGCGGAGTACGTCTCTGCTTAAGACTTCAACGCACTCCATCGTCGCGGATTTTCCGATACTTACTCGAAAGATCCGCGATGGTAAGCGCTTGGTCTACTTAGATTCTGGAGCAACGAGCCAGAAGCCCCAGGTAGTTATTGATGCGGAAATTGATTTCTACCGTTTACATAATGCGGCAGTTCATCGTGGCGCACATCAGTTGGCGGAAGAGGCAACGGATGCCTACGAAAATGCACGCGCAATTGTGGCTGCCTTTTTAGGTGCTGCAAACGATGAGATTATCTTTACTAAGAGCGCTACCGAATCACTCAATCTTGTGGCATATGCGATGGGCAACGCCGAAATTGGTAATCGTTTTCATCTGCAGCCTGGCGATGAAATTGTTGTTACCGAAATGGAGCACCACGCAAACTTGATTCCTTGGCAGCAATTAGCCAAACGCACTGGTGCAACCCTCAAGTGGTTTGAAGTTACTCCTGAAGGGCGCCTTGATCTCACCCAACTTGATACCGTTATTTCACACCGCACCAAAGTTGTGGCGCTGACTCATCAATCAAATGTTTTGGGAACAATTAATCCACTCAAGGAAATTACAGATCGAGCGCACAGCGTGGGTGCAGTTGTGGTTCTCGATGCCTGTCAATCAGTTCCACATATGCCGGTAAACGTTGCTGGACTTGCCGTTGACTTTCTTACCTTCTCTGGGCATAAAGCAGTTGGCCCTACTGGAGTTGGAGTGCTGTGGGGCAGAGCTAAATTACTTCAAGAGTTGCCGCCATTTTTGACAGGTGGCTCAATGATTGAAAACGTTTCGATGGTTGAAGCAACATGGGCAGAGGCGCCGCGAAAATTTGAAGCGGGCGTTCCTAACATGGCACAAGCGGTTGGTTTGGGTGCAGCTCTTACCTATCTCAATAAGATTGGGATGCGTGAAATATTTGCTCATGAACAAGAACTCACTCGGTACGGATTGGAACAACTCACTGATATCGCTGACCTAAAAATTGTTGGGCCACTTTCGGATGAGAATAGAGGGGGCACACTCTCATTTACTGTGGGCGATATTCATCCTCATGATCTTGGGCAATATCTAGATGCTCAAGGAATCGCAGTCCGCACTGGCCATCATTGCGCCTGGCCGTTGACCAGAAAACTTGGAGTTGTTGCAACAACGCGCGCTTCGCTCTATCTCTATAACTCCACCGAAGATATTGATGCTTTGGTCTCTGGAATTCGCGCTGCACAGAAATACTTTTAGGCGATGCAATTAGATAACCTCTATCAAGAAGTCATACTTGATCATTATAAAAACCCGCAACATAAGGGCTTGGCACCCGAATTTGATGCGCAAGTGCATCACATCAATCCCAGTTGTGGTGATGAGATAACGCTGAATCTCACACTAGATGGCGATGTAATCAAGAGCGTCTCCTGGGATGGAGTTGGCTGCTCTATTTCGCAGGCTAGTGTTTCGATTCTGACAGATTTGGTAATCGGTAAGACTATCGCCAACGCACAAGTGATTTCCGATGCATTCATGGAATTGATGCAGAGTAAAGGCGCCATTGCTGGCGATGAATCTGTGCTTGAAGATGCCGTCGCGTTAGCGGGAGTTTCACAATATCCAGCTCGCATTAAATGCGCCTTGCTTGGATGGATGGCTTACAAGGATGCCAGCGTTCAAGCACAGGGAAAAGGAAAGTAGGATAGAGATATGGTGGCAAAACTCGAAGATATCAATGAAGCCATGAAGGATGTTGTCGATCCTGAATTAGGTATTAATGTCGTTGATCTTGGTTTGATCTACGACATGATGGTTGATGAGAACAATATCGCCGTGCTCAATATGACTCTCACTTCTGCTGCTTGCCCACTGCAAGATGTGATTGAAGACCAAACGCGTCAAGCGCTTGCGCCATTTACAGATGATGTAAAGATTAACTGGGTATGGATGCCACCGTGGGGACCGGACAAGATATCTGACGAAGGTCGTGAACAACTTCGCGCACTCGGTTTTACCGTCTAATCACTTCTACTTTTTATGTCACAACATGCAGTCTGGATGACCTTTCGGTCGATGACTGCCGACCCTTCCGTAAAATCTCAAAAGTTAAAACCCGGAACTATCAAAAGAATATTCTCTTACGGTAGGCCTTATCAGATTCAGATAGCGATTTTCCTTATCACGGTAGTCGTTGAAGCTGTACTCATTATTTCCACACCGCTTCTCCTTCGCGAGATCATCGATAAAGGTGTAATCCCCAGGAATGCAGGTTTGATTACTCAATTGGCGCTCCTCGTTGGCTTACTTGCCGTCGTTGATGCGCTCATCAATATTTTTGGTCGCTGGTATTCAGCCCGTATTGGTGAAGGACTTATCTATGATTTGCGGTCGCAAGTTTTCGCCCACGTACAACGGCAATCGATAGCTTTCTTTACTCGTACTCAGACCGGAGCATTGATATCAAGAATCAATTCCGATGTTATGGGAGCGCAGCAAGCATTCACCGGAACGTTATCTGGCGTAGTCAGCAATGTTGTTTCTCTCGTGCTTGTTGTAACAACGATGCTCTTTCTCTCTTGGCAGATCACTCTTATATCGCTGCTCCTTCTGCCGCTCTTTCTCCTTCCTACCAAATGGGTTGGGCGCAGAATCCAAGCGTTAACTCGCGATGCCTTTGATCTCAACGCATCCATGTCGAGCACGATGACAGAGAGATTTAATGTTTCAGGTGCGCTCCTAGTTTCGCTTTATGGCAAACCTGATAAAGAAGAGAAGTTCTTTAGAAATCGAGCTCGCAAAGTGGCAGATATTGGTATTCAAACCGCGATGCTCAATCGAATCTTCTTTGTAGGTATTACCAGTGTGGCAGCGATTGCCACCGCTTTCGCGTATGGAATCGGCGGTCATTTAGCAATTTCTGGAACTTTGACAGTGGGAACTTTGTTGGCGCTGACAGCTCTTCTTGCTCGACTCTATGGTCCGCTCACTGCGCTCTCTAATGTTCGTATTGATGTGATGACAGCCCTCGTCTCATTTGAGAGAGTCTTTGAAGTACTTGATTTAGCACCGATGATTGTGGATAGAGCTGATGCGCAGCCTCTGACATCACGTTCTGTTGATATCGAATTTAAGCAAGTCTCTTTTACCTACCCACGAGCTGATCAAATTTCGCTCGCGTCACTGGAGGCTGCTGCCAAACCAGAGACGATTGATAGTGGGGAAGTATTGAAAGATATTTCATTTACTGCTGCTGCCGGAACTATGACAGCAATTGTTGGGCCATCGGGTGCCGGCAAGACCACCATAAGCGCGTTACTGCCCAGACTTTACGATGTCACAAGCGGCGCAATTACCTTTAATGGTAGGGATATCCGAGACCTGACGATTCAATCACTTCGTGACTCAATCGGTGTTGTGATGCAAGATGCTCATCTCTTTCATGAAACTATCGCTGACAATTTAAGGTATGCAAAGTCAGATGCCACTGACGCAGAACTCATCGCCGCGTGTAAAGCAGCACAGATCTGGAGTTTGATTGATTCGCTTCCTAATGGTTTCGACACGGTCGTCGGCGAACGTGGCCATCGCCTTTCTGGAGGAGAGAAGCAACGGTTGGCAATCGCCCGACTCTTGCTGAAAGCTCCAACAGTTGTCATCCTTGATGAAGCAACCGCACATCTTGACTCTGAAAATGAATCGCTCGTTCATGAAGCGCTGAAGGAAGCGCTACGCGGAAGGACATCGCTGGTTATTGCGCATCGCTTGAGCACTGTCATGGAAGCCGATCAAATTCTGGTTCTTGATCACGGAACGATCATCGAACGTGGCAAACATGAAGAGTTGATTAAACGCGGTGGACTCTATTCAGAGCTCTTTCTTCGCCAAGACATCACGGCGAATGAGAAATCTGCCATACACGACTAACCCTGCAAAGAAGAGCCACTGCAGCGCATACGCAAGATGCGGTCCATCAGAGAGTTCAGGAAGTTCTGCTGGAACTTTGGGGGTCAAATCTGGATTATCACCAGATATCAAATCAAGGTAAAACTTCTCGGTAGATAGATGTGATTGCGCATTTGCTTGGCTAATCAACCCAGAGCTTCTATCTTGCGGAAGTGCAAAGAATGAACCTCTCGGTAGTGAAGATTCCAGCCGTACCCGTCCGGTAATAGTGACATTTCCTGACGGAACTTCAGAGATTGCAGGTGCAGTTTGTGCATCTTTACCGGCTTTAACCCAACCGCGATCTACCCAGAAAGTTTTCTCATCAGATGATGTGAAGAGAGTAAGAACTTCAAAACCATAGACACCTTCAAAGTAGCGGTTGCGCAGCAGAATTTGCTGTGAGCCATCGAAAGATCCAGAGACCGAGATTGGTTGCCATTCATGCTTTTCAATATTTCCGATTACTGAATCAAGTGCGGATACTGACTTTTGTGAATTTGCCTCAATAGCGTTATTTCGTGCTTGTCGATCTATGCCACGATGAAACTGCCATTGTGCTGCCCATAAACAGAGCGAGAAGAGAATGATGGCGACCAAGCTCTTAACAAGAGCATGAGATTCGCTGCCTTTATTCAGCCCGTGATTCGGCTTCTTACTCAATGCCTTTCGGCCTCTTCTTAAGAATTGCGCTACCTGGAATAACAGTCTCTCTTCCAGCATTAGCTACAACTACTGCAAAGTAGGGAAGTGTGACCGCACCGAGTAATGCAAACCAACGATATGGACTGGGGAGTAATACAGTCAGAATAAAACATATGGTTCGAATCATCATAGAAATGAAGTAACGGCGCTGTCGAGCGGACTGATCTGTAGATAAGCCACGTGGAGCGCTAGTGATATCGAAAACTTCATCTTCCTGAGCCACAGTGCAACAGTAGGGTAGTTTTGCCTCATGAGCGACTTGACCCGCATTGCATTGGTCACGGGCGGAAATCGCGGCATTGGTCGCGCAATTGCAGAATCCCTCAAGAGTGCGGGTGTTCGAGTTGTAGTTACCTATAGAACTGGCACGCCACCAAGTGATTTTGATTCAGTGATTATGGATGTCACAGATAGTTCAAGTATCGATGCTGCCTTTGCAAAAATTGAAAGTGAAATAGGCCAGCCAGAAATCATCGTAGCCAATGCCGGAATTACGAAAGATGGGCTCGTGATGAGAATGGCAGATGAAGATTTTGAAGATGTGATTGATGCCAATCTCACAGGAGCATTTCGTGTTGCAAAGCGGGCGACCAAAGGGCTGTTGAAGTTAAAACGAGGGCGATTAATTTTTGTGGGATCGGTAGTTGGTTCTGTCGGGGCGGCAGGACAGGTGAATTACGCAGCAAGTAAATCGGGATTAGTTGGCATGGCCCGATCATTTGCGCGCGAGTTAGGAAGTCGCGGCATCACCGCCAATGTGATTGCCCCAGGTTTCGTGGAAACAGATATGACATCAACTTTAGATGAGAAACGTCGAGCAGAGATTGCAGCACAAGTGCCGCTCGGTCGGTTCTGCAGCGCGGAAGAGATTGCCGATGTTGTTACCTTTATTGCATCGGAGAAGGCTGGCTACATTACTGGTGCGACGATTCCAGTTGATGGCGGTTTAGGAATGGGGCACTGATTATGGGAATTCTGCAAGGCAAGAATATTTTGGTGACCGGTGTTCTCACCGACGGCTCGATTGCTTTTCATATCGCCAAAATCGCGCAGGAAGAAGGCGCCAACGTTCTGCTTACCGGATTTGGAAGAGCGCTTAGTCTGACTACTCGTATCGCTGGACGACTACCACAACCTGCACCCATCATTGAGTTAGATGTCACCAATCAAGAGCACTTAGATAATCTGGCGGCACATGTCACATCACATCTGCCGCACTTGGATGGAGTAGTTCACTCCATTGGTTTTGCCCCAGAGGCAGCTCTTGGCGGTAACTTTCTCAACACAACTTGGGAAGATGTAGCGACAGCAGTTCAGATATCTGCATATTCTTTAAAGTCTTTAGCCATGGCATGTAAACCGACTTTTCGAAATGGCGCCAGCATCGTGGGTCTTGATTTTGATGCGCAAGTTGCGTGGCCTAAATATGACTGGATGGGTGTTGCGAAAGCAGCGCTTGAATCGACAGCGCGATATCTTGCACGAGATTTAGGCAAGGAAGATATACGAATTAATTTGGTTGCAGCAGGACCCATCCGCACCATGGCTGCAAAATCAATTCCTGGTTTTGATGAATTTGAAAATGTATGGAATACCCGTAGTCCACTTCATTGGGATGTCACAGATCCAGTTCCTGCTGCAAAAGCAGCGGTTGCACTCTTAAGTGATTGGTTTCCAAAAACAACAGCTGAGATCATCCATGTCGATGGCGGGCTACATGGCATGGGCGCATAACAAAGTTATCGCCCTTTATGGCATGGGCGCATAACCAACTGATTTATCGCTCAATTTCTCAATTCTCATCCGCTCAGGTAGCCTTAGCCCCAGAC
>CAZGXO010000007.1:0-22171 GCA_964529875.1 uncultured Candidatus Planktophila sp. | reverse complement strand
CATCGCTTCGCAACATTTTCCGTGAGCTTCATACTGACCAAGGCACCTTACTTCCAACGCAAGGAGATCTACGTAGGTGGAGCGAAAATGGAGTTCTTCTCTTAAATAGAGTTCTCACCACGCGAGAAGGTGAATCTAACGCTCATTTTTCATATGGCTGGCAAGAAATTACTGACCACATTTGTCATGTATTAGGTCAGAAGAAAGTGGTGGCTATTCTTTGGGGGAAAAGTGCTCAAGAATTGCAGAGATACTTTCCGCATCACATAGTGGGTGTACATCCCAGTCCCTTAAGTGCGTATAGAGGATTCTTTGGTTCTGCTCCTTTTTCGAGAGCAAATGCGATGTTGAAAGAGATGGGTGTCGAACCTGTCAATTGGAGCCTCTCTCACTAACTCCTGTCAATTATTGATTCAAAAATGAAGAAGGCCCGCCTCTTACGAGACGGGCCTTCTTGTGTGATGAAAGTGCTATCCCACCCAAGCGTTGATAGGTGAGGTGAGGAAGTAGATCATGAAGAGACCCGATACCAAGAGCAAGAGAGGATGAACATCCTTCCGGCGACCTTGGATGAAACGGATAACAACATGTGTAACAAAGCCAGCACCAATACCAACAGAGATGTTGTAGGTAAATGGCATCAGAATCACTGTAAGGAATGCTGGAATTGCGATTCCATAATCATCCCAATCAATTGATTTGATTTGCGTCATCATCAAGAAACCAACGATGACAAGCGCTGGGGTAGCTGCTTCGTAAGGAATGATGGCAACGAGTGGAGCCAAGAAGGTGGTAAGCAAGAAACAAATTCCTGTCACCACTGAGGCAAGGCCAGTTCGTGCACCTTCTCCTACACCCGCAGCAGATTCAATGTAACTGGTGTTGGAGGAGATACTGCCCGCTCCACCAGCTGCCGCAGCGATTGAGTCGACCAGCAAGATGCGATCATTATTTGGAATGTTTCCATCCTTATCAATCAAACCTGCTTCATGTCCGATTGCAGTGACAGTACCGACTGTGTCAAAGAAATCTGAGAGCAGCAAGGTGAAGACAAGAAGGATCACAGTGATCAATGGGATTCGATCAAGTGAACCAAAGAGATTGAATTGACCAAAGAGGCTGAAATCAGGGGTGGCAACGACATCCTTTGGCATCGCAGGAACGTTGAGTCCCCAGCCCTTTGGATTGACATTTTTGCCATCGAAATTTGGACCAATCTTGAGAGTGGTTTCGATAATCACTGCAAGAGCAGTTGCGAGAACGATTCCAATCAAAATTGCAGCTTTAGTACGTTTGACCATCAGCGCAATGGTGAGGAAGAGACCAAATGCGAAGACAATGATCGGCCAACCGACCAAGGTGCCGCCATCTCCAAGAGTTACTGGAACTGGACCAGATGCAGTACGACGCACAAAACCTGCATCAACAAGTCCGATAAGTGCGATGAAGAGACCAATTCCAACAGAAATGGCGATCTTTAACTGTGCTGGAACTGCTCTAAATACCGCGGTTCGAAAACCGGTAAGCACTAAGACAGTGATGATCAAGCCTTCAAGGACAACAAGTCCCATCGCATCAGCCCAGGTCATCTTGGATGCAATACCCACTGCAACGAAGGTATTAAGTCCAAGACCTGTTGCTAACGCAAGAGGATAGTTACCTACTACGCCCATGAGAATTGTGAGAACGCCAGCCATCAGAGCAGTCATTGCCGCAACTAATGGCAGATTGGGTGCATCTCCGCCGCCAATAAATTTTCCATCCGCATCCTTTGCTAAACCAATGATCAGCGGATTGAGCGCGACGATGTATGCCATGGTGAAGAAGGTGACGAGACCTCCACGTACTTCACGTGCAACTGTTGAGCCGCGCTCAGATATCTTGAAGAAACTATCGAGCATGATTTCCTTCCTAATTTTGTTATCGAGGGTGTTTGCGACCCCGTGTGAAATGACGGCTCACATACCGAGGGAAGGTGGTTTAAGGCTAGGGGAGTGCGCAGTTACTGACGGGTCAGGCGCGCGATAATTCCGAGGGAAATTGCCACAGATTGGCCAATGAACAGGGCAAAGAGCGCTGTACCGACACCGACTGTGCCGCCAAGGAGAAAGCCAATACAGAGCACCACGACCTCTATTCCAAGTCGAACGCGCCCAACACGTATCCCAGTTTTGTAATGAATACCTGTCATGGCTCCATCTCGCGGACCAGGACCTAAGCCACAAGTGATGTAAAGAGCTGTGCCGATTCCAACGAGAGAGATTCCAAGGAGATCGAATGCGATTCCTGAAAGCAGCGAAGATTGAATAGGGAAAATCTTTGTACCAATTTCGATAAATGTTGCGATGAGAACAATATTTGAAAGAGTGCCAAATCCCGGTTTCTCTTTCAGAGGAATCCAAATGAGAAGAACGCAAACACTAATAATGAAAGTTGCCCAACCAATGCTTAGATTGGTTTTGAGAGTGAGTCCTTGTGCAAATACCGTCCAAGGAGCATTGCCCACATTTGCCTGAATCAACAAAGAGTCACCCAAACCAAAGAGCGCTAAACCGAAGAAGAGGATGAAAACTCTGAGTGGAGATAGATCCCACCGAGATTCTCCACGCCACGGTGTGACGGGAACAGTTTTATGAGGCTTGAAGATCAAACGCAGGCGTTGAAACTTACCTACTTCACTCTTCACCGGCACATTCTAGTGGAATTGAACTATATAATTTCACCATGAGTCTGCTCAATGGATTTATTGGAGCAGGAACTTTCATCAACATTGTTGCTGTGATAATTGGTGCAAGTCTAGGAATAATCGCCGGCAGCCGATTCTCCGTTAAATCTCAACAGTTGATCACAGATGTATTGGGTCTCATTACATTACTTGCGGCGGCCTCCGCTCTCTCTGAACTTTTTTCACCAACTTTTAAGAATGAGTTGCCAGATGGCAGTTCTCTATTGATTGTTTTAGGAGCCATGCTGCTTGGTGGACTCATTGGTTCTGCACTTCGCCTAGAAAGCAGACTTGATGCTTTTGGAGAAAATTTGCGCAGAAAGTTTCGCGCTTCGGCAGAGAGCTCTTTCGTCGAGGGCTTTGTCTCGGCCTCTTTACTTTTTGTCATTGGTCCGCTTGCAATACTCGGAAGTGTGAGCGATGGGATGTCGCGCGGAATAGATCAACTCCTGCTGAAATCTGCGCTCGACTTTTTCGCGGCCATGGCCTTTGCATCATCACTTGGTTGGGGAGTCGCCGCATCTGCAATACCAGTTGCCATATATCAAGGGTTCTGGACAGTGACCGGGTTTTTTCTTGGTGAAGTTCTTTCCAACACGCAGATTCAAGCGATGACTATTGCAGGTGGTTTGATGTTGGTGGGAATAGGTTTGCGCCTTTTGGATATCAAAAAGATAGCCGTGGCAAACCTTTTACCAGCGCTCATTATTGCCCCGTTGCTTGTTCTAGTTGTGAGCTAATGTGAAATGGTGCGACTAGAAGGTAGTTGCATCAATGACAAAGCGATATTTCACATCGCTAGCTACGGTTCGGTCATAAGCTTGATTGATGTAATCAGCCTTGATGACCTCCACATCGCTCACGATTGAGTGCTTTCCACAAAAATCCAGCATTTCTTGAAGTTCAGGTATTCCACCGATCATCGATCCGCCGATAGATTTTCTGCCACTTAAGAGGGACCCAACATGGACCGAATAGGGTTTGCCTGGTAATCCAATGACGACCAACGTGCCATCAAGCTTCAAGAGGCTGAGGTATTGGTTGATATCCAATTCCGCGCTGACTGTGTTCAAGATGACGTCAAATGAGCCTGCGTGCTTTGTGAATGCATCAGGCTTACTCGTATCTACAAAGTGATGTGCACCCATAGCAAGTGCATCTTTCTCCTTGTGTGGTGAGTGCGAAAGTACTGTCACATCAGCTCCTAGCGCAGCTGCAAATTTCACGCCCATATGTCCCAAACCACCGAGACCCATAACAGCAACTTTCTTTCCAGGGCCTACGCCCCAATGCTTAATCGGTGAATACAGTGTTATTCCGGCGCACATCAGCGGAGCAACACCTGCAAGCGGCAAGTTATCTGGGATATGAACGGCGTAATCCTCATTGATGACGAAGTAGTTGCAATATCCGCCCATTGCAACAGTAACGCCATCACGCTCTAGGCCGTTATAAGTGCCCGTCATACCTTCAAGGCAGTACTGCTGTAAGCCACGCTGACATGAAGAACATTTGCGGCAAGAGTCGACAAATACCCCTACTCCGATTTTTTCGCCAACTTTAAATTTTGTGACAGCGCTGCCGATTCGAGTAACAACGCCTGCGATTTCATGGCCGGGCACCATAGGAAAGATGGCTGGGCCCCATTCTTCGCGGGCTTGGTGGATATCTGAGTGACATATTCCCGCGTACAAGATATCGAGAGCAACATCATGTGCTCCGAGTTCACGGCGATCAAATTGGTAAGGAATAAGAGGCTGCTTCGCTTCCAACACTGCATATCCGCGGGTATTCATTGTCATCTCCTTCTACTCTATTTCTACACTTTTTCTTGTTGTGATATTTATGTGTGATTTCTAGCTGTGATTGTTCTCTGAATTAGTAAAGGGGAGGGGATCGGTGGAAATATGCCCAGCGCGTGATGCACGTGCAGTAACTTGCCGCATGTGGTGTCTGCGGCACAGAACTTCATAGGCGACAGAGTCAGTCTTACTGACATCACCCACCACCACTTGTTCGCCTTCGATCACCATGACGCCATTGACAGTACGCGCATTATGCGTAGCACGTGCGCCACACCAGCAGAGCGCCTCAACTTGCAGCGTATTCACTCGATCGGCGAGTTCGACAAGACGTGCAGAGCCTGGAAAAAGTTTTGTGCGAAAGTCAGCAAGAATTCCAAAGGCATAGACATCGATGCCAAGACCATCCACAATCTTTGCTAATTGGTCAATCTGAATTGGTAGATAAAATTGAGCTTCGTCGCAGATGATGTAATCAATACGGTCACCCATTGATAAACGTTCGACAACAAGATTATGAATATCTAGTTCAGGGGTTACTTCTAACGCTTCTGATTGCAATCCAAGTCGTGAACTAATGATTCCGGCGCCGGCCCGATCTTGACTGGTGAAAGTGAGCCCTGAACGACCTCTACTTTTATGGTTATGAGCGGTTTGAAGAGCGAGGGTTGATTTGCCACTATCCATAGTGCCGCAGTAGTAGATGAGCTCAGCCACGAGCGCATCCTGCCATCTTTCTCTGAAAATTGCCTAGTAGGAAAACCTAGATTGGAAACGGAGTTCTCTATACGGAAAGGAGGCTATCTATTTGTATGGATGGGAATGTTTCTGCAATCTTATTTCTTCCTGCAAGTGCAGAAATCTCCATCAACACCGCAACTGACTGAATGACACCGCCTGCTTTCTGAATCAGATGTAATCCCGCTTCGATTGTGCCTCCAGTTGCTAATACATCATCAACCAAGACCACCTTTGAGCCAGGAGCAATAGCATCGCGATGAATTTCCAGTGAAGCCGTGCCATACTCAAGTTCATAAGATTGCGAGAAGACATCAAATGGTAATTTGCCTGCCTTACGGAGTGGAACAAATCCGCATTGCATTCTATTTGCCATCGCACTTGCAAAGATAAAACCGCGGGCCTCGATACCCACAACTATGTCGGTGTCGGATAGATCTTTACAGAGCGCCGATATCACCGATTCAAATGCTGCTGGGTGAGACAAAATTGGAGTGATGTCTTGAAAGAGAATTCCCGGCTTTGGGTAATCAGGAATTTTTCTGATGAGAGAGAGCGCATCAGAGAGATTCACGAGCCATATCCCATCTGCCTTCTAGCGCTGCAACGAAAATATTTATATTGTGTCCGAACGGGGACTTGAACCCCGAAGCCCTTGCGGGCACTAGCACCTCAAGCTAGCGCGTCTGCCAATTCCGCCACCCGGACCCGCATCCAGATGCGTCCAGAGACCTGCTGCACCACGGATAACTGGAGAACGATAGCAACGCGCCTCTCCTCTTGCAAAAAACCTTATTTACCTTCATTTTTCATTCACATCCTGACGTTACCTATTAATTAGAGGCAGAATGTCGCCATGAACCTCGAAGAAGAAGTAGTCAAAATTTGCCAAGATCTGATTCGAATCCCGTCGGTAAATTACGGCGAAGGAAAAGGCGATGAACGAGCAGTTGCCGATTACATCGTTGCATCTTTGTCGGAGGTCGGAATTCCTGCAAAAATTTACGAAGCTGCACCAAATCGTTGCAATGTTGTTGCCCATTTAGAGGGAGCTAATCCGGAACGACCAGGATTGGTTGTCCATGGCCACATCGATGTGGTGCCAGCAAACGCTGCAGATTGGTCGGTAGATCCTTTCGCTGCCGAAATTCGCGATGGTGCGATTTGGGGTCGAGGCGCTGTTGATATGAAGAATGTCGATGCGATGATTCTGGCAATCGTTCGTAAATGGGCGCGCACCGGTTATAAACCACCACGTAACATCACTCTCGCTTTTTTTGCAGATGAAGAAGCCGGCATGACGTATGGATCTCGCTGGATGGCGGCGAATCATCCTGAGGTATTTCAAGGATGTTCCGAAGCAATTTCTGAAGTAGGTGGTTTTTCCGTAACTGTTACAGGTGGAAAGCGGTTGTATTTTATAGAAGCAGCTCAAAAAGGTATTCATTGGATGCGCCTGACGGCGAAAGGTCGCGCCGGCCATGGTTCGATGATGAATGATGAGAATGCACTTACTGCGCTCTCTGAGGCAGTGGCAAAGATTGGGCGATATAACTGGCCGCAACGCTATACCAAGGTGGTTAAAGATCTCTTTAAGAGAGTTGCGCAAGCAACCGGACGACCTTACGACGAAAATGACTTACGACCACTTCTTAAAGAGATTGGTCCAACTGCGCGCATGATTGGAGCGACACTGCAAAATACTGCTAATCCAACAATGTTAGAGGCAGGCTATAAAGCAAATGTTATTCCCGGAACTGCTTCAGCAGTTGTTGATGGTCGCTTTCTTCCTGGATACGAAGATGAATTGAATTCAACTATCAAATCAATCATTGGTCCAGATATTTCTATTGAAACTATTTCTCGGGATATCGCTTTGGAGGTTGATTTTGCAGGCGATCTGGTTGAATCTATGTGCAGTGCAATTACAGAGTTTGATCCAGAAGGAATACCGGTTCCATATCTCATGAGTGGTGGTACCGATAATAAGGCTCTTTCGGATCTAGGAATCATTGGGTATGGATTTAGTCCTCTTCGCTTACCTGAAGATCTTGATTTCATGGCACTTTTTCACGGCGTTGATGAACGAGTTCCCATTGAAGGATTGGAATTTGGCGTGAAAGTACTCGAGAGGTTCTTGGAGAATTGCTAAGAATTATCTAGAGTGAGACTTCATCAAGCGCTTCGCGCACAACAAGTGGGAGTGAAACTTCTTCTGCTCTAAGAATGCCACGCAATTGTGCTCCGGTTCGCGCACCGACCAGAGCGGATGTAACGCCTGGAGTATCTCGAACCCACGCGAGCGCTACTTCGAGCGGTGAAAAACCTAAACCTTCCGCGGCAACAGCTGTAGCTTCGACAATTCGTGATGAACGCGCATTGAGATAGGGCTCCACATGCTTCACAAAGTGTGGCGCTGCTGCGCGCGAATCGCTCGGAATACCGTTTCGATATTTTCCAGTTAAGACGCCGCGGCCTAAGGGCGCCCAAGCGAGAACACCGAGTCCAGTCTCATCAGCACAAGGGAATATCTCGCTTTCCGCATCCCGATTAAGAAGTGAATATTCAATCTGGGTAGTAACTATGGGGGCTTTTGCGGAATTGGATTCTTGCAACGTTACGGCGCGCGCACTTTGCCAACCAGAGAAATTACAGATACCGACATAACGTGCTTTGCCGGAAGAGAATGCGTAATCAAGCGCCGAGAGGGCATCCTCTAGCGGATGAAAGGGATCCCATGAATGAATCTGCCACAAGTCAACATAATCTGTTTCCAGGCGCGAGAGGGATTTATCAAGTTCGGAGATGAGAGATGCTCTGGAATTGTTGATGGTGCGAATGCCGTCGGGATATGTGACTCCTGCCTTGGTGGCAATTACCACATCTTCTCTTTTAAAGAGAGTTCCTAGTAATCCACCAATGACTCGTTCGCTATCACCGTCACCATAAGTTGCGGATGTATCGAAGAAATTTCCACCAGCCTCAATAAAGGCTCTGCATTGATCAGCTGCTTCATGGGTATCTGTATCTCGACCCCAAGTCATCGTGCCAAGACCTATACGCGAGACAGAGAGTCCGCTCTTTCCTGCTCGCCTTAATTCCACACAGCGACCTTAGCAATAATCAACGATAATCTAGGCGCTATGAGTCGTTTGGTCTTTTTACGTCATGCCCATTCGACTGCCAATGAATCAGGATTACTTTCAGGAAGACTCACTGGTGTCGGTCTCAGTTCGAAGGGACATCAGCAGGCGCTCACTCTGGTGGAACGAATTGGAGCCACCACTTTTGATCAAGTACGCATTAGCCCGCTTCAACGTTGCCATGAAACGATTGAGCCGTGGCTCACTTCGAAGTATGGCAATGGAATAAAACAATTCATTATCGATGATGGGCTCAATGAGGTGGATTATGGTTCTTGGAGCGGCCGAAAATTATCTTCGCTTCGCAAAGAAGCGCTCTGGAAGGAAATCCAGCACAACCCCAAGAGCGTCACTTTCCCCGGTGGCGAAAAGTTAGCGAAAGCCCAGTCTCGTAGCGTTGAAAGCGTCCAAGCCGCACATAAATATAGGAAGAATGGAATCTACCTCTTTATTTCGCACGGTGACATTATCAAAGCGGCAATATCTGCATTGATCGGAATTCCCTTTAATAAATTTCAGAATTTGGTTGTCAATCCTGCCTCTCTCTCTGTTCTTGATTTCGATGGGAGCTCTGCCCGATTGCTCTCGTTCAATGACACAACGCAACCCATCACCGAGATCGTGAAAAGCACGCGAGCCCCACGCCTTCTCCTTGGTGGAGGCGGCGGTGCACAAGGAGCGAGAAAGTAGATGGCGCGAATTATTCGATTTGAAAATCCAGATCGCTTTGTGGTGGGCACAGTGGGCCAACCAGGTGAAAGAACTTTCTTCCTGCAGGTACGTGAAGGAAATCGCCTTACCTCAATGTCGCTCGAAAAGAGTCAAGTGCAAGCGTTAGCTGAACGTCTTGATTTTATGGTGAGAGAGATCAAGAAGAATGATCCAACCTTCATTCTTCGCTCATTTGCTCGAGATGATGGACCCCTAGAGACGCCTATAGAAGAAGAGTTTCGTATTGGGGTCATTAGCTTGGCCTTTGATACGACGGCACAGAGAATTCAGATTGATGTACAAGCGGTCTCTGAGAACGCTGAAGAGAATGTGGAGTTCTCAGACGATGAGTTAAGTGAAAAAGATCTTGACCTGGTGCGTATTTTGCTTCCGCCATCGGAGGTAGATCGATTTAGTAAACGAGCGGCCATCGTTGTGGCAGCAGGGCGGCAACCTTGTCCATTTTGTGGGGGTCCGCTCGATCCCAAAGGTCATCTCTGCCCACGTTCCAATGGGTATCGGCGTTAGCAATGTCTGAACTTTCTGAGCATCTCTCGCATGGCGAATTAAATATCACTGGACGTTTAGTGGATGCATCCAATGCAACCCTATTCGGTACTTGTACATATAAGGGTGTCGTTCAGCAGATTATCTATAAGCCGATAGCTGGCGAGAGACCGCTATGGGATTTTGCTGAAGGTACTTTGGCTGCACGTGAGTGTGCAGCTTTTCTCCTCTCTGACATTTCAGGCTGGTCCGTAGTACCCGTCACTGTTATGCGTGATGGACCATTTGGTGAAGGAATGGTGCAAGAGTGGATTGAAATTGATAAAAATGTAGATCTTGCAGAGTTCTATAGAACAGATGATCCACAATTGCGGACATTGGCGCTCTTTGACGCAGTTATCAATAATACGGATAGAAAAATTGGACACTTACTCCCAAGATCGGATGGGAAATTGTTCGGCTGTGATCACGGGGTCACCTTTCATCAAGACGATAAGCTGCGAACTGTTCTATGGCAGTGGGCTGATCAAGAGCTAACTGTTGAAGAACAAAAGGAACTTGCAAATCTTCTCAATCGCTTGCACAAAGAGCAGAGTGATTTTCTCTCATACCTCTCTGAATCTGAATTTGCTGCGCTGCTCATTCGTATTGAGGGTTTAATAACAACTAAAAGATTCCCAGTTCCTAGTGAAGAGTGGCCGGCCATACCTTGGCCACCATTTTAAAGTAGGGTTCTATCGTGCGCGCTTGGCCATCGCTCTATATTCCACAATTACCTGAGCAATTTAACGTGCCTGATTTGTCGCTCTACGATACGGCTGATCAGAATCAGAAGAAGATTCCTCTTCAAACTGATTATCGACTCTATGTGTGTGGAATTACTCCCTACGATGCAACGCATCTCGGTCATGCTGCGACATACATTACCTTTGACATCATCAATCGTTACTTGCGTGCTCGAGGGGGAGATGTTCACTTTGTACAGAACATCACAGATATCGATGACCCGCTTTTAGAGCGCGCAAGGAGAGATTCAGTAGATTGGCAATCGCTTGCACATTCACAAATTGAGCTATTTCGCAGCGATATGAGCGCTCTTCATGTACTTCCACCCGAGAACTACGTGGGAGTTACTGAAGCCATGCCGATAGTGATTGATGCGGTAGAAAGCCTGATTCGTCAAGGCACAACGTATGAAGTTGCAGGTGATATCTATTTTCGAGTTCATGCAGATAGCGATTTTGGTTCACGTTCGCATCTTGAAGAAGCCAAAGCGCGCGAACTCTTTGCCGAACGCGGAGGGGATCCTGAGCGCGTTGGCAAAGAGAATCCGTTTGATGCGCTGATTTGGCTTCGCTCAAAACCTTTTGATCCCACATGGGAGAGCCCTATGGGTGCAGGCAGACCCGGTTGGCATATCGAATGTAGCGCGATTGCACTTCGATATTTGGATTCTGATTCAAACAATCGCGAATTTTCTCTGGATATACAAGGCGGGGGATCAGATCTGATATTCCCTCATCATGAAATGTCTGCCGCTCAAAGCAGAATTTTGTCAGGAAAACCTTTTGCCCGACATTATGTACATGCTGGAATGATTGGTTTGGATGGAACCAAGATGAGCAAATCTCTTGGCAACTTACTCTTTGTCTCAAAACTTATCAATGAAGGAGTCCCACCGATGGCAATTCGGTGGGCTTTGCTCAATCGCCATTACCGCGAAGATTTTATGTGGTCCAAGAGCCACTTAGATTCTGCCATCGAGGATATTCAACGTTTACAACTGAATTTATCGAGAGTGGAAGTTGCACCCACTGATGGGGTGATCACCACAATCATCCAATTTCTCGCCGATGATCTCAATTCGCCACAAGCAATCGCCACCGTTCGCAATTGGTGCGAAGAAACGGAAAAAGGCGCTCGTGGAGGCAACGCGGGCGAACTATCAAGAGCGATTGATGCGCTCCTTGGCATCGCCTTATAGCGAAGCGCTATTTCTCATTCTGTCTGCGAAGAAATCTTTCTAGTTCGCGCGCAATAGATTCACCGGTTGCTTCAGGTAGATCGGTTGCATCTTTACTCTCTTCCAGCGCTTTCACGTATTCGGCAACTTCACTATCTTCCTTGGCAAGTTCAGTGACATCCTTTTCCCATTCAAGCGCCTCATCAGGTAGTTCACCTTGTGGAATCGTTACTTCGAGAAAATCCTCCAACGCATGAATCAGCGCTAACGATGCTTTTGGCGATGGTGAATTAGAAGCGTAGTGAGGAATCGCTGCCCAGAGTGAAATTGCATCAATTCCGCGCTTCACACATGCATCCTGAATAACACCAAGAATTCCGGTAGGACCTTCATATTTACTTATCTCTACGCCAAGTCGCTTTGCTATATCTGGGTGAGCTCCGCTTCCACTGACGGTGATTGGACGAGTATGTGGAGTATCAGCCAACATCGAACCCAATGTGATGATCAAATCAACTTCGCAATCATCAGCGAGATCTAGTAATTCGGAGGTGAAAGTCTTCCATTTCATTGATGGTTCAACGCCGCGGACCACGATAAAGTCACAGGGAAGTTCGGGGGTTTGCAATGCGTAAACCTGAGTACCTGGCCATGTCAGATTTCTGATGCTTGATTCGTCTATATAAACCATAGGTCGATTTACTTGAAAATCATAAAATTCTTCAGAATCAACTTGTGCAATCAATTGTGGTACAACATCAAATTCTGGATCAGTCCATGTACCCAATAAATGTGAAGCAGCACCTGTTGCAGCTTCACCGGCGTCATTCCAGCCAGAGAATGCGATAACCATCACTGGAGAGCGCAATTGCGGAATCTGAAGAATCTCCATATCAATACCTTAAGGTAACCTGCCCTCTGTGACGACTCAGCCCGCTAAGCCTGAAGCCGGATTATTGCGCCGCGCTTTAGCAGAGCGCGTTGTCATCGCAGATGGCGCCATGGGAACCATGTTGCAGGCAGCCGATCCATCTTTGGCGGATTTTCAAAACCATGAAGGTTGTAACGAAATCCTCAATGTCACCCGTCCCGAACTTGTTCGTTCCATACACGATGCCTATCTCTCAGTAGGGGTAGATGCCATTGAAACCAATACCTTCGGTGCTAATTGGGCCAACCTCGCAGAATACGGGATTGAAGATCGAATTTATGAATTGGCCTTTGCCGGCGGTGCGATTGCGCGCCAAGCTGCAGATGCCTTTAGTACATCTGAAAAACCCCGATTTGTTCTTGGTTCACTTGGGCCTGGAACAAAACTCCCCAGTCTTGGACATACAACATACGAGAATTTGAAGAACGCCTATTTCACGGCATCAAAAGGTCTCGTTGATTCTGGTGCGGATGCTCTTCTGATTGAGACAACTCAAGATTTGCTGCAGGCAAAAGCAGCTGTGAATGGTGCGCGAACCGCTATCGAAGAGTCCAATCGAGATGTCCTTTTGATAGCGCAAGTGACAGTCGAAACAACCGGCACGATGTTGCTCGGATCTGAAATCGGCGCAGCGCTCAATGCGCTCGAACCTTTACAGATCGATCTCATCGGACTCAATTGCGCCACAGGTCCAGCTGAGATGTCAGAACATTTACGCTACTTATCAAAGAGCGCAAAAGTATCTCTCTCAGTGATGCCTAATGCTGGTCTTCCTATATTGGGAGCGAAAGGT
The DNA here is from genome assembly GCA_964529875.1 of uncultured Candidatus Planktophila sp. Classification (GTDB taxonomy): domain Bacteria; phylum Actinomycetota; class Actinomycetes; order Nanopelagicales; family Nanopelagicaceae; genus Planktophila. The sequence continues at coordinate 8,858 of CAZGXO010000007.1, read as the reverse complement.
GCGGAATATCCACTTGGCCCACAGGAGTTAGCGGAGGCGCTAGAAAATTTTGTTCGAGATTATGGAATCTCGCTGATTGGAGGGTGCTGCGGAACTACTCCATCTCACTTGTCAGCGGTTGTAGAACGTCTATCCGGGCATCGCGCTAAATCGCGAAGCGTCTCCCAAGATGCCGGTGCTTCATCGCTCTATCAATACGTACCTTTCAGGCAAGATCAAACATATCTAGCAATTGGCGAACGGACCAATGCCAATGGTTCTAAAGCTTTTCGAGAGGCGCTGATTGCAGAAGATTGGGGAACCTGCGTTGAAATCGCTCGTGATCAAATTCGCGATGGCGCACATATGCTGGATCTTTCGGTCGATTATGTAGGTCGTGATGGCGTTGCAGATATGAAGGAGTTGGCTTCCCGATTTGCAACTGCGAGCACTCTGCCTATCGTCTTGGATTCAACCGAACCTGCAGTTTTGCGAGCAGGCCTTGAATCTTTGGGTGGGCGTTCTGTTATCAATTCTGTCAATTATGAGGATGGCGATGGACCGCAATCACGATTTGCGCGAATCATGCCGCTTGTCCGAGAACATGGCGCTTCCGTTGTTGCTCTCACCATCGATGAAGAAGGCCAAGCCCGAACTGCGGAATGGAAATTACGTGTCGCACGAAGGCTGATTAAAGATTTAACAGAAAATTGGTCAGTCGCAATCGGTGACATTCTGATCGACACGTTGACCTTTCCTATCGCAACTGGGCAGGAAGAGACGAGACGTGATGCTCTCGAAACTATCGAAGCGATTCGCACTCTCAAGAGTGAATATCCAGAAGTACAAACCACTCTCGGCGTGAGCAATGTTTCTTTTGGACTTAATCCAGCAGCCCGTGTAGTACTTAATTCGGTCTTTCTCCATGAATGCGTTGCTGCCGGATTAGATTCGGCAATTGTTCATCCATCAAAGATCACTCCGCTTGCGCGGATTGAGCAGCGCCAAAGAGAAGTGGCTCTCGATTTGGTCTATGACCGGCGCACTTTCGATGGTGATGTGTGCACCTACGATCCTCTCACTGAATTTCTAGCGCTCTTTGAAGGCGTGGAACTTGCAACGTCACGCAATGTTCGGGCCGCAGAACTTGCAGCGTTACCACTTAATAAACGCCTTGAACGGCGCATTATCGATGGCGAAAAGGTTGGACTTACTGACGATCTTGATACCGCCATGAAGGATGGAATAGCTCCACTTGCAATTATTAATGACCACCTTCTCGAGGGGATGAAAACAGTAGGAGAGCTCTTCGGAAAGGGTGAAATGCAGTTGCCCTTCGTCTTACAAAGTGCAGAGGTCATGAAATCTGCGGTGGCGTATTTAGAGCCCCATATGGAAAAGAGCGATGATGCCGGTAGAGGGCGCATCTTGCTGGCAACGGTCAAAGGCGACGTTCACGATATTGGAAAGAATTTGGTGGACATCATTCTCTCCAACAATGGCTATCAAGTAGTCAACATTGGAATCAAGCAGACCATTAATCAAATTATTGATTCAGCGCTAGAGAATGATGTCGATGCCATTGGAATGTCTGGACTTCTCGTCAAGTCAACGGTCATCATGAAAGAGAATCTGGAAGAGATTACATCAAGAGGTCTCGATCAGAAGTGGCCGATTTTGCTTGGGGGAGCAGCGCTGACTCGTCCTTACGTGGAAGAAGATTTGGCGCAGATGTTCCCCGGCGAAGTTCGCTATGCGCGCGATGCATTTGAAGGATTGCGATTAATGGATGCCATCATGGCAATTAAACGTGGTGAAGCAGGAGCAACCCTCCCAGAGCTACGCCAAAGACGTGTAAAGAAGGTTGATAAATCTTTTGATTCTACAGAAATTGATACCCAACGCAGCGATGTCGCACTCGATAACGCAATTCCAGTTGCGCCATTCTTTGGATCTCGAATAGTGAAAGGAATTGCGCTTGCTGATTATTTAGGAATGCTCGATGAAAGAGCCTTGTTTGTCGGGCAATGGGGTTTAAAGGGCGCTCGTGGTGAATACGCAGCTATGGTGGAAAATGAAGGAAGACCAAGACTTCGCAAATTATTGAATGAAGTTCAATCACAGGGTTGGCTAGAAGCTGCAGTGGTCTACGGATATTTCCCTTGTGTGTCGGAGGGCAATGATCTGGTCATATTGCATCATGAGGGTCCAGAAAAAGGTAAAGAGCGGATGCGTTTTTCTTTCCCGCGACAATCTCGCGATAGAAGGTTATGTATCTCTGACTTTTTTGCTTCTCGCGAAAGCGGCAAGACCGATGTTGTTGCCTTCCATGTAGTCACTATGGGAAACACCATTAGCAAAGCAGCCAATCAACTCTTTGCAAGCGATGCTTACCGAGAATATTTAGAGTTGCACGGCCTTTCTGTTCAACTCACCGAAGCGCTTGCCGAACATTGGCATGCCAGAATTCGTGAAGAGTTAGCGGTCAGAGCAGAAGATGCGCCCGATATCGCCGGAATCCTCGATCAGGGTTACCGCGGTTCTCGCTATTCATTTGGCTATCCGGCCTGCCCTGATATTGAGCAGCAAACTCTTCTCTGCCAATTGCTCGAACCAGAGCGTATTGGCGTAACGCTCTCTGAAGAATTTCAATTACATCCAGAGCAATCAACATCCGCAATCATCGTTCATCACCCTGAAGCTAAGTACTTCAACGCCAACTAGCAATCGCTATCTAAGAGGAGAGATTCTCTACTTGCTTTGATGGGCTGGACAGATACTTTTGAAGAAACACCAATCACACAGCTTTGACTTACGGGGAGGAAAGTACTTCTCTTCGATTGCAGACAGTATTTCATCCCCGATTTGACGTAATTTCCTCTCGGTTGCCTGGAGTTGAATTTCAGAAGTTGCACTCCTAATTACTTGCGAATCTCCAAGATAGATTAATTGCAGCAATGAAGGAAGCACTCCTTGATTGTTCCAATAAAGCAAGGCATAGACCCGCAGTTGAAAGAGCGCTTTTTCTTCCCAACCTGGTTTGGGTGATTTACCAGTCTTGTAATCTACGATGCGTACTTCACCGGTAGGTGCAACATCGATTCGATCTACATATCCATGCAGATATAACTGATCACTTAAGTTCCGCTCGAGATGATGTTCACGATATGTAGATTCAAAGGTGTGTGGTTTCTCGATGGAGAAATAATTGGTAAGAAGAGCGTTTGCTCGATCTAGCCACTCTTTCTCATCCTGAACCAACGTAGATAATTCTGGATTATCGGTAAGCGCAAGTTTCCATCGCTTGGGGAGAATCTCAGTTGCACTTTCCATGGTGCGATCGCTTGCCGGCAATTCAAAGAGATCCTCCAAAATTCCATGGATCAACTTTCCACGTTCGGCTTCAAGACTGGGGGGTTCTGGGAGTTGGTCTATAGCCCGGTATTGATAAAGTTGCGGACAATTGGTGAAGTCATTGATTCGACTGGGAGATAGACGCAGAGGCTCCATTCGCCCGACAATACCGCGCATGCTCTATCGCCAACTAATCTAGGATGCGCTTGTGTCGAAGCCAGGGTTTTTCAGCGCAGGGGATCGTATTCAACTTACAGATTCAAAAGGTAAGTTGTATTCATTCACTATCACTCCTGGAAAAGAGTGGCACACCCACAAAGGGTGGATCACGCATGATGATTTAATAGGTCTTCCCGAAGGTTCGGTTGTTTCGACAACCGCAGGACTTAAATTCACCGCATTTAAACCGCTCTTGGCAGATTTTGTTCTCACCATGCCACGTGGTGCAACGATTGTGTATCCCAAAGATGCAGCGATGATTCTTGGCGTTGCTGACATTTATCCCGGAGCTCGAGTTTTAGAGGCGGGGGTTGGAAGTGGCGCTTTAACGCTCTCGCTACTTCGGGCTGTCGGAGAAAGCGGTGCTGTCCATTCAGTCGAACGACGAGCAGATTTTGCCGAGAATGCTCGCACCAATATCGCTGAATACTTTCACGAGATACCAAAGCGCTGGTCGCTTACCGTTGGAGATTTGCAAGAACAAAAGTTCCACGAGCAATTTGATCGAGTAGTTCTTGACATGCTCGCGCCCTGGGAATGTGTTTCAAAGGCTGCAGAAGCTTTGCGACCTGGGGGAGTCTTTCTTGCGTACGTTGCAACAACTACCCAATTGTCAGCTACTGCGGAGGCGATCAAAGCAGATGGAAGTTTCACTGAACCTGAGAGTTCAGAAACGATTGTCCGTGGATGGCATCATGAAGGTCTAGCGGTTCGTCCGCAACAGCGCATGATTGGTCATACTGGTTTTCTCATTTGGAGCAGGCGAATGGCTCCGGGAGTAGATGTTCTGCCTCGAAGACGCCGCCCGGCTAAAGGAGCATACGGTGTCGCGGAAGAGTGAACGTCTTGTTAGTTTAACAATTGCACTTCTTGCGACAAAGAGATTTCTCACAAAGGCGGAAATTTTTGCGGCAATCGAAGGTTACGAAGGAGATGCCGTAGCAAAAGAACGTATGTTTGAGCGTGATAAAGAAGATTTGCGAAATTTGGGAATTGAGATTGAGGTAGGTTCCTTTGATCCGCTCTTTGAAGATGAAGCCGGTTACCGCATCAGAAGCGATAGATACCAATTACAGATTGATAACTTAACTCCACTACAGATTGGAATGATTTCACTCGCTTCGATGGCTTGGCAAAATTCGGCTCTCGATTCGACTGCGCTATCTGCCCTTGTAAAGTTGAAGGCCCTCGGTGTCGAATCAGATCTGGCGGAACTTCCTCAAATTTCACCTCGAGTTGTTGCGGTGGACCCCAATGTTGAGATCTTGATAGATGCACTCACAAAGAGACAGAAGATTGCATTTCTCTACCTGCATCAAGATTTGAAAGAAAAGAGACGTGTCATAGAACCCTACGGCGCTGGAACCAAAAACGGTTTTTGGTATGTAGCCGGCAGGGATGTCGAAAAGGCGGAAGAGCGCGTTTTTCGCGTCGATCGTATACAAGGTGAGATTTCAAAAGAGGGCAAAGCTGAGTCTTTTAAGGTTCCGCAAGATTTCAGTATGCAGAAAACCTTGGAATCGAAAGCGAAACAGCACAAAGCCATCCTGCGCATCCAACGTGGGAAGGCACATTCACTCATGGCTCGAGCCGAAGAAATCGTAGAAAGCGATGATTGGAACGAAATTACAATTGCGTTTGGAGAACTCGATGAGTTGTTACGCGATGTTCTGTGGCATCTTGATGACGTGACGATTATTGAACCGCGTGAGGCAGTTGACAAGATTAAGGAGATCTTAGAAAACCTGGTGACAATCCATGGGTAAGAAAGCAACTCCCTTGGAGAAAGCCTCCCGAATGCTTGATTTGGTGCCGTTTATTCATAGCCATCAAGGGATCTCCATCTCTGAGTTAGCTGCAGAGTTTCATATTGAGCAGAAAGAGTTGCTGGAGGATCTGCAAGCGCTCTGGATGTGTGGCGAGAATAAGTTTGATTTTATGGAGCTTGATTTTGATTCCGATTACGTCTTCATCCGTAATGCCGACACTCTCAAATCCATTCGCACACTGGGTGGAGCTGAGCGAATTGCCCTTTGTATTGGGCTTCAATTATTGCTACAGGAATTGACGGATAGTGAAATGTCGCGAGAAGTTGCTGATTTGCTCGATAAGTTAGGTAAATCAGTCACCGATCACATTGCTGCATCGCCTGCCATTTCTGGTTCCATAGCCGCCAAAATTGATGAAGCTTTGCAATCGCGCAGAGCACTCCAGATTGAGTATCACGCTGCAGGCGAAGATACTTTGACATCCCGCACAGTCACCCCGATTGATCGCTATATTCAAAATAGCCATGAATATTTAGATGCACATTGCCACACCTCACAGGCGCTGCGGACATTCCGCATTGATCGCATTAAGAGCGGTCACGTTGTTGATAATGAAGTTGCCATAGAAACACATGCCCGTAATTCGCAACCACATCTTGATGTCACAGTTAGATTGAAAAATGATCTGCGAAGAAACCGTGAAGCTCTTGGAGATTACGTAACTGAGGCCAAAGATCTGCTGAAAGTTCGTACTTATAGCGAATCGTGGTTGCTGCGCACGGTATGTTCAGGTCTCGGGGGAGTTGAAATCGTGGCTCCCGAGGAGTTGCGTGAGTCGCTTCACAGCCGTGCACTTGAGATTTTGCAGCGCTATCGCTGATTTCGAATAGGTGCGCTAAGGTTGAGCCATGTTTCTACGCGAGCCAAGCCATATTCTCCTTCTTTTATTAGTCCTTGTCCTTCTCTTTGGCGCAAAGCGACTTCCTGATTCTGCTCGTTCTCTCGGAAAGTCGATGCGAATTTTTAAGGGCGAATTGAAAGAGATGAAAGACGACTCATCAAAGGATGGCGATAAGAATCCTGATAAAGGTTCTGACGAGAAGTAATCTTCATGGCGGCCACCCCTGGCGGTCGTATGCCGCTTCTCGACCATTTTCGAGAGTTAAGAAATCGGATTGTTAAATCAGTTCTCTGGATTCTCTCTGGCTCCATCGTGGGATGGATTTTCTACAATCAAATCATTACCAAATTAGCGCAACCAGTCTGTGACTTAAAGGCAGCGCAAGAGAGCGGCGCTACAAGTTGCGGCTCTTTGTATATTAGCGGCGTTTTGGGACCACTCAACTTACAAATCAAGGTTGCTCTTTTAAGCGGAATAATCATGACTGCGCCCTTGTGGCTCTATCAATTGTGGGCTTTTATAGCGCCGGCGCTGCATCGTAAAGAGAAGCGAAACTCCGTTCTCTTCTTTGCATCAGCGACTCCATTTTTCTCTGCAGGTGCCTTCCTTGGTTACACCATACTTCCGGTCGCGGTAAAGGTGCTTTTTGGATTTACTCCGCAAGCGCTCTCTAACTTAGTGAAATTTGATGATTATTTAGACTTTGTGTTGCGCGTGATTCTCGTTTTCGGAATAGCTTTTGAGCTTCCAGTTTTCTTAGTACTTTTTAATTTGATTGGTTTTCTCTCTGGCCACGCAATCCTGAAACCCTGGAGAATCTGGGTCTTTGGAATCTGTCTCTTTGTCGCGGGCTTTACACCCAGCGCTGATCCGCTATCCATGATTGCCTTGGCGCTACCTCTCATCGGTCTCTATCTTCTCGCTGGAGGGATTGCAATATTGAACGATAAGAGGCGGGATAGAAAGTATTCACATAATTACCTCGCAGATACCCTCTAATGTGGCTCGTTGCCATTAATCCAACCTCGGGGAGAGGAAAAGGCGCACAGATAGGTGCGCAGGTCATTGAATTTCTCCATCAAAAAAATCTTCCCTACCTCACAATTTCTGGCAATAGCGCTGCTGATCTTCGCAAGCAGTTAGACCTACACATTCACATGAATCCACGGAATGAAATTTCTGGAATTTTATGTGTTGGGGGAGATGGATTGGCCCATCTAGTACTTCAAATTGCAGTTCCACAACACATTCCATTTGCAGTGATTCCAGCAGGTACTGGAAACGATATCGTCCGATCACTGGGTTGGTCGCTTGATCATATTGACAATTATTTAGAGCGGATAATTTCTGATCCACCGCAATCTATTGATCTTGGAAATGTGGACTCTGAATGGTTTGCCGCAATCTTGAGCACAGGATTTGATTCGGTCGTCAATGAGCGAGCCAATAAATTAGCGTGGCCAACAGGACCGCAACGTTATAACGTCGCTATCGCTCTCGAATTGCCCCGATTTCAACCCATTCACTACACACTCGAACTCGATACAGCAACCATCACAACAGAGGCAATGTTGATCGCAATTGCTAATGGTCGATGCTACGGGGGAGGAATGTTGGTTTGTCCTGCGGCAAATGTGCATGATGGCCTTTTCGACATCATGATTTTGAAGCCGGTGAGCAAAATTGAATTTTTGAAAGTCTTTCCGAAGGTCTATTCAGGTGCTCATGTGAACCACCCCCAAGTCGAGATCATTCGTTCATCGAAAGTTCGACTCACCGCTCAAGCAGTTGCTTATGCAGATGGAGAACGTATTGGCCCTGCTCCAATCTCTGCCGAATGCGTGAGAGCTGCAGGTTTGACATGGATTCTCTAGCTTCACCTGCAGAGCGCTTCGCCGCAGCAAAGAAACGTGGACAACATCCACTGACCCAAAGCTTCATCGGGCAATTTCAATTTGGTTTCGATGAATTTCAAATTCAGGCTTGTCAAGCAGTTGAAGATGGCCACGGTGTTCTGGTCGCAGCTCCAACAGGTGCAGGAAAGACTGTTGTCGGGGAATTCGCTGCATACTCTTCGCTGGCGCGCGGGAAGAAGTGTTTCTACACAACACCCATTAAGGCACTTTCAAATCAGAAGTACTTTGAATTTGTGGAGAAATTTGGGCAAGAACGGGTTGGATTGCTCACGGGAGATACCAACATTAACTCGGATGCTGATGTGCTGGTGATGACCACCGAAGTATTGCGCAACATGCTCTACACAAACTCTACGACCCTTATCAATCTGGGCTCCGTTGTCATGGATGAAGTTCACTATCTCGCCGACAAGTTTCGCGGTGCAGTGTGGGAAGAAGTTTTGATTCATCTGATGGAAAGTGTGCAAGTTGTTTCTCTTTCAGCGACGGTTTCCAATGCTGAAGAGTTTGGCGAGTGGCTCGGAGAGGTAAGAGGGAGAACAGAAGTGATAGTTTCTGAAATTCGCCCTATCCCGCTCTATCAGCATGTGCTGATTGGTCATCGTTTGATCGATCTCTTTACCGAACCCGGAAAAGTTAATCCGGAGATATTGGGAGCAGAACGAGAAGCTCTGCGCCGTGTCAAAATTCCTCGCCATCGCCGTGATCGCTATCAAGAAG
>CAZGXO010000006.1:0-23899 GCA_964529875.1 uncultured Candidatus Planktophila sp. | reverse complement strand
CCAGAACTTGGTTGGGGTATTGCGACTGTCGATGAAGCTCCACGTCCCACAACGACTATGGAGGGGCTTGCAGGGCTGAAGACTCCATTCCGTCCTGCCGGGCGCGTTACTGCCGGAAACTCTTCAGGACTGAATGATGGTGCAACCTGCGCTCTCCTTGCTAGCGAAGAGAAGGCCAATCAATTGGGGCTGACCATCAAAGCGCGCCTTGTGACATATGCCTTTGCTGGGGTCGAACCAGAAGTCATGGGATATGGACCTGTGCCATCAACTATCAAAGCGCTAGAGAAAGCTGGCTTAACCATCGCCGACATTGGTGCGATTGAAATTAATGAAGCATTTGCAGTACAGGTTCTTGCCTTCCTTGATCATTTTGGAATTGCAGATGATGATCCACGAGTTAATCCTTACGGTGGCGCCATTGCAGTTGGACATCCGCTGGCTTCATCTGGAGTTCGTCTCATGCTCAACTTAGCGCGCACCTTTGAAGAGAAGCCCGATGTTCGCTATGGCATCACCACGATGTGTATCGGCCTTGGTATGGGCGGAACTGTTATCTGGGAGAACCCACACTTCAAGGGAGCTAAATAATGGATGCCCGCATCACTTTGCCAGAAGGCGCACCTGAAGAAGTTGTCACCCAAGCGTTGGTGCGCGATGTTGATCTCACTCCATTTGGCTATGCAGGTTCGCTCGCGCTGATCACACTGGATAACGGTCTCGATCACACACGTCCCAATACCTTTGGACCTCAATCTGTGGTGGCACTTGATGCTGCAATTTCCGATGCTGCATCGCGCAATCCTTCGGCAATTGCGATTACCGGAAAGCCATTTATCTTTGCAGCAGGAGCTGATCTCTCTGCCTTAGCTTTTTTAAAGGAACGCAATCAAGCGTTAGCAATTGGCAAACTCGGCCATGATGTCTTTCGCCGACTTGATGAAATTGGAATCCCCACCTTTGCATTTATCAATGGCTTAGCGCTTGGTGGTGGGCTAGAAGTTGGGCTTCACTGCAATTACCGCACATTGGCAAGCACTGCATTTACCGCACTTCCCGAAGTTTTCTTAGGTCTCGTACCAGGTTGGGGCGGGGCAACTATCCTGCCCAAATTGATTGGCCCAGAACGTGCAGTGCAAGTGATTATTCATAATGCGCTCAATAACAACACCATGATGAAAGCAAAAGATGCGCTCTCCTTGGGCGTTGTCGATGCAGTCTATGAACCTGCAGATTTTCTGGAAAAATCGGTAGCTTTCGTTGCAGCAGTACTTAAGGGCGAGAAGAAGATTGAGCGTAAGGATTATTCCAACGATTCTGCTTGGGAATCCGCGCTCGCATCGGGCAAAGCAGCAGCCCTGAAGAAATATGGCGGCGCTGAAATTGCCTCGCCACATCGCGCTCTCGAATTAATTAAAGCGGCGCAGCACAATACAAAGAGCCAAGGCTTTGATGCCGAAGATGCGGTCCTAGCGGATTTAACGATGTCAGATCCACTTCGCGCATCACTTTATGCATTTAATTTAATTCAGAAGAAGCGTAAGAAAGTTGAAGGTGCTCCCAAACCAGCTCTCGCTCGCAAAGTTGCTCGAGTCGGAGTTGTGGGCGCAGGTCTGATGGCTTCGCAGTTAGCGCTATTGCTGGTGCGAAATCTGAAATGTCCAGTTGTGATGACAGATATCGATCAGGCGCGCGCTGATAAAGGAGTTGCCTGGGTCCACAATGAACTCAATAAATTGGTCGAAAAGAAGCGCCTCAATCCGGAAGTAGCAGCCCGCCTTGCCACATTGGTTACTGGCAGCGCAGATCAAAGTGTTTTCGCTGGGTGCGATTTCATCATTGAAGCGATCTTTGAAGAGTTATCACTCAAGCAAGAACTCTTTAAAAAATTGGAGAAGATTGTTGGACCAGAATGTGTTCTTGCCACAAACACATCCTCTCTATCAGTTGAACGCATGAGCGAAGGGTTGGTTAATCCCGAACGAGTGGTTGGTTTCCACTTCTTTAACCCAGTTGCGATCATGCCCCTTCTTGAAATTGCGCGCACCTCTAAGACAGATGATGCAACTACGGCAACTGCAGTGAACATTGGTAAAGAGTTAAAGAAGACCATGATTATCTGCAAAGATGCACCAGGATTTGTGGTCAATCGTCTTCTTACTCGCTTTATGGGTGAGATCACTGATGCCGTTGATGAAGGCACAGATCCAGCAGTTGCTGATAATGCGATGCGCTCTATTGGTTTTCCCATGTCACCTTTTGAGTTATTGGGCCTTGTGGGACCTGGCGTTGCGCTCCATGTAGCCGAGACTCTGCATGAGAATTTAGGTCCGCGCTATCGCATCTCACCGACGATGCAAGCCATGGTCAAAGCTGGAGTAAAAACTTTCTACATCAAGAGTGAGGATGGCTCCTTTGCGCCAAATCCTGAAGCGGTTGCACTCGTTCACAAGGGCGATACGCCTTCAACATCAGAGCAGGTACGGGCGCGTGCGCTGAAAGCACTCGCTGAGGAAGCGCGCATGATGCTTGATGAGGGAGTTGTTGCAACGCCTGCTGAAATTGATCTGTGCATGTTGATGGGCGCTGGATGGCCCATGCACCTAGGCGGGATCTTGCCGTATTTAGATCGCGAAGGAATTAGTGAGTCTGTTTGCGGTCAACGTTTTCATGCGCCGGGAATTGCATCTCTTCCACAGTAGAGCTCCATTCCACAATATCGCGTGAAATCTTCTGCGCCGTAATTCCTAAATCTTCCAAAATTTCAGCGCGCTTGGCATGTTCAATAAATTCAAGGGGAACTCCGATGCTGTGCAGTGCAATCACAATTCCGGCATCGCGGAATAGTTCAGAGATGGAACTGGCAATTCCGGCATGGCGGATTCCATCTTCAAGTACCACAACGCTCTTGTAGCGCTGCGCCATAGCTACGAGCGCTTGCGGAAGTGGCTTCACCCATCTCAGATCGATCACAGTAACTCCGACACCTTCTCGGTATGCCTGCGAAGCTGCTTCAACTGCGATTGCTGCCATCGCACCAACGCTGACAAGAAGTACATCCGCGCTTTCGCCACGATATAAAACATCGATTCCATCGCGTCTTTCAAAGGCAGGAATATCACTGTGCACTGCACCTTTGGGAAAACGTATAAGCGATGGCGCATCTTTAATATCCATGGACTCACGTAAAGTCTCACGCAATCTGGCGCCATCACGTGGAGCTGCTACGTGCAAAGTTGGCACAATTCCGGTGAGCGCTAAGTCCCAGATTCCATGATGAGAAGGTCCATCATCTCCTGTAATTCCGGCGCGATCTAAGACAAAGGTCACTCCTGCTTTATGGAGCGCCACATCAAGGAGCATTTGATCAAAGGCGCGGTTAAGAAATGTGGAATACACCGCCACCACTGGATGTAATCCAGTAAAAGCTAAACCTGCAGCGCTTGTCACTGCATGTTGTTCGGCGATACCAACATCAATTGTGCGTTCTGGAAATTCCTTTTCGAATTTATCTAAGCCAGTAGGTCCAAGCATCGCGGCAGTGATAGCCACGATATCTGGGCGCTCCTTGCCAATTGCTACTAATTCATCAGCGAAGACGCTCGTCCAACTAGTAACAGATTTGCCGAGTGGTGTCCCTGTCTCTGGATCAACAACTCCCACAGCATGAAATTTCTCTGCTTCATCCTCAACCGCAGGCTTGTGGCCGCGACCTTTTTCGGTGATGACATGAACGAGAACAGGTTCACCAAACTCTTTCGCTTGGCTAAGCGCCTTTTCCATCGCCGCAATATCGTGGCCATTAATGGGGCCAACATATTTCAAACCCAAATCTTCAAACATTCCTTGTGGGGCCACAATATCTTTCAGCCCTTTTTTCATGCCATGTAAGGTTTCATAAATGGGAGCTCCGACTACCGGAGTCTTTGCCAAAATATCTTTGCCCCAATCAAGGAATTTTTCATAACCGCGTGTAACGCGCAGAGTGCCGAGATAGGTAGCAAGGCCTCCAATAGTGGGTGAATACGAACGCTCGTTATCGTTTACAACGATGATTAAGTTTCGTGATTCGGCTGCAGCTATATTGTTCAGCGCTTCCCATGACATTCCACCCGTGAGCGCACCATCGCCTACTACAACTACCACGTGGCGATCTGCCTGACCTGTGAGAGCAAAGCCACGCGAAATGCCATCTCCCCAAGAAAGCGCAGTCGATGCATGTGAATTTTCAATGACATCGTGAGCACTTTCGCGACGATTGGGATATCCCGCGATTCCACCGCGTTGACGTAATAAATCAAATTGATCAGCGCGGCCAGTAATAATTTTATGGACATATGATTGATGGCCAGTGTCAAAGAGAATGACATCGCGCGGAGAATCAAAAGTTCGATGTAGCGCTAAGGTGAGTTCGACAACGCCTAAGTTTGGACCTAAGTGACCGCCGGTCTTAGAGACCTTTGTAATCAGAAATTGACGAATCTCCTCAGAGAGGTCAGCCAACTCGGCGCTCGTAAGTGCGCGAATATCTGCTGGACTCTTAATGGATTCGAGCATGCGGTAAGTCTAGATTAGCCACGTAATTGGCGCAGCACGTACTGCATGATTCCACCGTGCCTGTAGTAATCGGCCTCACCAGGTGTATCGATACGCACCTTGGCAGTAAATGTCTTATCCCCTGCCTGCACCGTCACTTCTTTCGGTGTCACTCCATTATTGAGGGCGGTAACACCCGTGATGGAAAATATTTCATCACCGCGAAGTCCAAGGCTTTGAGCGTTTTCGCCATCCTTAAATTGCAAAGGTAGAACACCCATGCCAATTAAATTCGAACGATGGATACGTTCAAAACTTTCGGCAATGACTGCGCGAACACCAAGCAGGGCAGTTCCCTTTGCAGCCCAGTCGCGCGAAGAGCCAGAACCATATTCCTTTCCTGCCAAGATAACGAGTGGAACTCCAGATGCTTGGTATGAAACAGATGCATCATAAATAGTTGTCTGCTCACCGCCTGCTAAGAAGTTGCGAGTAAAGCCACCTTCGACTCCATCAAGAAGGAGGTTTTTCAGTCTGATATTGGCAAAGGTGCCACGAATCATCACTTCATGATTTCCACGCCGAGATCCGTATGAATTGAAATCTTTCTTCGCAACGCCATGAGCTTCGAGATATTTGCCTGCAGGAGAATCTGCTTTGATATTTCCGGCAGGTGAAATGTGATCTGTCGTTACAGAATCACCCAAAATGGCTAGCACGCGCGCACCATTGATATCAGTTACTGGATGTGGCTGCGCTGGCATACCTTCAAAGTAAGGTGGCTTTCGCACATAGGTTGATTGTGGATCCCACTCAAAAGTTTTACCCGAAGGAGTGTCTAAAGATTTCCAGCGATGGTCGCCATCGAAAACCGTTGCATAATCTTTAGTAAACATCTCAGAAGAGATTGATGAATCAATGACCTCTTGAATCTCTGCAGCAGATGGCCAAATATCTTTCAAGAAGACTGGGTTGCCATTTTGATCGCTACCTAACGAATCCTTTTCAAAATCATGATTCATGGTTCCAGCAAGTGCATATGCGACTACAAGCGGAGGCGATGCCAAGTAATTCATTTTTACATCTGGGCTAATGCGACCTTCAAAATTACGGTTTCCAGAGAGAACTGCAGAGACTGCCAAATCATTCTCATTCACAGCCTTGCTGATATCTGCAGGAAGGGGACCGGAGTTTCCGATACATGTGACACAGCCATATCCCACTAAGTTAAAACCAAGTTCTTCCATGTAGTGAGTAAGTTGAGCTCGGTTGTAATAATCGGTCACCACCTTTGAACCGGGTGCAAGAGTTGTCTTCACCCAAGGCTTTGAACGCAACCCTTTCTCTACCGCTTTCTTCGCTAGAAGCGCTGCACCGATCATGACTGATGGATTTGAAGTATTGGTACACGATGTAATGGAAGCGATGACAACATCACCATTTTTAATAGTGGTTGCTTTCTCCCCCACCTTCACTGGATAAGTACCTTTACCTGTCTTCTCTGTGAAGTAAGTCGGCAGAGATTTTTCATATGAAGCTTTTGCAGATGTCAGCGAGATGCGATCTTGTGGACGTTTCGGCCCTGCAATCGAAGATACGACGGTCGATAAATCAAGTTCGATATGTTCAGAAAAACGTGGTGTTGCTTGCGGATCGTGCCACATGCCCTGCGCCTTGGCATACTGTTCAACGAGTGCAACTTGTTCGGCGCTGCGACCAGTAAGTCTGAGGTAGCGCAACGTTTCGTCATCTATCGGAAAGATGGCGCACGTTGATCCGTATTCAGGCGACATATTTCCGATAGTTGTGCGATTTGCCATCGGTACAGAGACAACACCAGGGCCATAAAATTCTACGAATTTTCCAACAACGCCATGCTTGCGCAACATTTCAGTAATGGTCAGCGCCATATCTGTTGCAGTAGTTCCGACCGGAAGCGCTCCTGATAATTTAAAGCCAACCACGCGTGGAATGAGCATCGATACCGGTTGTCCTAAAAGAGCTGCTTCTGCTTCGATTCCACCCACGCCCCACCCAAGAACTCCTAAGCCGTTGACCATGGTGGTATGAGAATCAGTGCCGACAACTGTGTCTGGATAGGCACGAAGAACTCCATCGACCTTGCGCGTCATCACAACTCGCGCCAAATATTCGATATTTACTTGATGGACAATGCCAGTGCCGGGCGGAACAACTTTAAATTCATCGAATGCGCCTTGTCCCCAACGAAGAAAACGATATCGCTCGCGATTTCGCTCGTATTCAATATCGGTATTTTTTTCAAATGAATCTTTCGTTCCAAACACATCAGCAATTACGGAGTGATCGATGACCAACTCGGCTGGGGCAAGAGGATTGACCTTTGCCGGATCTCCCCCAAGGTCGACAATCGCTTCGCGCATCGTTGCTAAATCCACAACGCACGGAACTCCGGTGAAATCCTGCATCACTACTCGAGCAGGGGTGAACTGAATTTCGGTATCAGGTTCTGCTGCTGGATCCCACTCTGCAAGCGCTTTGATGTGATCAACTGTAATGTTTGCACCATCTTCAGTACGTAGAAGATTTTCAAGAAGTACTTTTAGTGAAAATGGCAGATCAGCAGCACCGTGAATTTCGGAGATATCAAAAATCTCATAATTGTTACCTGCAACTGACAAATTCTTCTTGGTACCGAGAGAGTTCTTGCTCATCACGAGCTCGCTTTCTAAAATATCTTGATATCAAGATACCTTACTTTGGGTAAAAAGTGCAACACACTCAATGTGGTGAGTCATCGGAAAGAGATCAAAGGCGCGCAAATCCTGCAGCGGATACCCCGCATCGTGCAGAGCTCGGCTATCGCGAGCAAGCGAGGCCGGATCACATGAGACATAGACGATGCACCGCGGTTGCAATCGAATCAACTCAGCGATCACTTTCTTATCTGCTCCTTCGCGTGGCGGATCAAGCACTATGACATCTGCTCGCGAAATACGTGGCAGCGCCTTTGCCACATCCGAATGAACGATTTTTACATGAGGAAAATTAGCGAAATTTTTCGCAGCATCACCTGTTGCGCTTTTGCTCGCCTCGACCAAAGTGATTGAACCTTGTTGGCCAACGTCTTCACAAAGAGCTGCAGTAAATAAACCAACCCCTCCATATAAGTCGAGAACGGCATCACCGCTCTTCACGCCTGCTAAATCTCTGACGGTACGGGTAAGAATTTCAGGGGCAGCTTGATGGCTCTGCCAAAATGATTGATGGTGGACCTGCATGGAGTGGCCAGCTATTTGGACGCTCTGACTTTCGGGTCCTTCCAGAAGCGTGTATGCACCTTCTTCATTTTTCAGAACAACAGTCCGCTCATTCGCTTGGGAAGAAGAAATTTCTAGAGTCGATCCCACAGGAAACTGCTGCTTGGTTAATTGACCAAGGTTAATGTGGGAAGAGAGCACGAGACACTCTTCGACTTCTACTACGTCATGGCTTCGTGCCTTTAAAAAACCAAGTTTTCCATTTTTGGAAGTATGCATAGTGCAACGGGTACGCCAACCAAGCGGCTGCGCCACTTCCTGCACTTCAATATTTATATCCATCTTCGCAATACGTGAAAATTGTTCAGTGATCACTTCAGATTTCAGCGCCCGTTGACGAGCCAAGGAAATATGCTGAAAATCGCAACCTCCGCATCCATTTCGATGAGAATATTTGCAAGGCGCTACTACGCGATCTGGTGAAGTCGATTCGACAGAAACTACATCTGCCCGATTAAAAGTTGCACCAACGCTGGTAATTTCAACTGTACATTTCTCGCCTGGTATTGCGTGGCGGATGAAAATTACCGCCCCATTGTGCCGGGCAATGGCATGACCTCCATGGGCGATTTTCTCTATTTCAACGCTAATGTGTTCTCCCACAGTTAATCTGCTTCTCTCCTGCGGTGACATAATGGAAAGAGTAGTAGAGAGGCGCGCGCTTAACTCAATTAAGTAGTAAGTTTGTCCTGTGCACGTAGTCATTATGGGTTGCGGACGAGTTGGTTCATCACTAGCAATCGAGTTAGAAGCCGCAGGTCATGATGTGGCGGTGATTGACCAAGCAAAAGAGGCTTTTCGCAGACTTGGTCCAGATTTCAAAGGGCGCACTGTTGTCGGAGTCGGCTTTGATCGTGACACTCTGCTCGAAGCTGGCATAGAGGGTGCACAAGCATTTGCCGCCGTCAGTAACGGTGATAACTCAAATATTTTGGCAGCTCGTGTAGCGCGCGAAAGTTTTGGGGTTACCAATGTTGTTGCGCGAATTTATGATCCAGGTCGTGCCGAAATTTATCAACGCCTTGGTATTCCAACTGTTGCCACTGTTATTTGGGCAACTGACCAAATCCTGCGCCGCATCATCCCTGAAGGTGCACGCTCCGAATGGCGCGATGCCACCGGCACGGTGCAACTGCTTGAGGTACACCCACATCGCTCGTGGTACGGCAAAGCTATCTCCGAATTAGAGAGCGCCACACAATCGCGCGTTGCCTTTCTGACTCGATTAGGTGAAGGTTTAACGCCAGAACCAAATACGGTTCTTCAAGATGGCGACTTAGTTCATATGATGATTGAAAATGCCAAGATGAAAATTGCCGAAAGTGCGCTGCTGCAAGGGCCAGGTAACTAACCATGAGAATTGCTATTGCCGGTGCCGGAAATGTAGGTCGCGCTATCGCGCGCGAACTACTCGATAATGGACATCAAGTTTTGCTCCTCGATAGAGACCCTAAGGCGCTAAAAACTGAATCTGTTCCAGATGCGGAATGGCTCTTAGCTGATGCATGCGAAATCGCCGCACTCGATAAGGCGCAACTGAATAGCTGCCAAGTACTCGTTGCCGCTACCGGAGATGACAAAGTCAATCTCGTTACCTCTCTTTTAGGTAAGACTGAATATGGTGTTCCGCGCGTTGTTGCTCGTATCAAC
This sequence comes from uncultured Candidatus Planktophila sp., assembly GCA_964529875.1. Classification (GTDB taxonomy): domain Bacteria; phylum Actinomycetota; class Actinomycetes; order Nanopelagicales; family Nanopelagicaceae; genus Planktophila. The sequence goes on along the minus strand of CAZGXO010000006.1, from coordinate 14,414 downwards.
CATCCAAAGAATGAATGGCTCTTTGATCAATCATGGGGCGTAGATGTTGCAGTATCTACTCCCCGTATCATCGCCGCTCTCGTTGAAGAAGCTGTAAGCGTTGGAGATGTAGTTCGCCTCTTCTCCTTTAGAAAAGGACAGGCAAACCTCGTTGAAATTACCCTTCCCGATTCCTCAATCTGTATTGGAAAAACGGTAGAAGAGGTAGAGCTACCAGAAGATGCTTCGCTGGCGGCAATCGTGCGCGATGGAAGAGTTATTGCACCAACGCCAAGTGATGTATTTACTGCCGGAGATGAACTTCTCTTTGTCGCTTCAGTTGCTGCTGAAAATCAATTAAAAGGCTGCTTTATCGCTTAATCTCGGATGGGTGGAGCGTTCTTCACAATCTGCCACGTTCCATATGCAGTAGCAATAAAGAGTGGATATCCCATCGCTAAATTTACGGTGCCTAGCAGATTCACATTCCCTGATCTATAGATGGGATATTGCACTGCAATTCGAGTAAAGAACATGGCTACCCATAACCAACTTGCCAAGGTATAGGCGCGTTTTCGTTCTGGATGATTGCGCCATTTCAAATTTTCTCCAAGGATGGGTCCAAGAACTAATCCCATGATGGGCCAGCCCACCACATTTCCAATCAAATATGCAGTGCCATACCCGAGATTTGTTAGCAACTTAGGGATGTAAAGGTCGCTGGCATTTCCTGTGCGATTGGCAAACCACGCACAAATTAATACCCCGATAAATCCACTCAGCGCATGCTGCACTGTTTCGCGCATCGCTAGGCGAATGATGGTCAAGAGCGCCGAAATCGCTATTGCTCCAAGAAGAGCTGGTTTTAACGCATCAGCCACATTGAAAATGACCAAGAAGATAATCGCTGGAATTCCAGAATCGATGAGCCCTTTCTTGCCACCAAAAGCTTGCAGAACCTTTTCGCGATCTTCGTGTTGGCTCATTGTCGCCCCGTCGATCCAAAACCACCTGTGCCGCGACCTGATCCTGGTAGTTCTTGTACTTCCACAAATTCTGCTCGCTCAACTTTTTGAAATACCAATTGCGCTATGCGATCTCCGCGCTTAAACGTAATGCTCTGATGTGGGTCATGGTTAATCATGATGCACTGTAATTCACCACGGAACCCTGCATCGACAGTGCCCGGTGCATTCACCATTGTGACGCCATGCTTAATTGCTAAACCTGATCGGGGATGAACAAGTGCCACGTAACCATCTGGCAGCGCTATCGAAATTCCAGTAGGTACTAGTGCACGTTCGCCTGGCGCTAAAGTGATATCAATCCGCGAAACAATATCCGCACCTGCATCTCCGCCTTTTGAGTAGGTAGGAAGCGGCAAATCGGGATCTAATCGAGTTATCAGCACTTTGAGTTGCGTCATGGGTTGATATCAAATTCTGGATCAACGAAAGACATTAATTCAGGGTTTTTGCGCATCGCCTCTAAATATTCTGAAGGAGCATTCTCTAAAAAGTGTTTCATGGGCACGATGACAAAGAGCGCAGCAGCACGTACTGCAATGTCTCCATCAGGTCCACCTAGACGCCCTTCCGCTTCGGAATAGACCTTGCGATTGACCTGGCCGGTGATTCGTGCAGAGATATGTAACTTTGTACCAATCGGAACAGGTTTCAGAAAATCTGTCTCAAGTCGCGCAGTGACTGCAGGTGCGCGCAATAACCACATTAACTTTCCAAGTGCTTCATCAAAGGCGAGCGATAAGAGTCCACCGTGTGCCAGCCCTGGTGCACCTTGATGATTTTCGCTGACCTTAAATTCAGCGGTGATATCTGCACCTTCGCCGACATGAGCGACTAAGTGCAATCCTGTCGGATGAAGCTCGCCACACCCAAAACAATGTTTAAAGTGCGATGGAATCTGAGTACCTGTTTTTGGAGAGAGTGGATGGCGTTCTGGAATCGTTGCGCCACTAGGAGGGGTAGTACTCGCAACACGACTCATGTCGCAAGATTACTTCATCTCTCGCACATGGTGAGAATTCACCGATAATCTTGCGCGCGTGACCTTTCGGGAAGTTATTCGGCCGCCAATGTGGCTGCTCGGTTTTATCTATTTCCTTATGTTTTCACTGGTCATTGCTATTTGGGCAGCTTTTGACAATATGACCGCGTTCATCAGCTGGATAATTTCAACCCTTGCAATTATCTTCATCGCAATTAAGTGGCGGCGGGTCGTAACTTTTGATGGCAGAGAGTTAAGAGTAAATCAGGCGCACATTGATCTTCGCTACATCAAGGATGTCATTGCCGCCGATAAAAATCAGATGCGTTCGTTACGTACGCGCGATGCTAATCCTGCGGCTTTCTTAGCCCTAACTTTTTGGATTCCGACTGGAATCCAAGTTATTCTCGATGATGATCGCGATCCCACACCCTATTGGCTTATCAGCCTGCGCAATTATGAAGAACTTACGCGCACTCTTTGCAAATAGCTTTAGCGCCTTCGCCCTTAGCAAGTTGAGTAATGTGATGAATCAAGAAACAACGTGAGCAGGTGAATTCATCCACCTGCACTGGTACTACGCGTACCGCTAATTGTTCGCCGGATAAATCTGCACCTGGAAGTTCAAGATTCTCAGCAGCTTCGGCTTCATCAACATCGATTTGACCAGATTGAGCGTCGGCCCGCTTCGCCTTTAACTCTTCTAACGATTCTTCGTGAAGTTCTTCATCCGTTTTTCGGGGTGTGTCGTAATCAGTTGCCACTGTTCTCACCTCGCTTCCACTCTTCTTTACATGGCTGGGTTGCCCTGCGCGAATATTGACGCATCAACCCTTTCTACGCACCTCAACCAGCGGCGTGTCGGATTTATTCCAAGCCATCGTGGGGTATCCGAGTTCATTTCCCCTTATTGGACCTGAATGGCCACCTTTTCGATGGCCTTTGCCAATCCCCCATCGACATAAGCGTGGATTGCTGTGCCTTCTGCCAAATGTTCTTCAGTGACAATCTCACCGCTTTCATGAATAGCGCTCACTAGATCGCCACGATGATATGGAATTACAGCAGATATTTCCACGGCAGGATGTGGCAGCGACTTTTCAATTGCATGGACAAGTCCCTCTAAACCGAAACCAGAACGAACAGAGAAGGCATAACTATTTGCTTCTCGTCTGAGAATTTCCATCACGACTTCAGGTTTAGCAATATCTACTTTATTGATGGCAATAATCTCTGTTATATCAGCACCACCGATATCAGCGATCACTTCTCGAACAGCCCTAATTTGTTCAAATGGATCTGGGTGCGATCCATCTACTACATGAACGATGAGGTCTGCACCGGTCACCTCTTCCAACGTTGATTTGAAAGCATCCACTAATTGATGTGGCAAATGACGCACAAACCCGACCGTATCTGAGAGCGTGTAGACGCGACCTTCGGCGGTTTGGCATTTGCGAACTGTTGGATCAAGAGTTGCAAAGAGCGCATTCTCAACAAGCACGCCTGCTCCGGTGAGAGCATTGAGAAGCGAAGACTTGCCGGCGTTGGTATATCCGGCAATGGCCACTGAAGGGATATTAAATCTCTTTCGCTCTTGCCGCTTCGTATCGCGAGATATCTTCATCTCTTTAATTTCACGACGCAATTTCGCCATCTTGTCACGAATTCTTCGTCTATCTGTCTCGATTTTAGTTTCACCAGGTCCACGACCACCGATACCCGCGCCACCTGCAGCACGTCCACCCACTTGGCGCGAGAGCGAATCTCCCCAACCACGAAGCCTTGGAAGTAAATATGCAATTTGTGCAAGTTCAACCTGCGCCTTACCTTCTTTACTTTTGGCATGTTGGGCAAAGATGTCGAGAATCAACGCAACACGATCAACAACTTTCACTTTTAATTTATCTTCCAGAGTGCGAAGTTGAGAGGGCGATAATTCACCGTCACACACCACTGTATCTGCACCCGTTGATTGAACTATGTGGCGCAATTCGCGAACTTTTCCTGAACCAATATATGTAGCTGGGTCTGGTTTATCTCGGCGTTGAATTAAGCCATCTAAAACTTCAGAACCGGCTGTCTCTGCCAAGGCCTTTAACTCTGTCAGAGAATTCTCTGCCATCTCTGCGCTTCCTTCAGTCCAGACGCCAACAAGTACAACGCGTTCTAGTTGTAGCTGGCGGTACTCAGCTTCTGAAATATCCTGAAGCTCCGTTGAAAATCCTTGCACTCTTCGCAGTGCATGGCGATCGACGAGCTCTTGTTGCTCATTTTCTTCGTATGCCAACTCTTGTGAGTCGAATTCTGCGGCGACTTTGGCAGATTCGCGCAACAACTCATCAAAGAGTCGATCGTAACTATCGCCTGCAGTGCTCATGCGCTCAAGTAATCCGAAATATCAAAATCTTTCACAAGCACAGCAGGTCCAATCAAAGTGGCATTGGAATGTGCATCAAGATCCACGACAAGGCGACCACCGGGTGGGTAGATAGTCCATGATTGTGGAAGCGTGCCGCCATTTTTTACAGTTGCCGCTAGCGCCACTGCACATGTTCCAGTTCCGCAGGAACGAGTTTCACCACTTCCCCGTTCGTGCACACGCATACGAAGTTCATCCGGTCCAACCACTTCAACAAACTCGACATTCACTCCTTCGGGATATGAGGAAGCAGGTTGAACTACGGGTGCGCGATCAAGAGATCCAACTTGTGAGAGTGAATCGACAAAAACTACGGCATGAGGGTTTCCGGTATTGATATTAAAGCCATGCCAGGTATTTCCGTTCTGCGTGACTGAAATTTCATCCATCTCATCCTGAACTTTTCCCATATTGACTGAGATGTCGCCATCTCGTGGGACTCGCAGATGTTTCAAGCCATCGCGTGTGCTGATCGGGAAGATTCCCTCATCGCGGTGGCCACGTTCGACTAGATATCGCGCCATCACGCGAATTCCATTGCCACACATCTCAGCAACAGAACCATCTGCATTGTAATAATCCATGAACCAATATGGTCCATCTTTACAGATTCGAATAAAGCCATCAGCGCCAATTCCCTGAGAACGATTACACATCGCCGCTATCTGTGAAGCTGAAATGGAGATCTTATTATCGGGATCAAAGAGCAACAGAAAATCATTTTCTGTGCCATGGCCATACGTAGCAATGATTGGCTGTGACATAGGCTTATGAGTTTATCTTTTCCAGGATGGTTTCACGGCGTGGTTGGTGCTGAGCAATCCATTGAATTCGCATATCACGCGAAAACCATGTCTCTTGGCGCCGCGCATACTGCCTCGTTGCGCGTTTGGTCTCTTCCTTTGCATGCTCTTCAGAGATTGTTCCATCTCGCATCGCTAGTACCTGCGCATAACCGAGTGCACGTTGTGCAGTGGTGCCCTCTCGTATGCCGGCTTCAATAAGTTGATCAACCTCATCGACAAACCCCGCTTCCCACATGCGATCCACTCTTTGATCTATTCGTTCTCGCAGATGTTCACGATCCATCACTAAACCAAATTGCAAGGCATCGGGATATCGCGAGCTATCTTCTCGAGGAAGATGGGCAGTAAAAGGTTCGCCAGTAATTTCGATGACTTCAAGGGCGCGAATGACGCGACGCGTATTTGCACGGTCAATTGCTAGCGCAGCAGCAGGATCTTTCTCCTGCAACATACGAAAAAGATAATCTGCTCCTAGCTCCTCACCCATTTTTTCTAAACGCTGCCTGACTTGTGGATCCGTATCTGGGAAATTGAGTTCATCTAAAATAGATTTAATATAGAGACCAGTCCCGCCCACGATAATCGCTGGTTTACCTCGTTCATGAATTTCACTGATGCAGGCACGTGCACGTTCTTGATACCAAGCGACTGTGGCATCGTGATTGACTGTCAGCACATCCAACAAATGGTGCGGAATATTTCGACGTTCGTGCAAAGGTAACTTGGCTGTACCGATATCCATACCCTGATAAAGCTGCATTGAGTCTGCATTGATAACTTCACCGCCGAGCTCTGTTGCAAGTTCCACAGCAAGATCGCTCTTACCAGTGGCTGTTGCCCCGCATATAACAATTACTTGAGTCATTGAGCAGCGCGAACTTTTGGTATTCCAAGAACCGTCTGTGAAGAAGCAGTCTGTGCTGGCGCCATGCGTGCTTCATGGGCATCTCCACCGCGAGTACGAGTGACTGAGACTGCATCTGCAATTAGATAATGTGCGGATGCATCTGTAATGAGCACATCTACAAAATCACCAGGTCTTGCATCTGTATCTTGGCTAAAGTGCACAATACGAAAATCTTCAGTCTTACCAGTCATACGTGATTGCACTTCATCGCGACGTCCCTCAATCTCGGAGACAAGTGCGCGATGCACTGATCCAACTGCCTTCTGATTTACTGCTAAGGAAATCTTCTGCTGATGCTCGTGCAATCGGGTGTAACGCTCTCCCACGATCTCATCCGGTACCTGATTGGGCATTTCACCTGCAGGCGTGCCAGGTCTAATGGAGTATTTATATGTATATGCAGCAGAAAATTCTGCTTGAGTAGTCAGATCTAGCGTTGCTGAAAAATCTTCTTCAGTTTCTCCTGGAAAGCCTACGATGATATCTGTTGTAATCATCGCCTTAGGCATCGCACTTCTTACTCGATCTAAAATTCCCAAATATTTATCGGTGCGATATGAGCGGCGCATGCTCTGCAGAATCGCATCTGAACCAGATTGCAATGGCATATGTAAATGTGGCATCACGTTAGGAGTCTCGGCCATTGCTTCGATGACATCATCGGTAAAGTCACGTGGGTGCGGTGACATAAATCTGATGCGTTCAAGACCGTCGATCTTTCCCGCATCCCTCAGCAGTTGCGCAAATGCTCCGCGGTCTCCAAATTCAACGCCATACGCATTGACATTCTGCCCAAGGAGAGTGATTTCGATGACTCCTTGTTCAACCAGCATACGAATTTCAGAGAGAATCTCATGTGGTTGGCGATCTTTCTCGACTCCCCGCAAGGTAGGAACTATGCAGAAAGTGCAGGTGTTATTGCACCCAACAGATATTGATACCCATGAGGAGAATGCACTGAAGCGCCGTGCTGGCAAGGTCGATGGGAAGTGCTCAAGTGCTTCAAGAATCTCAATTTGTGCCGCTTCTTCAATCCGGGCGCGCTCGAGTAAAACCGGTAGCGACCCAACATTATGAGTTCCAAAAACAACATCTACATACGGCGCTTTCTTTAAGATCAGAGATTGATCTTTTTGAGCTAAACATCCTCCCACTGCAATCTGCATTGCCGGGTTCTTCTTCTTGATGGGCGCTAAAAAGCTGAGATTTCCATATAACTTATTATCGGCATTTTCGCGAACAGCGCAGGTATTAAATACAACGACATCTGCTTGCTCGCCATCTGCCACTGGTAGATATCCAGCTTCGTCAAGCAGCCCAGCAATTCTCTCTGAGTCGTGAGCGTTCATCTGGCAGCCGTATGTTTCGACCAGATATGTGCGAGCCATGAGGCTCATCTTATTTCAGAGCGAATTGGTGATGCGAATTGGTTGAATTCCCCGCGCAATTTGCCGCTCAAAGTGAACTTCGCGCTTATCGTTAAAGATTTCCGCAGCTTTATAGGTCTGATCCATAAATGCTTTAAGTTCTTCGCGAGCTTTGAGGCCATCGCCGCTTAAATCATTACGTTCAAAAACCTTCCAGGCTCGCAAAACTGGAGCAACTACATCATCGAGATGTTGTTGTAAATCGTAAATTCCGGCTAGGGCAATCTGAACTGCCTTTCGTCCAAAGCCAGGCATATTTGCACCAGGCATATCAAAATTTGTCACCACATCAGTGATTGCGCGCATTGCAGCATTGGGTTCGAGGTCAAGGGCTGCCGCAAGTGTGTTTCGGTAAAAGAGCATATGTAGATTTTCATCAAGGGCAATTCTTTGCATCATGCCTTCTGCAATTGGATCATCCGAAAGTTTTCCGGTGTTGCGATGTGAAATTCTGGTTGCTAACTCCTGAAATGAAACATAAGCGATGGTATGGAGCATGTCGTTGTCATATGGCGTCTGATAGCCAAGTGACATATGCGCCATGCGCAGATCTTCAAGTTCATATGGGTCAACCCCACGTGTTGCCATGAGGTAATCACGGATAACTATCGAGTGGCGCCCTTCTTCTGCAGTCCATCGTTCAATCCAATTTCCCCATGCACCATCACGTCCCATGGAAATTGAAATCTCTGTGTGATAGCTAGGCAAATTATCTTCAGTAAGCAAATTTAAAACGAGAGAGTCTTGTGCAACTGCTGTGAGACGTGAATCTTTTGCTTCCCAAGCATCTCCGTTGAGTGGACCTGCATAATCTCGGCCTTCAGACCATGGAACATATTCGTGCGGGTACCAGTTTTTTTGAACGGAGAGATGGCGTTCTAACTCAACTGCAACGACAGGTTCGAGATCGCGAATTAAACGCGATTGAATCCGTGCTGACTCTTCGTTCATGTGATGAACAGTACGGCAGCGAATCTGTTACTAACGAGTTAGAGGTTCTCTTTGGCACGCGCACTTGCCTGTTGGCTTCGCCACTTTGCAATCTCAGCGTGATTCCCACTCAAAAGAATCTCGGGAACTGAGATGCCGCGCCACTCTTGCGGTTTGGTGTAGTTGGGATATTCAAGATATCCCTCTTCATTATGTGATTCCTCAGTGAGCGACTCGGGATTTCCTAAAACTCCCGGAATCAATCGAGTGATTGCTTCAATCATCACCATAGCGGCAACTTCTCCACCCCCGAGAACATAATCTCCGATGGATACCTCACGCACTCGAATGTTCCGTGCGGCAAATTCTGATTGTGAGTAATACTGACGAACGCGATCATCGATTCCTTCATAGCGCCCGCACGCAAAAATTAGATGCGTATTGAGCGAAAATTCTTGAGCCATTGTTTGGTGAAAAGTTTTACCGGCAGGAGTCAAGATAATGATTTCAGAATTATCATCAAGGACTGAGTCGATAGCGCTACCCCACACTTCAGGGAGCATCACCATTCCAGCGCCACCCCCATAAGGAGTGTCATCAACAGTATTGTGATTATCGTGAGTAAAAGCACGCAGATCGTGGATTGCGATATCTACGATTCCAGCGCTCTGCGCCTTTCCTAAGAGCGAGAGTTTTAACGGCGCGAGATACTCGGGAAATATCGAGATGACATCAATTTTCATTGCATCTGCCCTGAAATTTCTGGTGGTACCACAGTCATTTTTCGAGCTGCGATATCGACATCTGGCACGAGTTGGCGCACGAATGGAATGAGGACTTCACCTTGATCTGCCCGGATAACCAGCACATCCTGTCCTGGCAAGTTAAGAACATCTACAACTTCGCCAAACTCTTGCCCTGAGTTAAGAAAAGTGGTGCAGCCAATGAGCTGCATGACATGGAAATCATCTTCATCGACACCTGGTGCATCAATATCAACTTCTGTATAAAGCAGTTGGTCGCGAAAGCCCTCAATCGCATTTCGATCATTAATTCCTTCAAAGCCAAGCAAGAGGATCCCATTGTGAACACGGGCGGATGCGATTTTCAGTATCCCTTTATTTTCAGTTTCAACTGCCGCACCAATCGCAAAGCGATGCTCGGCATCATCTGTGCGAACTTCAATTGTGGCCTCACCCAATATTCCGTGAGCTTTTCCGATGCGGCCCACGTTTAATTTCATGGGATAAGTGAGAAGTTAACGAACCTCGTCGGTATCGATGAGATCAACACGCACGGTGCGACCAGCAAGAGCGCTCACAACAGTGCGAAGCGCCTTTGCGGTGCGACCATTACGTCCAATCACCTTGCCGATGTCATCTGGATTAACCCGAACCTCAAGCGTTGTACCGCGACGATGGGTCTTTTCCTTTACATTGACATCATCAGGGTTATCAACGATTCCCTTGACGAGATGTTCGAGTGCTTCGTCAATCATTACTCTGCTGGAGTTTCTGCTACTGCTTCTGCAGTCTCGGCAACAGCTTCTTGAGTTTCAGCGACAACTGCTTCGGCTGGCTCTGCAGCTTCTTGCGCCTCTGCAACTGGAGTTTCAGTCGCAACTTCAGCAGCTGGTTCTGCCTTCTTAGCGAGCTTATCTTGCGCCTTCTTCTTCAAAGTTGTCGCACCTTCTGCAGGTTCGGCAGCTGCTGCCTTCACTGCTGCTTCATATGCAACGCTCTTTGCAGATTTTGGAGCAGCAACTTTAAGAGTGCCTTCTGCACCAGGAAGTCCCTTGTGCTTCTGCCAATCACCTGTAATTTTAAAGAGAGCTGTCACTGCTTCAGATGGTTGAGCTCCAACGCCAAGCCAATATTGAGCGCGCTCTGAATTTACTTCGATAATCGAAGGATCTTGTCCTGGAACATAGCGACCGATTTCTTCAATAGAGAGACCATTGCGCGCCTTACGTGAATCTGTCACAACGATACGAAAATATGGTGTGCGAATCTTTCCAAGACGCATTAAACGAATTTTTGTAGACAAAGAAGTAGTACTCCTAAAAAGTGTGTCGATCCGCAACTGCTACAGCGGGGTGCGTAGCTGTGAGGTCCAACTGTGGACTGGATTGTTACTGGGGTAGAGGGCCCTGTAACAGGTGGCCTATTTTGCCAGCAGTTGGCGGATTCGAGAAATCAGCCGTTTTCCAGGGCTCGTTTAGCAGGATTTCCCGAACGAGACTTTTTCGCCTTGGGTGGCTGCGGTTTCTTAGGCGCTGCAGGCATTGGCATTCCAGGTGGCAAAGCCATCCCTTGTGGCAATCCACCACCATTTCGCATCTGCTTCATCATCTTCTGTGCCGCAGTGAATTTATCAACGAGTGCGTTGACATCAGAAACTTTTCTGCCAGCGCCAAGTGCAATGCGCGCTCTCCGTGAACCATTGAGAACTTTGAGATCGCGTCTTTCTAATGGTGTCATTGATTGCACAATTGATTTAGTTCGCGTGATTTCGGATTCATCAAAGTTTTCAATCTGTTTCTTCATAGCTCCGGCACCAGGAAGCATGCCAAGGAGTTTGCCCATGGAACCCATCTTGGCCATTGCTTCTAACTGCTCTAGGAAATCATCGAGCGTGAAATCTTCGCCAGCGCTGAATTTTTCTTCAAGTCGCTTAGTGCTCTCTCCATCGAAGGCTTTCTTGGCCTGTTCTGCAAGAGTTGCAACATCGCCCATACCGAGAATGCGCGATGCCATGCGCTCTGGATAGAAAAGATCAAAATCTGAAAGTTTCTCACCGGTTGAGGCGAACATGATGGGGCGACCGCACAGTGATGCGATGGAAAGCGCTGCTCCACCTCGCGCATCACCATCTAATTTAGTGAGAACAACGCCATCAAAACCAACACCTTGTTCAAATGCACGAGCAGTACGAACTGCATCTTGGCCGATCATGGCATCAACCACAAAGAGAATTTCCTGAGGTTTTATAGCATCTCGAATAGAAATCGCTTCCTGCATTAACTCTTGATCTACGCCAAGGCGACCGGCGGTATCAACAATAACGATGCTATGCATCTTTGATTGTGCAAACTTGATACCAGCTTCGGCCACTTTCACCGGATCGCCAACGCCATTTCCTGGTTCAGGTGCAAAAACAGGAACACCTGCGCTATTACCTACGACTTGTAATTGATTGACGGCATTTGGCCTTTGCAAGTCAGAAGCAACGAGAAGTGGCGTCTCTCCAGATTCCTTAAAGTAATGTGCAAGTTTGGCAGCGAGCGTCGTTTTACCGGCACCTTGCAAACCAGCAAGCATGATGACCGTGGGTGGATTTTTAGCAAAGCGAACGCGTCGCGCACCACCGCCTAATAACGTGATGAGCTCTTGGTTAATGACTTCAAATACAGCTTGTGCTTGGTTTGCACCAGATTGCAGAGTTGGCAAAATCTCACGAGATTTTTCCCCAATCTGAGTTACAAGTTGCTCGGTTACCTCAAGAGCTACATCTGCTTCGAGTAAAGCTTGTCGAATCTCAAGTACAGCCGCATCAATATCTTTCTCAGATAATTTGCCTCGAGAACGTAAGAGGCTCAGCGCGCCAGTAAATCTCTCAGATAACTTCTCAAACATAAGGGGGTGATACTACTTCAGCGCTGCTCGCAACCTTTGCGCCACCTCATCAGCGCGAGATTGCGTAAGCGCTTGGCCATCGAGTTCAGTAACGTAAAGGGTATCGATCGCCTCAGCCCCAAGAGTTGTCACAATGGCAGATCTGATATCGACATTACATTTGGTGATGACATCGCCAATTCCAAAAAGCAGCGCTGGCCGATCATGGCTCCTTACTTCAATAATCGTTGCGGCAGTTGCAGCATCAAGAAATGTCTCAACCTCTGGCGCTGGCACCGGAATAGTTGGTAATTGAGCGTATGCGGAAATTCGCTCTGCAATGCGGGTAGCAAGTGATGTGCGATTTTCTAATGCAGCAGCAATCTCATCGTGCAGCGCTTCTTGTGTGAGAAGAGGTGCATGTGGATCGGGAATAACAATCCATTCCATAACTGCTGAATTACCGTGCGATTTAGTGCGAGCAGATCTCACATCAAGTCGCAATAGATTGAGTACTCCTGCAACTGTTGAGAGCAGACCAGGTTGATCTGCAATTACTATCTCGATTGCGTATAAATTGCCCCGATCATTGATGGCCACGGTGAATGCGCCAGATTCGGCGGCGATTCTCTGCGAGTCTGTTAAATCTGGTTGCTGCGCAATTGTGTTATCGGTGAGCGCAATCTTTACCTTGGTAACTAACTCCTCAACAAGTGCCGCTTTCCAATCAGTCCACGCAGCACGTCCGGTCGCTTCTCCATCTGCAATGCTGAGTGCGTGGAGTAATTCTAGGGTTTGCAAATCAGGAATAGCTTCAACAACTGATGCGATAGTTGCAGGATCATCGAGATCGCGCCGAGTTGCGGTAGCCGATAGTAAGAGATGGTGCTTCACAAGTAATTGAATGGTTGCAATGTCAGCAGGAGGAAAACCAATGCGCGCAGCGAGAGGCGCAATTAACCGCTCGCCTCTTTCGGAATGATCTTCCTCTGTACCTTTTCCTATATCGTGAAAGAGCGCGCCAAATAGAAGTAAATCTGGGCGATGTACTTTTCGAGTGAGCGCCGCAGCATGAACTGCAGTTTCCACCATATGGCGATCTACTGTGTGGCGATGTAAGACATTTCGCTGCGGAAGCGAACGCACACTTCTCCACTCTGGAATCCAATGAAAAATAATTTCTTCCTGATCTAGGGCTTCAAATATTTGCACCATGGCAGGACCTGCCCCAATTAAGGTAATGAGATTCTCACGCACCTCTCGTGGCCACGGATGAGTGAGTGCGCCTCCACCATTCTTTAAGTGCGTAGCTAGGCGCTCTAAAGATTCCATGGAAAGTGGTAAACCTAGCTGCGCCGCTTGCGCTGCTGCGCGAAGACCAATACCTGGATCACGATCAAAATCGACATCGATACCTATAACTATCTCTTTGTTTGCAACCGAGATATCTCGGGAAATCTGAGTTGAACGGACCTTCTTAAAAAATCTTCCCAAACCATCTCTGCCTTTATGAGCCAATCGATACCACGTAATATCCAAGACGTAATCGACTGACCGAGCAGCCTGAGCAATATCGCTCATCAGCGCATCAGCATCAACATATCCAAGCGCTGCTGCAACTTTATCTTGTTCCTGAAAGAGCAACTTATCTTTATCTCTTCCACTTACTAGGTGCAGAGTTTCGCGAACATTTGCAAAGAGAGATTCGGCAAAACTTATGCGTTCTATTGGCACAGAGATTAAATTTGCGCGATCAATTGCGCGAAGCGCCGTGATATCGCGAATGCCACCGCGCGCCTCTTTAAGATCGGGTTCAAGCAGATACGCCAACTCCCCCATCTTTTGATGGCGATCGCGTAATGACTCTTGCAGCTCTACTAAACGGGAATTGGCATCTTTGCGCCAAGCAGCAAGGGCATCGGATTGCACATCCGCTACCAAATCCGCGCTGCCACAAATAAGGCGAATATCAAGTAAACCTAATGCAACCTTAAGATCAGATGCGGCCGCAATTTTCATCTCTGCCGGAGTTCGCACAGAGTGATCGATCTTTACGCTACGTCCATCAATTTTCCTATCCCATAATGGGTAGAGGATTTTATTTACTAACTCAGAGAGTTCTTTCTCTCCATAAGTGCCAGAGTGAATGATGACGATATCTAAATCTGAGCCCGGAGTGAGTTCGCCGCGGCCGAAACCTCCGACCGCGGCGATCGCCAGCTCTAGTGGATCTGCGCCACTCTCCTGAAAGAGTTGGGTAAGAATGCGATCGCTCTGATTAGAACGAACTCTTCTTTCGCGAGTACCCATAACGCCAATCCT
>CAZGXO010000005.1:0-25662 GCA_964529875.1 uncultured Candidatus Planktophila sp. | reverse complement strand
GACTCGACAGAGTGCGATCTCTGCAGCTATTGCAGCGCGTGAAAGCGCTATTAACGCCCTTGGTCCACTACCAACTCCGCCACTTCCACCCTTGCGTGAAGACCGATCTTCTAAAGATAAGAAAGATAAGTCCAAGCGTTAATTAATCTGCAGCGATAACTTTCATGGTACGCAAGGTTTTTCTGCCATGGCTCTTGGCTTTTTCGTGGATGCGCCTTATCTGTAACTCAATATTTTTGATGGCAGAATCAAAGGCTGCGACATCATTAAAGCCGTACGCTTCGGCTCGTAGTAAGGGTCCGGAACCATGGGATGTGATGACCACTCGATGTGAATTCTTACCTTGTCGCGGATTTGCTTCATGTGTAACTTCAACTTCAATACGATCAATAGCAACGCTGAAGCGTTCCATAGAGCGGAGTTTCTCCTCCGCTATAGCCTTAAAGTCACTTGCAAGATTTGCGTGGCGAGTTTGGATAATGATTTTCACAGAGTCCACAATGGCACTAACGCCAGAAAAATGTAAGGGGTTTTAAAGCGGCAGGAGGTAGACGAGCGCTGTTAAAAGCGCAGCAAGGCCAAGTGATTGCGCCAAGATGGAGATCGCGGTTTTGCGATCTGCCATCCGTGATTCTCTACTTGAGACTTTAGAGAGCTCGCCCAACTTTCCAAAGTTAAAGGTGCCCATAAATCCATACGCCAAACAGAATTTTCGACGAGATTGCACAAAGCCGATTGCTGCAACTGCGAGCGGAATAAAGATACCAAGGCGGCTTTCTGGGGCTGCTTTCGTGGCAATCATCCCCATAAGTGTGAAGAAGGTAAGCGCTAACCCAATCAGCGCCACCAATTGGCGACGTCGTATTTCACCTTTTCCAATATTGCATGTTCCCGGAACATACGAATCTGACATTACTTATGCTTCTTCATATTCATCTTCATCGATCCACGCATCAGTATTGGAATCATCTTGCTTTTCAATCCAAGAGAGAAAAGAACCCACTGCCTTAAATGCCAAGATAGCCACGGTGATTGCGGCAAGTATTCGGCGGAGCGCTTTCATAGGTTAAAAATACTCCTACGAAAGGAAATTTGCAGGTTAAGACGCAAGTGAGGCAATGCGCTTTACTGCTTCAGTCAGAATCTCAGGGCTGGTTGCAAAGTTAAGTCTCACAAATTGTGCGCTCTGACTTCCAAAACGAATTCCTGGAACAAAGGCAACTTTCGCCTTTTCAAGGAGCGTTGCTGAAGGATCTTCACCTAGCCCAAGAGCCTGTAGGTCTAGCCAGGCAAGATAGGAACAATGTGGAATCCGATATCGGACCGTGGGCGCGAATTCTGAAAGTAATTGAGCGACGAAATTTCGATTGTGATCGAGTTGTGCCAGCACCTCATCGAGCCAAGGCTCGCCATCCTGGAAGGCAGCAACTGATGCAAAGCCTCCGAGCAATGAGGCGCGATAGTGAGTTGCGGGTGCTATCTCCTTAAATTTTTCATTGATTTTCTCATTTGCGGTAACGATGATGGCACATTTCAAACCAGCGATATTCCAACCCTTACTTGATGAAGTTACCGTGGCACCCACTTGGCGAGCTGTCTCTGAAACGGATAAGAATGGCGTGAAGGTCTGCTCTGCAAAGGTGAGCGGGGCATGTATTTCATCGCTGATGATAAATACGTTATGGGCTTTAGCTAGCTCAGCAAAACGAGCAAGTTCATCTTTGGTATAGATACGCCCCAGTGGATTATGTGGATTACAGAGTAAGTGCACTGTGATGCCAGATGCATATGCGCGTTCGATGGCTACCCAATCAAGAACCCAATGACTACCGTTTACTTCTGCATCAGATTCGGTAAATGGCACATCTACTTGCTGCAGATGGGTTTCATTGCACCAAGTAAAGAAATTGGGATACACAGGTGAATTAATGAGAATCTTGTCACCGGGTTTAGTCACCACTCGTAAAACTTCAACCACTCCAACGCCAACATCTGCAGCAATTCTCACTTGCTCTGGATCAGGAGTCCATTTCCAACGCCGCGTTGCAAATTCTGAAAATGCTCGACCAAGTTCGGGAATGGGTCCTAAATATCCGAGATCCGAGTGCGCCACCATTTCGGTAAGAATGTCGCGAATGGGTTGAGCAACGGGAAAATCCATTTCCGCAACCGGCAGCGGCAGAACATCAGACGGAAAAGCGCGCCATTTTTCGCTGCGGTGAGTCTGTAACTCCTTCAAAGTAACAGCTTGAAGATCAAAGCCACTCCGCATGGATTTAGTATCTCACTCTCGGATTGCTTTATCTACGCCTATTCTTTGGCTATGTCAGCGCCGATTTCAATGACGCCCACCAGCATGAAGCGAATTGTTAGCGAACTCGCTTCTCGCGATAAGAAAATTGCGGCAGTGATTGCAGCACATCCGCTCTGCACAATTGGACAGAATAAGAATCCAGTCTCACATTTTGAATCTTTGGTGGAATCCGTAATTTCCCAGCAATTAGCGGTTAAGGCTGCGGATACGATTTATGGAAGAGTAAAGGAATTGGTAGCCGGGCGAGTTGTGCCAACGAGAATCGCCGCGCTTTCTCAAGCGCAATTACGTAAGGCCGGCGTCTCAAGTGCCAAAACCAAAACTATTCAGGGGCTCGCCGAAGCTGCGCTCACGAAAAAAATCAACTTTAATAAACTCCACACCATTGAAAGTGATGAGGAAATCTTTTCGCAACTGACAAGTTTGTGGGGAATCGGCCCTTGGACTGTCGATATGTTTATGATGTTTCAACTTGGCCGCCTTGATATCTGGCCCACTGGCGACTTAGGTGTGAGACGTGGTTATGAAAAGATCTACGCGCTGCGCGAAGAGATTTCACCGACGGCCCTTATGAAGAAAGGGGAGAAATTCCGTCCTTATCGCAGTGTCATCGCCTGGTATTGCTGGCGAGCGCTGGGTTAACGAACCTCTTCTCCCACTCTTGGAAAAGCAACGCCGGTAGTGGAATGACAGTCGTAACCATTGGGATTTTTTGCTAAATATTTCTGGTGATACTCCTCGGCGAGATAATAAGGATGCCCATCTGCTGCGACAATTTCAGTCACAATCTCATCGAACCCGCCTTGTGAAAGAACTGCTTGATACAGCGCACGCGTCGATTTAGCTTCTTCAAGCTGAGAAGACGTAGTAGTGAAGATGGCGCTTCGATATTGCGTACCGATATCACCGCCTTGACGATTCAGAGACGTTGGGTCATGCATGACCCAAAACTCCTCTAACAATCTGCGATAAGAAACCTGAGTGGGATCAAATACAACTTCTACAGTCTCGGCATGCCCAGTAACTCCAGTGCACACTTGTTCATAACTTGGATGTGGCCGTACTCCGCCCATATATCCAACACTGGTTGTAATCACTCCTGGAATTTTCCAGAAGCGCCGCTCTGCTCCCCAAAAACAACCAGTAGCAAAATACGCTTTCTCTTCATGCGTCATAGTCAGATAACCTACCCTTGTCCTTGCGCCCCCGTAGCTCAGGGGATAGAGCACTGCCCTCCGGAGGCAGGTGCACAGGTTCGAATCCTGTCGGGGGCACTTGGCTTCTCATCGAAATATTTGCCAGTCAAGGGATGCAAATCACCTACAAATCTGAAATCTTTTCTCCTTCCTTCTTGTTTAACACTCTAGTTAACGGGAGAATTACCCACTTGTGCGCAGGTTGTGCACCACATGTAGATCTCACAGATAACGCGAGAAAGCTACGCAGTGCAAGAGCGCAGGAGGGAGTAGAGCCATGGATTGGCGACATCAAGCCGCATGCCGCGAAGAAGACCCAGAACTCTTCTTCCCTATTGGCAACACTGGACCTGCCATCACCCAAATTGAAGAGGCGAAGAAAGTCTGTAACCGCTGCATTGTGAAAGAGGCTTGCCTTGCTTGGGCGCTTGAATCTGGTCAAGATGCAGGTGTCTGGGGCGGGTTATCCGAAGATGAAAGACGCGCCCTCAAACGTCGCGCAGCGCGAAACCGCGCGCGCCTTGCTGATCAAGCAAATAATTAATTCACTGGAAATGTGAGCTCTGCTTGAGTTCTGCCATCCAACCTTCGCAACGTTAATTCACCACGTAATTCATTCTCGGTCAAAGTCCGCACTATCTGTAGCCCCAAATTGGGGGATGTAGCAATATCAAAGCCAGTAGGAAGTCCTACTCCATCATCGCTGACGGTTACTGTCATCTGGTGGTCATTCTCTGACACGGTAATACCAAGTGATGAACCTTGATCTGCCAGTCCATGTTCAAGCGCGTTATGCATGAGTTCGGTAATAACCAGCGCCAGCGGTGTGGCAAGTCGTGGATCCAGTAAACCTACGCTGCCAGAGCGATGAATCTGCAACTCCCCCATACGCGGGCTGAGTTCAAGTGCATGGGTAATGAGATTTCCGAGCACATCATCAAAATCAACGGATGATTCTTTGCTGCTGGAAAGTGTTTCATGCACCAGCGCGATGGATGCAATACGGCGCACCGCTTCATTAAGAGCAGCGCTTGCGCCTGCATCATCGATACGGCGCGCTTGCAATCGCAGGAGCGCAGAAACAGTCTGCAGATTATTTTTTACGCGGTGGTGAATTTCGCGAATCGTGGCATCTTTGGTCACCAATTCGCGCTCTCGCCGGCGTAACTCGGTGACATTGTTCAGCAAGACAATAGCTCCGATGCGATCGCCACTTTTTAGCAACGGCAAAACCGTAAAATCAATAGTTCCACCAGGATTCTCAATTTCAACGCGCTTTTGCACTTTGCCAGAGAGCCCCGATGCGATCGTCTCTTCTTGCGCATCTGGCTTCACACGTGCAACCTGCTCGGCAACACTTCCTAGTGAATGACCTTCGAGTTCACTCATCCATCCCAAACGACTTAAGGCAGAACGTGCATTGGGACTTGCATAAGAAACAATGCCGTTGACATCAAGGCGAATGAGTCCATCACCCACACGTGGCGCTGGATCAAAGAGTGAACCGGCATTGGGATAAGGAAAAGTTCCTTCTGCAATCATGCGATATAAATTATGTGCAATCTCGCGATAGTTAAGTTCTAGACGAGATGGTTGACGCATTAACTCTGCATTGCGATGGCGCGAAATGACGCCGATGACATGTGAATCTACGATTACTGGGATTGTCTCTTCCTTAACCAGAAATTCACCCATCTGTTCGGGTTGGGTATCGCGCACAATATCTGCATCCGAGAGCGCTTGATCAATATGCGGACGCTCTCCATAAGAAATCTCATCACCTAACACATCGTTGGGAAAGAGCGTGGCGGCAGTCGTTGGTCTGATGTGAGCAACTGCGACATAGCCAGTTGGCCAACTCTTAAAATCTTTTCGAAGTGGTACCCACAAAATGAGATCCGCAAAGGAGAGATCAGAAAGTAGCTGCCAATCAGCAACGAGTTCGCGCAAACGATGAATCTGCGACTGGCCAAGTGGGCTGCGCCCTGTGACAAAGTCTTCTATCGCTGCCATGTGAAACTACCGGGCCGATTCTGTAAGTGCGGATTCAATTTCTTGCGGCGCAAACCACGTTAAATCTTCGCCATTGTCATCGACTGCAAACATGCACTGCACGTCGTGCCAGGTAAGAGCAGCTGATAGAGAAACAGACATATCGTGACGTGCGCTAATGGCAGACTCTGGAATTTCAAAGGCTAAAACACATGCTGCATTGGAATCAGCGGCAGCTAGCTCTAACGCATCCTCTGCCGCCACCAAAGTGAGGGCATACTCAACTTCTTCCTCATCTAAATCGGTGTGGGATGCGATGAATGAAGGTGTTGGGGCATAGATATCGGTAATTTCTAGAGTGCGAGTGCGCGCAAACTCCAATACTTCGGTGGCTGTCATAGCCGCGTATCCGCGCATGTGCCAAGCCTATAAGAATTTACTGAGTGAACCGACCTGTCATTTCTACAATCGCACGACGTAGCGCGCTCTTTTGATTAACCTCATAGAGTGCTGAGTGGTTATTTTCTGCACGCTCGGCGCTCCGTGGATCGTAAGGTATCTGCATAATCTCGCTCTGCTTGATTGGTCGCACGCTCTGGAGCAGCGACTCATCGCGATTGTTCCGCTTTCCTGGCTGGCGCATATTGTGAATAATCGAGAGAGCTGGACGAATTGAATTCTGCGTCAGATCGCGCATCAGATTTCGAAGTCGCCCGAGCGCAATTTCTCCATCTTCTGTCACGCAGCAGAGATGATCAGCATTCTGTGAAACCCAGATAAGAGCTTCACTCTCCCACCTGCGACTTGTGAGGGAAGTAGCAAAATGTGGAATTGCCCCAAGGTCGACCAGAATAAATTGATACTGAGATTGCGCTTCATGGAGCCTGGTGATGTCAGCAACGGTATTGCTCTGCGAAATTTCTGTTGCCCATAAATTCTCAGAGATACGCAGACAATCATCGCGCAATCCGCGATGGCCAAGTACGAGAGAAATTGCAGGAGTTGCTGCATCCGCATCGACTAAGAGCGTTTTACTACCCAGCAGACTCAGTTCAGTCGCCATATTGATTGCGAGCAATGTGCACCCTGCTCCGTGTGAGGCTGCAGCAAAGGCAATTGTCTGCGCGGTTTTCATAGCGCTTTGTTTGGGAGGACGAATAAGTGGGGCGCGCAATGAACCTCTCATGAGCGCCATTAATTCAAGTGCTGTCGTGGGAAATTCTGTAACGCCAGTAAATTCTCTATCGACATCAGGATTTGCGGCAAAGAGAAAGAGAGTAAAACCACGGCTACGAAATTCAGCAATCGTGGTGTGGGTAAGGCCGGGTAAATCTGTGGAAAGTAAAAGTACTGGTTTCGGTTCAACGACTTGGCTAAGCGAAGCGATCAAATCATCACAATCAAGTGCGCGTTGTGTGATGTTCCATCCTTGCGAATACAGCGTGCTGGCGATAAAACCCTCTTGCTGTGCATCTTTTATTGCCGTTATTGCAACGAGTGATAACTCAACCATGCGCTCGTACCACGATGATGCGACCGCTGGTGGTTGCAGCCAACACATCTGGAATATCTGTGCGATCTAAAGAGATAGTGAGCGCCACTTCCCCGCCAAAATTGCTGCCTTTGCGATCAAGCGCTGCTACAAAAACTCCACCAAGCAGATAATCGGGTGGGATGACAGCTTCGCCATTTCGCCGATCATGTACTTGATAGAGCGAGATCACTTCTCCTACTTGCAGCGCACTTGGAACATCTACCGCTCGCACGCTCAGAGATATTTGCTGGTGAGTGAGAAATTCTGAATCTTCGGTTATAGCGCTACCTTCAAGCAACTCGCCCGCTGCAAATTTTCGCAAGGTAATAGAACCTATGGGATTGCTCGTTGCCGGAAGGTAGCGCGCTGCCGAAGTCCCGAGCACTACAGATTGATAACCAAGATCGCGAGCTTCAATCGCAGTTCCAGCAGCAATCGGATGGAGCACCACCCAATATTTTTCACGCGATGAAGCAGCGTGCGACATGAGAAAGGATGCAAGTAAAGCGCCACCACAGAGTGCGATGGCGAGAATGAGACGGGCGGGAGATTTTTTAGGTGCGGGCATGGGCGCACCGTAGATTCGCAGGTCGCACAAAGTGCGCCGCTTTTCCACACTCATATAAAAGTATGAGAAGACTTAGCACTTGCAGATGATGTAGCGGTACAGGAGCAGCAGAAATATCTGCCCATGCCTCATACCTATCAATCACTCCAACTCTTATCAAGCACTGAAGATCCTGCGATGTGGTCCCATCCAGTTCTCGATCTCTATGCAATTCCAGATCATCCACTACCTAAACAGAGAGCACGTCTCTATCTCACCCCATCAACTTTTGGTGAAGATCTTGAACCAGATGAAATTCCAATTCCAACATCACGAGATGATTTACCAGATTTACATAGTTGGACGATGAAATTTATTGTGAGCGTGATTGAAGTGTGGGGCGGCAGGAGACAGCCTGCGCAATTAATCAGATGGTGTCATCGCGTTATTTATTTAGAATTATTGAGTAAGGCAGGAACTACAAAAGAGATTGGGCGCATCAAAAGCATCCATCAGAGCGAGCCCTTTGATGGCATCTGCGAATCAACGGTGGTCATTAAATTTGGCGACCGTTATCGATCTGCTGTGATTCGCTTTGAAGGAGTTGATGGCAGGTGGCTCTGTACTGCGCTTGCCTTAGTGTGAAAACTTAGTGTGAAAAGTTAAGCAGCTCCGTGGCAACGCTTATATTTCTTACCGCTGCCACATGGGCAAGGGCTATTACGTGAGACTCCACCACTCGTTGTCGCACCGCTTTCATCACTTGCCGTGTATTGAAGTGGCACGCTCTGTGTCGGTTTATCGGAAACTCCAGCGGCCTTAACTTCTGAGCCATCACCTTCGAGCGTCACTTCAACGTTAAAGACCAAGCTCGCAAATTCTTCCTTGATGGCATCCATCATCGCTGAGAACAAGTCATATCCTTCACGTTGATATTCAACAAGCGGATCACGTTGTGCCATCGCACGTAGACCAATACCTTCTTGCAGATAATCCATCTCATAGAGATGCTCACGCCATTTCCGATCGAGAACTGAGAGCAGAACTTTGCGCTCTAATTCGCGTAAAACTTCTGCTCCAAGTGCGCTCTCACGTTTTTCATAAGCGGCAGTTGCATCTTCTAAAATCTTATTTTCGATGTAATCAGGATCGAGCGCTTCCTTTGAACCAACTTCCGCAATTAACTGTTCAGGTGTAAATGAAATTGGATAAATTAAGCGAAGCGCAGTCCACAAACGGTCCAGATCCCAATCTTCGGCATAACCCTGGTCAGTTTCAGCGCGAACATAGGCGCTAATAGTGTCGGCAACGAAATCGCTTACCTGCTCACCTAAATCTTTGCCCTCAAGAACCAGACGTCGCTCGCCATAGATGACTTCGCGCTGGCGATTCATGACATCGTCATACTTCAAAACATTTTTACGAATCTCAAAGTTCTGCGCTTCTACCTGTGTCTGCGCCGAACGAATTGCATTAGAGACCATCTTTGACTCGATGGGCTCATCTTCAGGTAAGCCAGCTGCAGAGAGAACTCGCTCCACAATTCCCGAGTTAAAGCGGCGCATCAGATCATCTTGGAGAGAGAGGTAGAAACGCGATTCACCGGGATCGCCTTGGCGTCCAGAGCGGCCGCGCAACTGATTATCAATACGTCTTGATTCATGGCGCTCAGTTCCTAAAACATATAGTCCACCGAGTGCTACCACTTCATCATGCTCTTTAGCGATCGCCTCTTTCTGCTTCGCAATTTCTTGCGGCCACGCAGCTTCATATTCTGCGGCGTTATCAACGGGTGAAATGCCGCGACGTTGTAATTCAAAATCTGCCATGAATTCGGGGTTTCCACCCAACATGATGTCGGTACCGCGTCCTGCCATATTGGTAGCAACGGTGACTGCGCCTTTTGTACCGGCACGAGCAACTATGGCAGCTTCACGTTCATGTTGCTTTGCATTTAAGACTTCGTGCGGGACTCCCGCTTTCTTGAGGAATGCAGATAACTCTTCTGACTTTTCTACGCTCACTGTGCCGACAAGTACGGGTTGACCTTTGCGATGGCGCTCGACGATATCGCGTGTCACAGCGGCAAACTTTCCACCTTCTGATTTGTAGACCAAATCAGGTTGATCAACACGTTTCATATCTCGGTTGGTCGGAATTGGGACAACCCCAAGCTTATAAATTTGATGGAATTCAGCGGCCTCAGTCATTGCAGTACCGGTCATACCTGAAATTTTTTCGTAGAGGCGGAAGTAATTTTGTAATGTGATGGTGGCAAGAGTTTGGTTCTCGTCTTTAATCTCAATCCGCTCTTTCGCTTCGAGCGCTTGGTGCAGCCCTTCGCTATAGCGACGCCCAGCCAACATGCGGCCAGTGTGTTCATCAACAATCAGGAGTTCGCCATTCATGACAACATAATCTTTATCGCGCTTAAAGAGCTCTTTTGCTCGTACCGAGTTGTTGAGATAGCCAATGAGCGTCGTATTCGCCGCTTCATAGAGATTCTCTATTTTCAGCAGCTCTTCAACCTTGGTAACGCCATCTTCTAGGATTCCAACGGTCTTCTTCTTTTCATCAACTTCATAATGCACATCGCGCTGTAATTTAGTTGCGATATTGGCAAATTCCACATACCACTTCGTGGCCTTATCGGCCGGTCCGCTAATGATGAGTGGAGTACGAGCCTCATCAATCAAAATCGAGTCAACTTCGTCAACGACTGCAAAGAAATGATCGCGTTGCACACAATCTTCTAGCGACCAGGCCATGTTGTCGCGCAGATAATCAAAGCCAAATTCATTATTGGTTCCATATGTAATATCTGCAGCATAGGCAGCGCGCCGCTCAGTGGGTGTCATGCTGTTGAGAATGACTCCCACAGATAATCCCAAGAAGCGATGGATACGTCCCATCCATTCGCTATCGCGCTCTGCAAGGTAATCATTGACGGTGACAACGTGCACTCCACGTCCGGCAAGGGCGTTGAGATAAGAAGGAAGAGTTGCCACCAGAGTCTTTCCTTCACCGGTACGCATCTCAGCGATATTGCCTTGGTGTAAAGCGGTTCCACCCATAATCTGAACGTCGTAATGGCGCTGACCTAAAGTGCGTTGCGCAGCTTCACGAACAACGGCAAATGCTTCGGGAAGCAAATCATCAAGTGATTCGCCTTTGCTATAACGATCTTTAAATTCGTTGGTCTTAGCGCGCAGTTGCTCATCAGAGAGCGGCTTAATGCTCGGCTCAAAGTCATTTACTTGGTCGACAACCTTTGCAAGCTGGCGAAGAATCTTTCCTTCACCAGCGCGCATGATGCGATCAAGAATGGAGGCCATGACATCTACCTTTCGGGTGAATCGAAATCAGGTCAATGATTTACAGGGTCTTATCGTAGGGGTTCGGCAAAGCAAGCAGTAACCGCGCCTGCAACCTCAATCCCGGAAAGGCGAAGCGCCCGCACAGATTCCTGCAGAGTTGCCCCCGTTGTGACGAGGTCGTCAATAATGATCGCCCGATTATTTAAAAAATTCTTAGAACGCAGCGATTTCGCAATATTTTCCTGGCGCCGATGTGCATCCAGGGAAGATTGATCTCTCACATTTCTTGTGTGTATCAAATTATTTTCAACTGCTAAACCCGTTGTGGCGCTCACTTGCATGGCCAATGCAGTGACAAATTGACGTCCGCGTTGGCGAGATACAGATTTCCGTGAAGGTATTGGAATAAGAAAATCACCACCTTGCTCGCGTTGAAAATATTGCAGGGCGTGCAAGAGAGCGCCGTAAATCAATGCGTCTGCTTGCGAAATCCCATTCTCCTTAGCCGCCAGTAAGATTTTTCCTGCCATGGGTGAATACGAAATGGCAGAATAAATCGGAATCGCCGGAGAGTTCTTGGAGCGCTGGCGATAAATATGGGGATGCCAATAAGCACGACACTGTGAACATATAACTAATCCCAGCGCCGAACATCCAAGGCATCGAGTAGGAAAAATCAGTTCTTGCAGAGAGCGCAAACTTTTCATGGCAGAGATTTTCCTAGAAAAGTTTTATTACATTAGAGGTAGAAATTCTCCTCGTGGAAATCTAATGGCGCTACCTTGATCGGACGGCTTTGAATATCCTGCCCTGCTACGCGTGGCAAGGTCAGTACAAAGTGCGCACCTTTGCCGGGACGACCCCATGCATCGAGTTCACCGTTATGTAAACGCGCATCTTCGAGGGCAATCGAAAGTCCTAATCCGGTTCCACCGCGTACACGTGCACGAGAAGGATCCGCGCGCCAAAAACGATCGAAGACTCGGATGAGGGCTGACTCATCCAAACCAGGACCAAAATCGCGCACGCCAATTGCTACTTCTGTTTCTGTCTCCACAATGGTGATCACTACTTCCTTACCATCTGCATGATCGAGCGCATTAGAAATTAAGTTGCGCAGAATTCGCTCCACACGGCGAATATCCGCCTTGATAGTCACTGCTGCAGAGTGAGATTCCACGCGAATTCCAGCTTCTTTACTGGCTTCACCTAACTCAAAATCTGCAATGCAACGTTTTACGAGTCCAACGACATCAAAATCAACTGCCTCAAGGACTGCTACTTCGGCATCAAAGCGACTGACCTCCAGAAGATCTTCTAGCAACCGCTCAAATCGATCAATCTGTGCCGCAAGGAGTTCTGAACTTCGCGCAACTACTGGGTCGAACGAGTTACGTTGGTTGTAGATAACTTCTGTGGCCATTCGCAGCGTTGTTAAAGGAGTACGTAATTCGTGAGATACGTCAGAGACAAAGCGTTGTTGCACGCGGGATAAGTTCTCTAAACGAGTAATTTGCTTCTCAATGGACTGCGCCATTTCATTGTAGGAATGCGCAAGGGAAGCCATCTCATCCTTTGATTCCACTTGCATGCGCTGAGAAAAATCTCCTTGCGTAAATTGCGTTGCAATACGCGCAGCAGCGCGAACTGGACTTACAACTTGTCGTACTACCAACCAGGTAATCAAGGAGATTAAAAGAATCAGAGCAAAACCGGTAAAGATCAGTGAGTTACGAATAAGAGTGAGCGTCTCAGCCTGAGTTTTAAGGGCAAAGACCACATACATCTCATATTTTCCGCCACCCGGAATACTTATAGGTTCGCCAACAAAGAGGGCATCAGAGAGCACTGAATCTTGGTAACGAATTTTGGCGTATTCATACTGAGATTCTTTCGATTTTCTCACACGCTCTCGCAGATCTTGTGGCACTGAATTGGGATCAATCAAACTTGAAGCCATCTCATAGGAAACTGTGGATGCTTTTGCATTTGGATACTTCAATAAAATGATGTCTTTATTATCAGCGTTGAGATTTCGATTAGCTGATTCCACAATCAAACCTGCAATGATCTGCTTGCGCTGCTGCACGGTTTTATTTTGAGAGAGAATCAATTGGTACTGCGCATTGAAGAAGGTAAAACGAGCTTCGGTGAGCGCTGAATCCAAACTGACCGCGCGAATTCCATCAGCCAGGCGAGAGTTAAGCGCTGATCCAGCAAGGGTAATAACGCCAAGTGAGAGCACTACTGTCGAAAGAATGACCTTCGTTGCAAGTGTTTGCGAAAGTCGAGCGCGAATACCTTTCATGAGCGCTACAAGCCTTTTAGGCTGGGCCGCCCGCCTTGTAACCAACGCCGCGCACTGTCATCACAATTTCTGGATGTTCTGGATCATGCTCAATCTTGGAGCGAAGTCTTTGTACGTGCACATTCACCAAACGTGTATCAGTGCTATGGCGATAACCCCACACTTCGCTGAGCAGCGCATCGCGAGTAAAGACACGTCCTGGATCTTTAGCAAGTGCTACCAGCAAATCAAATTCAAGACGCGTTAATTGAATGAGCGTAGAACCACGATGAACTTCGTGCGCTGTCACATCAATAGAAAGATCCCCAATTGTTAAGAGCCCTGTGACATCTGCATTTGTGCGACGGAGTCTGGTGCGAATACGCGCAATAAGCTCTGCCTTATCGCGGAAAGGTTTCTGCATGTAATCATCTGCGCCAGCCTCAAGGCCGCGCACAATATCTTGAGTTTCTCCTTTGGCGCTGAGCATCACAATCGGCACCATTGATTCTTGACGTATCAATCTGCAGACCTCTATGCCATCAAGGCCAGGCAACATCACATCGAGTAAGACGAGGTCTGGAGGATTATTTCTAAAAACCTCCATCGCCTCATCTCCCCGACTGACAAGATCGACATCAAAGCCGGAACTTGTTAAAACAATTCCCAGCATCTCTGCTAAGTCTTGATCGTCATCGACGACCAGTACTAGAGCCATTTAAGAACCGTGCTCCCAAGAGTTCAAATACATATCTTGCGCTGGAGTCAACACATCGATTCGACCGCCCATTGACTTTAACTTCAATGATGCGACTTCCTTATCGATATAAGAAGGAACTTCATGAACTCCTGCAGGAAGATTCTTTGCCTCCTTCACAAGATATTCAGCGGTTAGCGCTTGATCAGAGAATGACATATCCATAACAGATGCGGGATGTCCCTCTGCTGCACCGAGATTGACTAAGCGACCTTCTGCTAGCAATAAGAGACGACGTCCATCTTTCATGACGTATTCATCTGTTTGGTGGCGCATCTTGGCATTCTTCTTGACCGCATTTTGTTCAAGCCAGGCAACATCAATTTCGATATCAAAGTGGCCAGAGTTTGCCATGATGGCGCCATCTTTCATGACCGCAAAGTGTTCATCACGTAAAACATCGCGGTTACCTGTAACGGTAATAAATACATCGCCGAGTTTGGCAGCATCCACCATAGGCATCACACGGAAGCCTTGCATCATCGCATCGAGCGCCTTGGTTGGATCAATTTCAGTCACAATCACATCTGCGCCAAGACCTTTTGCACGTTCTGCAACACCTTTACCGCAGTAACCAAATCCTGCGACAACGACGACCCGACCTGCGAGCAAAAAGTTAGTGGCGCGGAAAACCGCATCAAGAGTTGATTGTCCGGTGCCGTAACGGTTATCAAACATATGTTTGGTATCAGTGTCATTAACTGCAATCATCGGAAATGTCAGTGCGCCATCTTTTGCCATTTGATTCAAGCGAATAACACCGGTTGTGGTCTCTTCGCATCCACCTGCAATATTAGGAAGAAGTTCGCGGCGAGTAGTGTGAAGCGTATTAACGAGATCGCAACCATCATCAAATACTTGGTGTGGTTCGATATCAAGAGCTGCATTGATATGTGCGTAATAACCGTCACGATCGACGGCGTTTCGAGCAAATACCGAAATTCCGTACTCATGCACGAGCGCTGCTGCTGTGTCATCTTGAGTCGACAAAGGATTTGATGCGCAGAGTGCAATTTCTGCACCTCCTGCCTTCAAAACCCGCATCAAGTTTGCTGTTTCGGTAGTCACGTGCATACATGCAGAAATACGAACGCCCGCAAATGGTTGTGTCTTCTCAAATCGCTCACGGATTTGTGCAAGCACCGGCATATTGCGCTCAGCCCATTCGATGCGCTTGCGACCTTCTGCAGCAAGTGATGCATCTTTAATGTCATGCTTTGGAATAGTGGTAACAGGTGTCATTTAGAAATATCTCCCCTAGTGAAAACGGCTGTTTTTCTTCGCTTGACCTTCGGCGTAGGGCTCTACTGTGCTAGTCGGCTAGGTGTATAGATTAGTGGACTAATGAAAAAAGCGTGATTTAAGCCTTCGCCCGAATGATGTTAAGTACATCATCTCGCATAGATTCCATGCGGGCTTTCTTATTAGCCTCAACATTCAGCCGTAGTAGTGGCTCGGTATTGGATGCCCTCACGTTAAACCACCAATCTGCTGCGCTGACGGTCAATCCATCAAGATGATCTATCTCAATTCCGCTCTCTGAACCATAGGTGTTGGCAATTCGTTCCATTGCAGCTTGTGCATCTTTCACCTCAGAGTTAATTTCACCGCTTGCAACATATCTATTAAAAGGCGCCAGTAACTTAGAGAGGGCAATTTTCTTCTCACCGAGCGCTGCAACTGCGTGAAGCGCTGCCAGCATTCCAGAATCTGCGCGCCAGAAATCGCTAAAGTAAAAATGGCCAGAGTGTTCGCCGCCAAATACTGCGCCGCTTTCTGCCATCAATTTCTTAATATAAGAGTGCCCGACGCGAGAGCGAATTGCCGTGCCACCATTTTCTTCTACCACTTCTCGTACCGCCCGCGAAGAAATCAAGTTGTAGATAATCGAGGCACCGGGATGCTTCACAAGTTCACGAGTTGCTATCAGTGATGTCAGAGAAGAGGGGTTCACGAGCTCGCCTTGCTCATCAATCAGAAAACAACGATCAGCATCTCCATCAAAGGCCAGACCGATATCCGCCTGATGTTTCTTCACAGCTTTCTGTAAATCTTTTAGGTTCTTAGGATCTATTGGATTTGCCTCATGGTTTGGGAAAGTTCCATCTAATTCAAAGTACAACTCAATGACTTCCGCGTTCAATCGCTCAAAGACTGCAGGTGCGGTATATCCACCCATGCCATTTCCAGCATCAATCACAATCTTCAATGGGCGAATATCAGTGAGATCCACCAAGGTCAGTAAATGATCAACATACTCACTCAACATATTGCGAGTTTTTTCAACGCCCACATTACGCATCGCCATAGGCGCACCTTCGGTGACGAAATTTTCAATCATTAAGAGCCCTGATTCACGACCAATAGGGCGCGCACCGCTCAAACATAATTTAATTCCGTTGTATTCAGCAGGGTTGTGGCTGGCAGTAAACATGGCACCAGGAAGATTGAGTTTTCCCGATGCAAAATACAACATATCTGTTGAGGCTAAACCGATACGAATGACATCTAAACCTTGTGATGTCACACCAGCGGCAAAAGCGCTTGCCAAGATTGGCGATGATGGGCGCATATCTTCACCAATGACAACTGTTCCTGGCTCGCGCTCATGCTCGAGAAAACGAGCCACAGCGATTCCGGTCGCAAAAGCAAAATCTGGAGTTAACTCTTTATCCACCAAGCCACGGATGTCGTAAGCCTTAAAGATAGAACCGCTCATGTAGATATCGTAAAGAGTTTAGGAAGGAACTGCACGTAGATGCCCGCGCCGGCCAACTCCTGACTGCGATGGAGCAGTTGAATTCTCAGTATCAGCATCTTGGTGGCTCTGTGCGACTTCTCGCACAGCATCTGCAATCGCCATCAAATCATCTTCGCTTGGACCAACGTGAGAATCCTCAGAGATATGGCGAATCACATTCCAACCATTAGGAACAGTGAGCCTTGCCGAATGACGATCACATAAATCGTAGGAATGAGGTTCTGAGAAAGTAGCGAGTGGGCCAAGTACTGCAGTTGAATCCGCGTAGATATATGTCAGAGTCATAGTTGCAAGGGCACGACAACTTACCCGCGAACATGTGCGGCCAGTGCGTGATTGCATGCTCATATGTACAAGGTTAGCGGGAGCGCTATGAAAAATTAGGGATTGAGCACGCGGATATTTGATCGTGGAACTGATGAATTTGTCAGGACGCTGCCGGCATTCAGTGGGAGATACCCATATCCGCTCTTTGCCGCAATCAACGCTGCTCCTGAAGTTCCGCGCGAAATGCGTGAGAAAGTTACACCTCGAACTCCGTCAGGGACATCAAAGGTTGCAATATCTTCGCCTGTAATAGTCACTCTTCTGCTCTTCGTACTTGAATACAGCAGAGTGAGATCAAGCCGGACATTCTTTCCTGTGAATACTAGTTTTGGAGTCACACCAGAAGTTGCCAGCGTGAATTGCGTTAATTCTGCAGCTGGCGTACTCCAAATAAAATCCTTCTTATTCTTAACTTTTGTGGGAGAGAAAACCGCGGCCAAGATGGGCTGATCAGATTTGATATGCAACGCAAAAGTGCCAGCCGCCATCTGAATATCCATGGGAATCTCTACAACTTTTTTATGAGCAATAGCACGTCCATTGATTCCAACGGGTGCGAAGGAACCATCGGTTGATCGGATTTCAGCGCTAATACGTGCATCAATATTTCCCGGGACGAAGAGTCTTAAGGTATGCGGAGAAGGACCTTTCTTACCCACTTGCTGCGGAATGCCCGGAATAGAAACTACCTTTGCCGCAGCCGAGATCGGATTTACCAAATCTCCTCCAAGGGATGCCAGCCCTTTACCGCGTTCATCGACCACAAATCCATTCACACGACCAGATCGAGTGAGTACATGTATTGCAATTTTCTTTGAACCAGGATCAAGCGTTGCTAACTTCATCGAAATATATGAATTAGCTTTGATGGTGAAGGTGCGCGGTGAAATAGCGCCATTTTCAGAGAAGAGTGAGACCTCAACAAGCGCGCGGCCTAAACCACTATTGACCAAATGCAGCGATCCTTTTGAGGTGATATCTGCAGTTCCACCGACAAACCACTGTGATGAACTCGGCGCACTACATCCCATAGCGCCAGCCCACACTCCGGAACGAACTTGCCAGACAAGCGGCGTGACATTTTCAGCTTCGATGACGGCAGATTGTGCAGCGACTGCGTAGCGACTAAAACCAACGGGAGCGGTGCGAAGCGATTGGGCTCCGGTTTTACGTGCAGCAGTCTTTGCCGAAGTGAGTGAGATTGCAGTGGTGAGCCCATCAGTGTTGGGTGGACAGACAACTGCCGGATACGACTGATTTACTCTCGATGTAGAAGAAGTGAAGTCAAGCAAGTTACTGACTAACAATGTGAAGAGCAACGGAATTGCAAGATAGATGAGTCGTTGATTTTTCATGCAACTTCCCTATCTGACATTTGAGATTTACGTCGTCCTGCTGGTAGCGCAAGTACTGTCATTGTGGTGAGGACAATGATGAAGAAGGAGATCCATGCGCGGCGAAGTCGGCCATCGTGAGCAATAGAAATTTCACCACCGGAAGTTATTTCAAAGGTGGGAAGACCAACGTTATTTTGCGCTTTGGCTGCGCGGAAGCCATCTTGATAGACCTGCCAGCCACGGCTATAAGTTTCAGCAAGAGTCAGCGTGCCTGGACTTTCTACGAAAGCCCGAACTCCCTTGGATTCTAAGATAGAAACTTTTCCACTGTAATCCACAAAGTAAAGACGACCGGTATCTTCATTGACCTTCCAGACAATTCCTGCATTGGTTGCAGAAGTTCTACTAAATCCACCTAAACCATCAATGGTTTGTACAACTTCCAGCGGTGCAGGATTTTTTAGAAAGACATATTTGATACCGTACGAAGAGAGCACCTTGCTTGATGTCACACCTGTGTTATCAACCAGTCCTTCAATAGCGCGCGAAATCTGCTCATTATTTGAAGGCGCTACATCTGCCTCACCAAGCATCAGCGGTCGCCCCCGCGAGATGTAATAAGCCAAATTAAACTCACCATTTCGCTCATAAGGCCGAATCACAACTGTTTTCGCTTCATCTTCAATTGCTAAATAGGCAGGAAGAACTTTCTGGCTGGAGGCACGCAGCGGAGAATCAGCTCCTGCTGTGATAACCCATGTAATCGCAGCGATGGAGTAGACAAGAGTGAGAGCCAAGACAGATGCGATCGAGATATGGCGATAATTGATATGAGATTTCTCTAATCGAGTTCTGATTTTGTCGAACATGGCAACTGCTGCCACGATGCCGAGCAGCGTTGCGGAGGCGATAAAAGTACCCACACTTACACGTGAATGAGATGTACTTCCATTTCCAGAAGTTACAAATGATGCAAGAAATACTCCCGCAAGGAGGAAGCTGATCCCGAGCGTTGCAAATCGTCGAGCAATCGTCGATGAAAAAAAGGTAACGAGTAAAACTATGGTGACTGGGCTTATGCACCACCAGGGCAGAGATCCTGGTCCACCAACATTGGCAAGGAAAGCAAGATTGGGCCCACCACCGGTCACTGGGATTCCAATTTCATCCAGCAACTTTTTCGGTTCCACAAAAACTGCAAAAGAACTCGGCGCTTGCAAGAGAAATGGGATAGCGATCATCACGACATAGCGAATCGCGCGCTGTATAAAGAAGGGATTACGCCAGTTGCGTTCTGCAAATTCCAAGTCGCGCACAATCGAGACAGCCACCGCTGCCACGAGCATGAGCAGCACTGAAGGATTAAAGGTGTAGAGCAACCAGAGCAAGAGAGTGATTGCAGATAACTTTCGCAGCGACCACAGATGAATCTCGTGCCAATGTGTGAGGTTGTGCAGCGCCCATGGTGCACACAGCAGAAAGATAATGAGCCCGATTCGCCCCGAATTTACGGCAGTAATTGCAACCGGTGATAAGGCATAAAGCGCACTGGCACCTGCTGTAAGCCAACTATTTGTCGAAAACTTCTTGAGGTAGCGATAGATGGAAAGTAGTAGGAGAAGCGGGGTGAGTAGGAAGAAGAGCGAAATAAAGAGAACCACATTTCCGAAGGTGAGCAGTGAAGCAATTCCCAGAATGAGCACCCACGGGGGCGTAGATAAACCGCTCCCCATCGCGACATCATGCCAACTTCCAATATAGAGCTTGAAGAGATCAAGTGAACTCTGTGGTGATTGCGCAAGCGCCCCGCCGGAGAGCCCGCCAAAGCGATGTCGGCTCCAGATCAAGGTAATGACGCTGACAACTGTTGCAACAGCCACGATGGGCTGTCTGAAAAAGTGCCACCACGATGTGCCGCTTGCTGGAGTTAATAAATCTTCATCTTCATTCACATCAAGTACTGAAGAAAGTGAAACTTCTTGTTGCTCGGGCAGTAATTTATTGCGAATTGACTCAGCTGCGCGGGTGAGCGATGAGCGAAATTGCTTGTAGCGGGATGGAATAAATGGTGCAACTGCTCGACTGGAGATAAATCTTTTCTTCTTTCGATCTCGTCGCGCTGTAATAAGTTCTGCCGGTTTTACGATGAGTGAGAAAACTGCCAAGATTTCATCGCTGGCATAACCAGGTAATTTCGCAAAGAGATAACCCAGTGATCGCAAGAGCGCGCCAGAGAGAAGTTGCAGAACAAGCAGCGGCAGAATCCAGATACTGGAATTTGCTAAGAGAACGTATGCAGCATTCCGTCGATCCAGAAGCAGCGGACGGTGCAAGAGCGCACCTTTAACATCCACGCTTCGCCGTTCCGATGCCGACGCTTGGGCATGGAAACCTTGTGCATCGGTGACCACAACAACAGAATGACCAGCAACTCGAGTGCGCCAACCGAAATCAACATCATCGCGAAAGAGCTCTAAATTTTTATCAAATCCACCTAGCTCTTCATAGACGTCGCGGCGAATAAGCGCTCCTGCAGTGCTCACAGCGAGTACTTCATAGATGCCATCGCGCTGTCCTTGGTCATATTCAGCAGGTTCCAGGCCAGTCCAACGCGCACCATTGGTAGCAAGACTTACCCCAACTTCCAATAAATGGGTGCGATCGTGCCATCCCAAAAGTTTTGGACCTGCAATTGCAACATTGGGGCGCTCTACTACTGCATGCAAGAGATTTTCCAAAGCATGCTTTTCAAGAGCGCAATCATCGTGCAAAATCCAGAGCCACTCATTGAGCGGATCAGTCGATGGCGGCAACTGACTTACTGCATGCGACACCGCTTCACCAAAACCAATTTCACGATCGAGTGAAATAGTTGGGATGCGCGCACCTTTTAATAATTTGGTAGAAGAATCGATTGAACCGGTATCAACTGCGATGAATCGATCTGCACTTCGAGTCTGCGAAGCGATGGATGCAACAGTTTCAGGTAACCAGGTTGCTCCATCATGGACAACGAGAATCGCAGTGACGCGTTGCGCAGTCATAAGGGAAACTTATCGCGTAGTGCGCTGTGCGAAATGGGTGAGATTAAGCAGGACGACGCTTGAGACGGCGACGTTCACGCTCAGAAAGCCCGCCCCAAATGCCAAAGCGCTCATCGTGAGCGAGCGCGTATTCCAGACATTCTTGACGAACTTCACATGCAAGACAGACTCGCTTTGCTTCGCGCGTTGATCCACCTTTTTCTGGAAAGAAAGCTTCGGGATCTGTCTGCGCACATAGTGAGCGTTCTTGCCAGGAGAGTTCTAAATTCTCTCCGCTTGCGAGTTGAATAGTTGGTCCAGCAGTGGGGGCTGATGGCTTGCCAGTAGATGTTCCTTCTGGGCGGATCGGCATTCGCGAATCTCCTCAAGTCATGGGCAGCAATTTTTCATAAATCGCCTGCGTGATAAGAGAATTACACCCGTGTAATCCCTATAAAGTCAACTCAAGAGGGCGTATTTTTCAGAAATTCAGCCTGAAATCGGCAGATTCTGACCCTTAGAAATATACCGATTGTGGTGGGAACTTCCCGCGGAAATCGTTGCACCATGTGCCACAAATGAGTGCGATAGCTGGGCGCCGGCGCCAATCACTACCCCATCGCCAATGATGCAATCATCGATGACGGCACCACTTTCGATGCGGCAGTGTGCACCGATAGAGGTATGTCCACTAAGACGTGCATCATCGGCAATTGTGCAACCGGGCATCGCATGAAAATCTCCCGGAATTAAATCGCGCGATCCTTGAAAGAGCGCAGCTGGAGTTCCGACATCCAACCAATAGGACTCTTCTTCATATCCATAGATAGGTCGGCCAGCTGCAACCAGCGATGGGAAAGTTTCTCGTTCAACGGAAACCACCTGATCATTCGGAATCTGCTCAATGACCTGTGGTGAAAAAATATAGCAACCGGCGTTGATGAGATTGGTAACCGGGTTCTCCATCTTCTCCAAAAAGGCGGTGACTCGGCCGCTTTCATCAAGCGGCACGCAACCGAAGGCGCGAGCATCAGCAACGCGAATCAAGTGCAAAGTGATATCGGCTCGCTTCTTTTGATGAAAGGCAATCTGTGCTGCAATATCGTGGCGACTGAGCACATCACCATTGAAAATTGCAATATCTTCATCACTTCCTAACATTTTTGCAGCATTTCGAATTGCTCCCCCAGTGCCGAGCGGCTCTTTCTCTACTGCATAGCGAATATCCATACCCCATTTAGAACCATCGCCAAAATATGGGGTAAAGACATCTGCCATGTAAGAAGTAGCGAGAACTAAAGTGCGGATTCCAGCTTTCTTGGCAGCCAGAATTTGATGTTCGGTTACTGGCAATCCCGCAACGGGCAACATCGGTTTGGGAGATTCATTGGTTAATGGTTGTAGACGTGTGCCGCGTCCACCCACTAATAAAATTCCGACAGCCATGTGAACTCCTAGCGAGATCCTGCGCCAGTAATGCGCGCTGCTGCTTGTGCAATATCTGCATCGGATGCAGTCATGGCAATACGGATATGTGATGCGCCGGCGCTGCCGTAAAAGATTCCAGGTGTTGCCACAATGCCACGTTCTGCTAGCCATTGAATAGAGGCCCAGGCATCTTCACCGCGCGTTGCCCAGAGATAAAGTCCCGCCTCTGAATCTTCGATGGTAAATCCTGCAGCGATCAGTGCCGGACGCATGATGGCGCGCCGTGCGTTGTAGCGAGCGCGCTGCGTTGCAACATGTGCATCATCTGAAAGCGCTGCCACCATTGCATGTTGTACCGGTAGCGGCACCATCATGCCGGCATGTTTTCGCACTTCCAACATGCGCGCAATCAGCGCTGGATCGCCAACGACAAAAGCTGCGCGATAACCAGCGAGCGAAGATCGTTTTGATAGTGAATGCACCGCCAAAATATTTCGATTATCTCCACCAGTGTGTTGCAAGATTGAGGTGGGCTCTTTGGTATCAGCAAATTCAAGATAACACTCATCCGAAATCAAGACTGCATTGTGGCGACGTGACCAGGTGATAGCTGCCTGCAACTCTGCTGCAGAGTGCACTCTTCCGGTTGGATTAGATGGCGAATTTACCCAGGCCAAATCTGCCGCTGGCCACTCTTCTGCTGCAATCCCTACTGCCGAATGTTCTGCTTGCGCAAGAAGCGCACCGACTAAGTACGTGGGATATGCAATCTCTGGATAGAGAACATGTGTGGATTCTAAAAGCGTCGGAAGCCACGCCACTAATTCTTTTGAGCCGATGACTGGCAGAACTCCAATTTCACCAGTTGCGTGAAGTCGAGTACGCGCCCATCGTTCAAGTGCAGCGCGCAGTTCTGGCGTTCCTGCCGTGAGTGGATAACCGGGTGAATTTGAATTCTGCGAGAGTGCACTTTGGATAAATTCAGGTGTCGCATCAACGGGAGTACCTACTGATAAATCAATGGCGCCATCTGGATGCGAACGCGCTATTGCACCGTACGGTGCGAGTGCATCCCAGGGAAAATCAGGAAGTTTTTGGCGCAAGTGCCGTTACATCGGGATGATCAGTGTTGGTTTCACCGACCTTTGATGCTCCTCCGGGAGATCCCAGCTCGATAAAGAATTCTGTATTGATCTTCTTATAACCCTGCCACTGCCCCGGAACATCATCTTCGTAGTAAATCGCTTCGACTGGGCATACTGGCTCGCAAGCGCCGCAATCAACGCACTCGTCAGGCTGGATATAGAGCATGCGAGCGCCATCGTAAATGCAATCAACCGGGCATTCCTCGCGACAGGATTTATCCTTCACATCAACACAAGGTTCGGCAATCACGTATGTCATGCGGTAATTCTAGCCATGCAAGCAGCGCATTGCACGATTACTGTTATGGGGTGAGCGATATTCGCCCCCAATTGCAAGCGGCCCTTGGCAAACGTGCCACATTACGGCTGCATGATGCAGGTGGCGGATTTAGAGATATCGTCGGTGTTTTGCAGAGTGAGACAGAACTCATCAATCGTCGCGGGGAACTCATCACTTTCAACCCCGATGAGATCGCACTGATGCGAGTGATCCCAGTTTTTAATCGCCGCGATATTTCCGAAGGCCAACTCGCCATCTACGACACCATGTCACGACGTACCCAAGTGATTACTCATCACGATGGTGTCGTCACCATGTATTGCTGCGGTCCGACGGTATATCGCGATGCGCATGTGGGAAATTTACGCACTTTCTTACTTGCCGATCTCATTGCGCGAACCCTCCGGCTCTCAGGTTTGGAAGTAGCCATGATTCAAAACATTACAGATGTTGGCCATATGGCAGATGACTTTGTCGGTGATGACAAGATGTTAAGCGAAGCGAAAAAAACTAATACAGATCCATTTGAAATTGCCCGTCGCTATGAGGCGAGATTTCATGAAGATCTCAAACGCCTCAATGTAATTCGAGCGGACTCTTACCCAAAAGCTTCGCAAACAATCTCCGAGATGATTAGCGCCATTGAAAAATTAATTTCATCTCAGCACGCCTATGTTGGAAGTGATGGGTCGATTTATTTTGATGCCACATCTTTTCCGAGTTACGGCGCCATAAGTGGAAATAGATTGGATTCACTCAAACCCGGCCATCGCTACGAATACACAGATGAGGGTGGTAAACGTTTTCACGCGGATTGGGCGCTCTGGAAATCAGCTGGTGGGCGCACCGAAATGATTTGGGAATCACCGTGGGGCAAAGGCTTTCCCGGCTGGCATATCGAATGCAGCGTGATGTCTATCAATATGCTCGCTGGCCACGTCAATGTGCATGTGGGTGGAATAGATCTACGTTTTCCTCACCACGAGAATGAGCGCGCGCAATCGAATGCGCTCACACAGAGCGAGACCGTTGACACGTGGGTGCACGGCGAACATTTACTTTTTGAAGGGCGCAAGATGTCCAAAAGCGCTGGAAATGTGGTGCTCTTACAAGACATTATCGACCGTGGGCTTGATCCACTGGCGCTTAGATTTTCACTTCTGGAAAATCGTTATCGCTCACAGATGGATCTCAGTTGGGCATCTCTGGAAGCTGCCCACTCGACCTTACGCAGGTGGCGCCAAGCGATGGCATCGTGGGGAGAGTCATCTGAAATCAAATTTGATAGCGAAATAAATAGCGCGCTCATGAATGATCTCGATACACCGCGCGCCATGCAACGACTTCGTGTAATTGAAAAAGATCAGACGCTTGGTTCCTTAGATAAGCGCGCCATATTTCTCTACGCAGATCAAGT
>CAZGXO010000004.1:0-27058 GCA_964529875.1 uncultured Candidatus Planktophila sp. | reverse complement strand
TGGTGGCGGGTGAAGGATTTGAACCTTCGAAGGCAGAGCCGGGGGATTTACAGTCCCCTCCCATTGGCCGCTCGGGCAACCCGCCAAGGTTGATTACGGCTGCCGTAGATTACCTTATTTAACGCATTCCCTGAAATCTCCGTTATTCGGGAAGGATTACTGGCACTTGTGTAATTAATCCGCCATCAATGACATAAGAAGCGCCAGTGATAAAAGAAGATTTTTCTGAACATAAAAATCCAACTAATTGCCCGATTTCATGAATGCTAGCCATTCGGCCAAGTGGATGGGTCAATCCCCACTCATGGAGTAATTCAGATTCATTTTTCTCGCCAGCAAATTTCTTGGCAGTTGCATGCAACATCGGAGTATCAACACATCCAGGCAGAACCGCATTACATCTAATTTGATCGGCTGCGTAATCTATTGCGATTGACCGGGTGAGTGCGTTTACAGCTCCTTTAGAAGCAGCATAGGCAAGTACATTTTTTTGATTTGAAAGCGACTGCACGGATGAAATATTGACAATGGAACCACCTTTCGCCACACGCATAAATGGAATTGCGTATTTGGCAGTTAGATACATTGCCTTCACATTGACTGCAAAAGTACTATCCCAAATCTCCTCTGAAGTATCTTCAGCGGTGCCGTAAGTCTGAATCCCAGCGCTATTAACGAGATAATTGATATATCCAAATCTATCTCCAACAACTTTGATGGCTGCAGAAACTGCCGAATCCGAAGAAATATCGACGTTTACAGCACTGAAATTTGTGGCAAATTGTGCAAAATCTTTCTCCGCTTGTGAAAGTGCAGCTGTGTCACGATCGAAAGCTGTGACGTGTGCACCATCTTCAAGTAATCGCAATACGCTTCCGTATCCGATCCCTTTCGCTCCGCCTGTAACAATTGCAACTTTTTGCATTTATTTACTCCTTATTCTGGCGCCATGTTTTTGAACTTCATCTATATTTCTCGATCCACTTAGCGCCATCCCATTCAGAAACTCTCGACGCATCAATTCATAAACCCGATCTACGCCCGCTTCACCATCGGCCATAGCTCCATACAGATACGCCCGACCGATAAATACCGCTTTAGCACCAAGTGCAATGGCTCCGAGCGCATCTAAGCCAGACATAATGCCGCCATCAATATAGACCTCTACCTTTTTACCAACAGCGGCAACAACATCAGGAAGGATTTCAATCGGAACTGGGCCGCGATCAAATTGGCGGCCACCATGATTGGAGAGAATGATTCCTTGCACTCCAAGTTTGGCAACTTCCTTAGCATCGCTCACGCTTTGAATTCCCTTAACAACAATCGGGCCTTTCCATACAGAGCGCAGCCATTTGATATCTTCAAATTGAGTAGCAGGATCGAAGATCAAAGCCGCGAGCTCAGATAGCGGGCGATCCCATCCTCTAAATGCTGCAAACTCCAATTTTCCTGTCGTAAAGAGATTGATCCACCATCGCGGTTTTCTGGCGATAGCAAGCACGGTACTCAGCCGTATTTTTGGTGGGACAGTTAATCCATTTCGATTGTCGCGATAACGCAAGCCAGCAACTGGCGTATCTACCGTCAAAATCAGAGTTTCAAATCCAGCAGTGTGGGCTTGCTTCACAACGGCCAAAGTGTCTTCGCGCTTTTTCATAATGTAGAGCTGAAACCAGCGCCGACAATCTGGAACCATCGCGGCAAGTTCAGCCGGTGAAACTGTTCCCATGGTGGAGAGCGCATAGATCGTATTTTTAGTAAGCGCTACATGTGCAACCGCTGGTTCGCCAACGTGATACATCAAACGCGTATATCCAGTTGGTGCAAAACAGATCGGCAGATCCACCGCTTTGCCCAAAATTTTCGTCGAAGTATTTACTTGTGAGACATCTCTTAAAGTATGAGTGTTTATCTCTATTCGGGAAAGTGCATCTCTCGTGCGCTG
The DNA here is from genome assembly GCA_964529875.1 of uncultured Candidatus Planktophila sp. Taxonomy (GTDB): domain Bacteria; phylum Actinomycetota; class Actinomycetes; order Nanopelagicales; family Nanopelagicaceae; genus Planktophila. Next base: position 25,110 of record CAZGXO010000004.1, on the reverse strand, counting down.
ATAAGCAATCTCATCGACTGCGCTCCCCTCGACATAATCAAAGACAACTTTAGGAGTGCGTTTTTTAGCTATTGTGGCGATATCACTTACATTCTGCGCTGCAGCAAGTTGAGATTTGCGCCGACTCCATGTGGGTAGAGACCAATCTATGAGCGACCAGAAATAAGGCAGACTGGGAAACTTACGACGACTGCGAATCACATGCTCAAATTACCCTACAATTACACTCATTAAAATAGCGTCATTAGTTTTTTGTTTTAAAGGAGTACACGGTGGCAGATAGCAGTTTTGACGTAGTCTCAAAAATAGATCGTATGGAGCTTGATAATGCAATTAATCAAGCATCTCGAGAGATTGATACCCGTTTTGATTTTAAAAATACCGGAGCAAAAATTGAACTCTCTGGCGATAAAATCGCAATCGAAGCTGGCACTGAAGAACGTGCAAAAGCCGCTCTTGAAGTAGTCAAAGATAAGATGATCAAAAGAGGTGTCTCGCTCAAGCATCTTGATGCAGGAGAGCCACAGTTATCTGGAAAAATTTATAAAATTAGCTGTACTTTAAAAGAGGGCATCTCAACAGAAAATGCCAAGAAAATTGCTAAGTTGCTTCGTGATGAAGGACCAAAATCTGTTAAGTCACAAATTCAGGGAGATGAACTCCGAGTTTCCTCAAAGAGTCGAGATGACTTGCAAACCTCAATTGAACTCATTAAAAACGGTAAATTTGATTTTGCAGTCCAATTTGTTAACTATCGATAAGTGCTAAAAAATAGAAGCGAGTATTCACTCGGTTTACTCTTCGGCTTTAGCTCATACATACTCTGGGGGCTTTTTCCGCTCTATTGGCCGCTACTTGAACCCGCCAACCCGCTAGAGATTGTTTCGCACCGTGCAGTGTGGACCCTTGTCTTCTGCGCAATTATTTTGGCGATAACTCGGCAACTCGCCGCAACCATTAAGGTGATGAAGCAGCCTCGAATCTTCATAGGTTTACTGGCAACCACATCGCTGATCTCCATCAATTGGATTACCTATATCTGGGCGACAAATAATGGCCATGTAGTAGAAGCGGCGCTCGGGTATTACATCAACCCCCTAATCATCATTGGATTAGGTGTATTTATTCTTCGAGAAAAATTGCGCACTTTGCAATGGGTGGCTGTGGCGATTGCGACTATTGGTGTTGCAATTTTAACGATTGATTATGGGCGTCTTCCGTGGATTGCAATCTCGTTGGCGCTTTCCTGGGGCTTATATGGATTCATTAAGAAGAAATTGAATCTTGGCGCACTTGATGGGCTCGCTATAGAAACGTTTATTTCGCTGATTCCTTATGGCTTTTATCTCCTATACCTGGCAAATAACGGCACTGGACAATTTGGCCATGGCGCACTTCTGACAACTTTATTGATCTGCGCCGGGGCGGTGACAGCCATCCCTTTACTTCTCTTTAATGGCGCAACAACCAGACTTCCCTATAGCACTATTGGATTGCTGCAATATATAACCCCCACAATTACCTTCGTGATTGGGGTATGGGTAAGGCACGAAGAGATGCCACCTGCTCGTTGGATTGGTTTTGTAGTGATTTGGTGTGCGCTATGTGCGCTTGGTACAGATTTGATTCGCTCAAGTAGAGCGATTGACAATCGCATCGCACAGTGAAAAGAGTGCGCCTGTCACATCGCTCACTGGCAAGGGACCGAGCGCTGCACGCGCCTCTTTAGCTACTTGTTCTAACTGTTCGCGAGATTCTGCAAGGGCGGGATGAGCTCGTAACTCTTGTAACACTTGCTTAATAACCTTTTCATCCTTTATTGGGGCGCTGACCAATTTGCGGAGTTCTTTATCTTCCTTACGCACCGAACGCATTACATTAAGGGTGACTAGTGTTGGAACACCTTCACGAAGATCAGTACCAGGTGTCTTTCCAGATTGCGAAGAATTACTTGCAATATCAATGATGTCATCTGCTAATTGAAATGCGATGCCAATTTTTTCACCAAAGATTGTGAGCGTCTCTTTTATATCATCGGGTGCTCCTGCCACCATCGCGCCAAATCGAGCGCTGGCAGAAATTAAAGATCCAGTCTTATCCGCAACAACTTGTAAATAATGCGCTAGTGGATCCTCACCTTTTTGCGGACCTTGCGTCTCCATAATCTGTCCGATGACCAATCTTTCAAAGGTAGATGCCTGCAAACGAACTGCTTCTGGTCCAATATCTGCAAGGAGCGCAGAAACTTTGGCAAAGAGATAATCACCCGTCAAAATTGCAACAGTGTTACCCCAGCGATCATTAGCGCTGACAACTCCACGGCGCAGGCGAGCCTCATCCATGACATCGTCGTGATAAAGCGTTGCCACATGTGTTAATTCGCAGACAACTGCAGATTCAACAATGCCAAATCTATTTTTATCACCATAGTGCGAGGCAAGAAGCGTAAGCAGTGGGCGTAATCGCTTTCCACCGGCAGCAACTAAATGGCGAGAAGTCTCTTCAACGAGCGGATAATTTCCTTGGATATGGCTCAGGAGTAAGGCTTCAACCTTTTGCATTCCTGCTTTGAGTTCTACCTCTAATTCAGGTGCAAGCCCGGGTATTCCAATGGCGGCCATTAGCGAATGAAGAAAGCAGTGGTTTCAATAAAGTTCAAGAGTGGTGCTGGGAATATTCCAAGCACAATGGTGACTACAGCTGCAATAGCAATTGAGATCGCAGTCAGTGCAGAAGGAAGAACCACACTGGTGCCATCTTCGACTGGATCCTTGAAGAACATCAAGACGATAACGCGAATGTAGAAGAAGGCAGCTATCGCAGATGAGAGAACTCCAGCTATCAATACTGCAGTGCTGCCAGATTGGTAAGCCGCTGAAAAGATTGAAAACTTTCCGATAAATCCAGATGTAAGTGGAATTCCGGCAAAGGTCAGAAGAAAGAGCGCAAATACTGCAGCGGTCAATGGCGAACGTTTACCAAGGCCACTCCAGCGGTTGAGATCAGCAACTTCTCCGGCAGCATCTCGAACCAACGTCACAACGGCAAATGCACCAAGTGTGGCGATGCCGTAAGCAAAGAGATAAAAGAGCGAAGAATCTAAACCGGATTTGCTGAGGGCGATTACGCCCGCCAAGAGAAATCCAGCGTGCGCAATCGATGAATAAGCCAACATGCGCTTGACATCACGTTGCGTGATTGCAACAACAGAGCCAAAAGTCATGGTGACAATTGCAATAATGACAAGCGCAGGGCGCCATTGCCATTCCGCATTTGCAAAAGCCACGTAATAGATGCGCAAAATGGCTCCGAAAGCCGCAACTTTGGTCGCAGCTGCCATAAATCCAGTGATAGCAGTGGGCGCACCTTGGTAGACATCGGGTGACCAAGCATGGAATGGAACTGCACCAACTTTAAAGAGTAAGCCAACTGAGAGAAATGCGATTCCAAGTAATAAGAAGATGTCATTACCTGATCCGCCTACAACGCTCTGCTGAATGCCAGAAAGTGTGATGCTTCCCGAATATCCGTAGAGGTAGGCGACACCAAAGAGGAAGAATGCTGATGAGAAAGCGCCTAATAAGAAGTACTTGAGCGCTGCTTCCTGCGACATTAATCGGCGCCGGCGAGATAACCCAGCCATGAGATAGAGAGGAAGTGAGAGAACTTCTAGCGCAACAAATAAGGTGATGAGATCGGTTGCAATCGGAAAGAGCAACATGCCAGCCACAGCAAAGAGTGTGAGCGGATAAACCTCAGTCACTCGTAAATCCTTCTGCAGAGATTCACGCTCTTCTTGTGAACCTGGAATAGCAGCGGCTAGCGCAGTGAAGTTTTCTTGATCAGCAATAAGGAAGGTTGCCAATACTGCAATTACTAAGACAGTGGCTTGGATGATAAAAGCCGCGCCATCAAATGCCACTGATTGCATAGCGGCATCGACGGAGGCAGCTTTTCGATTTGTCATCAGCGCAGCAAAGGCGGAGACGAGAGAGAGCAGCGAGACAAAGAGTTGAGCGTTATGCCGAGCAGCGCGAGAGATAAAGGCTTCAATCAGCACGCCAATAACTGCACCACCTAAGATGATCAAGATAGGTGCAAGATGAGCGTAATTGAGTACGGGTGCGTTAAAAACCATCTACTTACCTGCGCCTTCTGAAGGAAGTGGATCGCTAAAACCTTGCGTTGCAATCACATGTGCCGAAGCTGGATTGATCACGTTAAGAAGAGGTGCTGGATAGAAACCGAGCGCGATGATGATGGCGAGCACTGGTGCAATTGCAATTTTTTCACGCAGATTTAGATCTGGCAGGTTTTCATTTCCTGGTGCAGTTGGTCCGTGAAGCGCCTTTTGCACTGGAATCAAAATGTATAAAGCGGCAAGAACGATACCGAAGGTTGCAATTACCGCCGCAACTGGGTAGCGGGTAAATGTTCCAACGAGCACTAGAAATTCGCTGACGAAACTTGAAAGTCCAGGAAGCGCCAACGAAGACATACCAGCGATAAAGAATGACCAGGCCATCACCGGTGTAATACGTTGCAATCCACCAAAGTCTGCAATGGTGGATGACTTACGGCGGGCAATCATCCAACCGGCTACTAAGAAGAGAGCTGCAGTAGAGAAGCCGTGATTGAACATATACAACGTGGCTCCTGAATGGCCCTGGGTTGTCATAGCAAAGATTCCCATGGTGATAAAGCCGAAGTGAGAAATAGAGGTGTAAGCAATCAACCGTTTGATATCGCGTGCTCCGATTGCAAGGAAAGCGCCATAAATAATGGAGATGACGGCAAACACCAGAATAATTGGCGTGAAAGTCTTTGCAGCATCCGGAAAGAGCGCTAAACAGAAGCGGATCATTCCAAATGTTCCGACTTTATCGAGCACTCCAAGTAATAGCACTGAGGTCCCCGGAGTTGCAGATGCTGCAGCATCAGGGAGCCAAGTATGAAGTGGCCATACCGGTGCCTTGATAGCGAATGCGATAAAGAATCCAAGGAATAAGAGATTTTGCGTTGTGGGGCTCATGTAATTATGAAGCTCTGATAATTTTGTAATATCAAAAGTTGCGCCACCATTATTGGAAGAGATGACAAAGAGGCCAATAATTGAAGCCAACATCAGCAGGCCACCGAAGAGGCTATAGAGCAAGAATTTCACAGCAGCTGCTGCGCGTTCGCCACTGCCATATCCACCGATTAAGAAGTACACCGGAATTAACATCGCTTCAAAGAAGACGTAGAACAAGAAGACATCGGTTGCGGCAAAGACGCCAATCATCATAGTTTCGAGAATTAAAATCAGAATGTAGAAGACTTTGGCAGACCATCGTCCGCCTTCAGATTCATTCCACCCTGCCAAGACCACAATCGGTGCTAGAAGTACAGAGAGCAGAATCAAAACAAGCGAGAGTCCATCAACGCCAACTGCATAATTGATTCCAAAGCTTGGAATCCAAGCAGCGCTCTGTACAAATTGAAAGTCAGTATTTGCAGCGTCAAAGTTCAACCACATAAGAAGGGCAGAGAGAGCAACCAAAACTGTTGTGGCAAGCGCTGCCTGCTTGATCCGTAATACCTGTTCAGTAGGGATAACAGAAACCAGCAAGGCACCGATTAAGGGCAGAAGTCCTAGAAGAGTCAGTGCATTCACTGTGTCACCACCCAGATTCCGCCAATAAGCACGATGGCACCAATCAAAATAAGTGCGGCATAGCTACGAGCAAACCCTGTTTGCGAAGCACGAAGTGCAGCACCCGTGCCAAGTGCTGTGCGACCGATTCCGCGAACTGCGCCATCGATAACTAAGTCATCACCTTTTACTAATGTGCGAGTCAGAGCTTGGCCAGGGCGCATAAAGACCGCCTCGTTGAAAGCATCTTGCAGCAGATCTTTACGGGCAATGCGGGTGAAGATCGAGACATTTTCCGGAGCAACAGCTGCCACATCAGAGAGTTGATATTTCACAACTGCGATTGCGACTCCTATTGCTACTGCAACAAGCGCCATCGCTGAAACAACAATCGGCGAGAAGAGATGCTCTTCCGCATGCTCTGCGCCATGTTCGCCAAATACTGGATGCAACCAATTGGCTAGTGCATCGCCACGTGCAAAGAGGAATCCAGATGTCACTGAACCAATTGCCAAAATTGCCATGGGTAGCCACATCAAAATTGGAGATTCGTGAGGATGTGCATCATCTTCCCATCGCTTGGGACTAGTGAAGGTAAGGATCATGACGCGCGACATGTAGAAGGCGGTAATCGCTGCGCCAAGCAGCGCTGCGCCACCAAGAATTATTCCTTTTACTCCTCCGGCATTAAATGCAGTTTCGATGATTAAATCTTTGGAGTAGAACCCTGCAAAAGGTGGAACTCCAATAATTGCCAAATATCCAAGTCCAAAAGTGATAAAGGTGATGGGCATAAATTTACGGAGCGCTCCGTAGCGACGCATATCTACAGTGTCATTCATTCCATGCATCACAGATCCTGCGCCAAGGAACATTCCGGCTTTAAAGAATCCATGTGTCAAAAGATGCATGATGGCAAAGGCGTAACCAGCAGGTCCAAGACCAGCGCCCAGCACCATGTACCCAATCTGTGACATGGTTGATGCGGCAAGTGCTTTCTTAATGTCATCTTTAGCAGTACCCACAAGTGCACCAAAGAGAAGAGTAATTGCGCCAACGATGACAACTAATAATTGCGCAGTAGGTGCTGCATCAAAGATGAAGTTGGAGCGAACAATGAGATAGACGCCAGCTGTCACCATAGTTGCTGCGTGAATCAGAGCAGATACCGGTGTTGGGCCTGCCATCGCATCACCGAGCCAGGCTTGCAATGGGAATTGCGCAGATTTACCTGTTGCAGCAATGAGCAGCATGATGCCAATAGCGGTCAGCGCCGTCTGTGATGCGCTATGTGATGCTTCTTTTACACCCGCAAATGAAACTGTGCCGAGCGTTGCAAATGCAATCATGATTGCAAAAGAGAGCCCCATATCACCAACGCGGTTCATGACAAATGCTTTCTTCGAAGCCGTCGCGTAGGCAGGTTTCTGATTCCAAAATCCGATTAATAGGTATGAAGCAAGTCCCACGCCTTCCCAACCAACGTAGAGATTGAGATAAGAGTCGCCAAGTACCAAGAGCAACATCGCCGCCACGAAGAGATTGAGATATGCGAAGAAGCGACGGCGGTTTTCATCATGTGACATATAGGAAATGGAGTAGATATGAATCAAAGTACCTACTCCAGTAATAAGAAGGACAAAGCAGATCGATAATTGATCAAGCAGAAGCCCGGCATCAACCTGAAAAGATGCAACGTTGATCCAGGAGAAGAGTTTCTGCGAAACTGCGCGTTCTTCAGTACTGCGGCTTAACATCTGCGACAGTTGATAGAGCCCGACTCCAAAAGAACTTGCCGAAAGTAGCGTTGCCAAAATATGGCCCCACTTATCTGCGCGACGCCCAGCCAGTAACAAAATTGTCGCTCCCAAGAGTGGGAGCGCGATCAAGTAGACCAACGATGTAGAAGTTGTCATCGTTATCGCTTCAACAAACTAGCATCATCGATAGATGCTGATCGGCGGGACCGGTAAATCGTGACAATGATTGCTAGACCAACTACTACTTCGCACGCAGCTACTACCATGGTGAAGAAGGCGGTGACCTGTCCTTCAAGAGTTCCATTAATACGCGCAAAGGTAACTAAGGTGAGGTTGGCAGCATTGAGCATTAATTCAATGCACATAAAGACCACAATGGCGTTACGGCGAACGACAACACCTATTGCACCAATCGTAAATAGCAAGCCAGCAACATATAAGTAGTTATAAGGATTCATTACTTCTCCTCCTTAACAGTCTTATCGACTTCACCAAGTTCAAATTGGCTAGTTTCCAAAATATCTCCGCGAGCTTGCAGCGTTGCGGAGATTGAATTTGGTGCTGGAGTGCCATCCGGAAGAAGTGCTGGAACATCTACTGCATTGTGGCGAGCAAAAACACCCGGGCTTGGTAAGCCTGCTGCAGTAGCAAGAGATCCTTTACGGAATCTCGCTATCGATTGTTCGCGTTGATTTGGTTTGGCAACGGTTCGTTGGTGATGCGCCAGAACCATGGCACCCAGTGCTGCTGTAATCAAAAGCGCCGACACTACTTCAAAGGGAAATACATAATCGGAGAAGAGCAATTTAGCGATGCTCTGGACGTTGCCATCCTTATTTGCTTCTGCAAGCCCAAATGCGCCATGTCCCAATGTGGCGCGCGAGATGAGTGATACCAGCAGACCTCCAAAGCCAATTGCTGCAGTAATCGCAATCGGGCGAAGTCCACGAATAGTTTCTGTGAGCGAATCTGATGCATCAACTCCGACCAGCATCAGGATAAAGAGGAATAGCATCATCACTGCGCCGGTATAAACCACAATTTGTACGATTCCTAAGAAGAGCGCATCTTGGGCGATATAGAAGATCGCTAATGTGATCATGACAAATGCAAGGAGCAAGGCAGAGTGAACTGCTTTTTTCACGAGCAACATTCCAAGAGCCGCTAGAACTGAAAGAGGTGCAAGCACCCAAAAGAGCAGTGTTTCTGGAGTTTGGATCGTCAACATTACTTCTCACCATTTAATGCCTGAGAAGGATGCGCTTCTTTGACATCACCGTTGTAGTAATTAGTGTCGTTCATTCCGGGATACATCGGATGTGGTGGCGCGAGCATTCCTTGACGAAGCGGTGCCAGTAGATCTTCTTTTTCAAAGATTAATTTCTCGCGCTTATCATCAGCTAATTCATATTCGTTGGTCATCGTAAGCGCACGTGTTGGGCAAGCCTCCACACAGAGACCACAGAAAATGCATCGCAAATAATTAATTTGATAGACAGCGCCGTGACGTTCACCCGGAGAAAGTTGGTTGCCTGGTGTGTTATTTCCACCTTCTACATAAATAGCATCCGCAGGGCATGCCCACGCGCAAAGTTCGCAGCCAATACATTTTTCAAGTCCATCAGGGTGGCGATTGAGTTGATGACGTCCATGAAAACGTGGCTGAGTAGGTGCTTTTACATCTGGATATTGCACCGTTTGATTCTTCTTGAACATAGAAGAGAAGGTGACCCAGAAACCTTTCGCTTGTTGGGCAAGCGGTGCAGGACCAGGTTGTTCAACTTCTGAAAACGGAACTGAATTGATATCCGCTTGGCCAGAACTCTTCTTCTCAATGAAGTCAGACATTACTTACCTCCTGAGACGTTGATGGAGTTCACTTCGGGAAGCGAAGGAATAGGAAAATCTGGCGCATCACCTTGGGGTTGCGGTGCACGCGCCTTAGCTTTGGATCGATCGACAAGTGAGCTCACTGCCATCACCAGCAACACAATTCCAACTGCAAATGCAACTGTTGCAATACGTGGCGCACCTTCTTGCTGAAGAACTCGAAGTGTTGCCACAATCAAAATCCATACCAGTGATACAGGAATCAAAACTTTCCAGCCAAATTTCATAAATTGGTCGTAGCGAAGGCGCGGCAGCGTTGCACGTAACCACATAAAGATAAAGAAGAAGAAGATAACTTTGAGGAAGAACCAGACCAAGGTAAACCATCCGCCAAGCCAGGTTTCAGTAAATCCAAGTCCAGGAAGTGCGTGATATCCACCTAGGAAGAGAGTTGTGGCAAGAGCAGACACTGCAATGATGTTGACATATTCAGCGAGGAAGAAGAGCGCAAACTTTAAGGATGAATACTCTGTGTGGAATCCACCTACCAATTCACCTTCAGCTTCGGCTAAATCGAATGGAGCGCGGTTTGTTTCACCGACCATAGAGATTACATAGATAACAAAAGATGGGAAGAGCACGACAGCATTCCAAATATGTTGATGCTGCGAGCCCACAATGGTTGAGGTCGACATAGAACCGGCGTAGATAAAGACAGCCACAAGTGAGAGACCCATTGCAATTTCATAAGAAATCACTTGCGCGCTAGAACGTAAACCACCAAGAAGTGGATATGTAGAACCAGAAGACCATCCTGCTAAAACAACACCATAAACACCGATAGAAGTAACTGCCAAAATATAGAGAACGCTGACAGGTAGATCCGTCATCTGCAGCGCAGTTTTCTGCCCGAAGAGATTTACTTCGCCTGTCATTGGAATTACGGCAAAGGCCATGAAACACATAGAAGTTGCAATAATTGGCGCCAGAATAAATACAACTTTATCTGCAGCAGCTGGAATGATGTCCTCTTTGAGCGCTAATTTCACTCCATCTGCAAGTGATTGCAGTAATCCAAATTTTCCAACACGGTTCGGACCTGTACGCAATTGCATCTTGGCAAGCACGCGACGTTCTGCCCACACTGCCATCAAGGTACAGAGAACGCAGATAATAAATACCAGCACACCTTTTACTGCAATCAACCAACCTGGATCTTTTGCGATCAAAACAGCGTTATTTAAAGTGTTCATGCTTTAGCCACCGTCACAACTTCTCCATGTGCTGCTTCAAGTGCAAAGAGCGCTTGTGATGCAAAGGAATTACGGGGAATCCACACAGCATCATCATGAATATCTTCAACGAGAACAGGGATGGTGATTGAACCTTTGTCATTAGAAATTCGTAATTGTTGGCCGGTGGTGATGCCAATCTGACCTGCACGCTTGGGTGAAATTACTGCCACAGTTGGCCGACGTGTACCCGCTAAATTATCTTCACCGCGTTGCAAAGTTCCCATATCCAGCAATCTGCGCCAAGAAGTGAGCACGGCTTGATCACCAGAAATAGTTGGCGCGCTTGCCTGTGCGACAGGAGTAAAGGTAATTCGCGCACCATCCCATTTACCAAGTTGGTTAAATTCACGAGCAGCAGCGCTGACGCTAGCTAAGGAGATTGGATTACCTAGGGCATCGGCCAACATCGAGAGAATACGTACATCGCTGCGCTGTAAAGAATCTGAAACCGCAGCATCAAAGCTACGAGCGCGACCTTCCCAATTGAGATAACTTCCGCTCTTTTCGGTCACTGCAGCAACCGGAAGAACAACATCGGCACATGCTGTGACAGAACTTGGTGCAATCTCTAAAGAGACCACAAAAGCTTTTTCAAGTGCAGCAAGTGCTGCAGTGCTTGCTGGAAGATCATGTGCATCAACGCCACCCACGACAACCGCATCAAGGTCTGCGCTTGCAAGTGCTGCAAAAATTTCGGAGGATGAACGACCACGCTCTGTTGGTAGATGTTCTACTCCCCATGCTGCTGCAATATCAACGCGCGCTGCAGCATCGCTCACGGGGCGTCCACCAGGAAGCACCGTGCCGAGCGCTCCAGCTTCTAGCGCGCCACGTTCACCTGCACGACGTGGGATATAAGCAATTTTTGCGCCAGTCTTTGCAGAAAGTGCGACGACTGCAGAGAAGAGACCTGGAGATTCAGAGGCGCGTTCGCCAATTAAAATTATTGATTTCGCAGTAAGCGCAACATGTGCAACTGCAGCAGGTTCGGCAAGTGGTGCCACCTTAATAAATTCCGCATTTAACTTATCCATCGCAATAGATTGTTTAGTTGCAACAGCGGTCACTTTGAGGCCACGCTTTTTAAAGTTCTTATTAAGGCGTAGGAAGACAATCGGCGACTCTTCTTCGGGCTCAAAGGCAACCAGCAAGACTTGATCAGCAGAATCAATATCGCGATATGTGGTTGCAGATCCTGCAACATGAGCTGCCAGGAAATCACGTTCTTCATCGGATGTAATGCGCGCTCTGTAATCAATATCGTTAGTGCCAAGGGCGATGCGGGCAAATTTGGAATATCCATAGGCATCTTCAACAGTGACGCGGCCACCCGTGAGTACCGCGGCGCGCTTTCCTTTCAGCCCAGCTGCGGCAGCAGCAAGCGCTTCTGGCCAAGATGCGCTCACCAATTCACCTTGTGCATTTCGAACAAGTGGCTGAGTAAAACGATCAGTTGCGGTGACATATTTAAAAGCCCAACGACCTTTATCGCAGTTCCACTCTTCATTAACAGATGGATCATCTCCTGCAAGACGTCGCAAAGTTTTTCCACGTCGAACATCGGTGCGCATATCGCAACCGGATGCACAATGTTCGCAAGCGGATGGGGTTGAGACTAAATCAAAGGGGCGAGCGCGGAAGCGATAAGAAGCGCCAGTGAGTGCGCCAACTGGACAAATTTGAACTGTATTTCCTGAGAAGTAAGATTTAAATGGATCTTTCTCGTAAATACCAACCTGCTGCAGGGCGCCACGTTCATTTAAAGTAATAAATGGATCAGATGCAATCTGATCTGAAAAACGTGTGCAGCGAGCACAGAGCACACAACGTTCGCGATCAAGCAACACTTGCGATGAAATATTGATGGGCTTTTCAAAGAGACGCTTGTAACCATCAAGGCGAGTTTCGGCGTGGCCATTGCTCATCGCTTGATTTTGTAGAGGACATTCACCGCCCTTGTCACACACTGGGCAATCAAGCGGATGGTTTCCAAGAAGTAATTCCATGACACCTTTTTGCGCCTTATCGGCAACTGGTGAGGTGAGTTGAGTTTTCACAATCATGTTGGGCTCTACCGGAATAGTGCACGATGCCTGTGGTTTAGGAAATGCTCTGCCATTGATCTCAATATCGACAAGACACTGCCGGCATGCGCCCACTGGGTCGAGGAGTGGATGGTCGCAGAACCGTGGAATCTGAATACCTAATTTTTCTGCAGCGCGAATCACCAAAGTTCCTTTTGGAACTGAGACTTCAAAACCGTCAATGACAACGGTAATCATCTCAACAGCAACTGCAGATTCTTGGGTCGTTGTCATTAGCTCAGCGCTCCAGCAAAGAGGGTTGATTTCACGGGATCAAAGGGACATCCCCCATTGGTGAGATGAGCGATGTATTCATCACGGAAATACTTAATGGAGGATGTGATTGGGCTAGTTGCGCCATCACCGAGTGCGCAGAAAGAGCGGCCCATAATGTTGTCGCAGAGATCAAGCAACTTCTCGAGATCTGCTTCAGTGCCAGTGCCGTTTTCTAGGTCACGCAGAATTTGTACTAACCACCAGGTTCCTTCACGGCATGGTGTGCACTTGCCGCAGGATTCATGTTTGTAGAACTCGGTCCAACGTAATACTGCGCGAACAACACATGTCGTTTCATCAAAAATTTGTAGCGCTTTTGTGCCGAGCATAGAGCCAGCTGCAGATACACCTTCATAATCAAGTGGGGTATCAAGATGTGCATCGGTAAATAGTGGAGTTGATGATCCTCCAGGTGTCCAGAACTTGAGGGTGTGGCCAGTGCGAATGCCTCCAGCAAGTTCCAGAATTTCTCGCAAAGTAATACCAAGTGGCGCTTCAAATTGGCCAGGATTATTCACGTGACCTGAGAGTGAATATAAAGTCATACCTTTAGATTTTTCGGTACCAAATTTTTGATACCACTCTGCACCGTTAGCAATAATGGCTGGAACAGATGCGATGGATTCGACATTGTTGACAACTGTGGGGCGCGCGTAAAGTCCCGCAATCGCTGGAAACGGTGGACGTAATCTTGGTTGGCCACGGAATCCCTCAAGAGAATCAAGGAGCGCAGTCTCTTCACCGCAAATGTAAGCACCTGCGCCAATATGTAAAGTGACATCGATTCCATTTCCAAGATGTCCTGCTTTATAGGCATCTGCAATTGCGGCATTCACACGTCGAACCACATGTGTAACTTCGCCACGGATATAGATAAAGGCGCGCTTTGCTCTAATGGCGTGGCAGGCGATGATGCAACCTTCGATAAGCACATGTGGATTTGCCAATAAAAGTGGGGTGTCTTTACACGTTCCAGGTTCTGATTCATCTGCGTTAACAACGAGATAGTGGTCTTTGTTATCGCCCTGCGGAATAAATCCCCATTTCATACCAGTGGGAAAACCTGCACCGCCTCGCCCGCGCAATCCAGAATCCTTCACCATTTGGATCACTGCATCAGGATCCATCGTCAGCGCTTTCTTCGAAGCGCTATATCCACCATGTCGCGTGTAAGCCTCGATAGTGAATGAATCTTTCTCATCCCAGTGTGCAGAAAGGACGGGAGTTAACTTTGACATTACTTACCTTCCTTTGCCAGTTTCAATCCGAGCAGAGTTGGATTTCCTGCCTGTACACCTTCGCGCGCTAATCCATCATCTAATCCAGCGAGCACTGCCGATGCTTCTTTATATGTCACAAGTCGATTTGGTCCACGCGTTGGTGCAGGTGGATTTCCAGCACGGGCTGCATCGACCAGAGATTTAGCTGACTCCACAGTTTGATTATCGTAAAACTCCCAGTTGGCCATGACGACAGGTGCGTAATCGCAAGCCGCATTACATTCGATATGTTCGAGCGAAACTTTGCCATCTGCTGTTACGCCATCATTTTCAATTCCTAAATGATCTTTGAGAGCCGCAAAAATTGCATCGCCGCCCATAATTGCGCATAAAGTATTTGTGCACACGCCAATGTGGTAATCACCAACTGGCTTGCGCTTATATTGTGTATAGAAAGTTGCTACCGCTGAAACTTCTGCAGTTTCAATTTCCAAAAGCTCAGAGATTTTCTCAATTCCTTCGTTGGTGACATACCCAGAAATAGCTTGTACATAATGCAGCAAAGGCATAATGGCAGATCGGCTCCGTGGATATCGAGCGATGATTGAGCGCATGACATCTTCATTGAGTTCTTTGAGATTTGGGGTACTCATTAGCGGTCAACACCTCCCATCACTGGATCGATAGATGCAACAGCGCCAATAATGTCGGCCACCATTCCACCTTCACTCATCGCGGGAGTTGATTGCAAATTATTAAATGATGGTTCGCGAAAGTGCACGCGGTACGGGCGAGTGCCGCCATCGGATACAACGTGAGCTGCAAGTTCGCCGCGTGGAGATTCAACTGCTGCATACGCCTGACCGGCAGGAACACGGAATCCTTCAGTGACTAATTTAAAGTGATGGATAAGTGACTCCATGGATGAACCCATGATTTCACGGATGTGATCCAGTGAATTTCCAAGACCGTCAGCGCCAAGTGCAAGTTGTGCCGGCCAAGCAATTTTCTTATCTGCCACCATCACAGGTTGGCCATCTAATTTATCTAACTTATCGAGCGCTTGTTCGATGATACGAAGTGATTGTTCGAGTTCGTTCATACGCACCAAGAATCGACCATATACATCTGCAGTATCAGCTGTAATGACATCAAATTCGTAATTTTCATATCCGCAATATGGCTGCATCTTGCGTAGGTCCCATGGCAATCCAGTGGAGCGAAGTACCGGCCCGGTAATTCCCAAAGTTGTACAACCTGCAAGATCGAGATAACCAATACCTTCGGTGCGCTTCATCCAAATTGAGTTACCAATCAAAAGCGCTGCATTATCTTTAAAGTTTTTCCGGAGCGTCTTTACGAGTTCACGTAATTGTGAAGTCATTCCTGCAGGTAGGTCTTGCGCTACACCACCGGGGCGCACATACGCCATATTCATACGCAAACCTGTAATTGCTTCAAATGCATCAAGCACCATTTCGCGTTCGCGGAAGGCAAAGAACATAGGACCCATCGCACCGAGTTCCAGCGCACCGGTGCCAAGTGCCACCATATGTGAGGAGATGCGATTGAGCTCCATCATCAGCACACGAATAACTGATGCTCGCTCTGTTACATCATTGGTGATGCCAAGAAGTTTCTCTACCGCAAGGCAATATGCGGTTTCATTGAAAATTGGCGATAGGTAATCCATACGTGTTGCAAAAGTGACTGCCTGAGTCCAGTTGCGAAATTCCATATTCTTCTCGATACCGGTGTGAAGATAACCAATGCCGGTGCGAACTTCGGTCACTGTTTCGCCTTCGAGTTCGAGAACCAGACGCAATACTCCGTGAGTAGAAGGATGTTGCGGCCCCATGTTGACGATGATGCGCTCTTCTTTCGCTTCACCAATTTCAGTGACGAGTGAATCCCAATCTCCTCCGGTAACAGAGAAGACGGTTCCTTCTGTTGTTTCGCGTGAGGTTGCGTATGGATCGAAGGTAGTCATCGATAACTCCTACGCTCTGATGGCGCTGGTGTAGTTGCACCTTTATATTCAACTGCGATTCCACCCAGCGGATAATCTTTCCGTTGCGGATGTCCATCCCAATCATCTGGCATAAGAATGCGAGTAAGACCTGGGTGGCCATCAAAAATAATTCCGAACATGTCAAATGTCTCGCGCTCATGCCAGTTATTTCCTGCCCAGACTTCAACGATGGATGGAATATGTGGATCAAGATCTGAAGTGGCGACTTCTAATCTGATGCGTTGGTTTTTGGTGAGCGATAGCAATGGATAAAGCGCTACTAATTCTTGGCCTTTACGTTCTGGGTAGTGAACTCCAGAAACGCCCATACACATTTCAAATTTCAGCTTATCGCGCAGAATAAATGCAACTTCTACCAGGCGCTCTTTCTTAATATGTAAAGTGAGTTCGCCGCGATCGACAACTACCCGCAGGATTGCATCGGAAAAATCTGGGTATGCACGTTCTAAATCATCAGCTACTTGATCGAAGTAACTTCCATAAGGACGCTCGGTGGAACCAATCGATGATTGGGTGCGTACCAGCCCACCATAACCTGAGGTATCTCCAGTGCCGGAAGCGCCGAACATACCGCTCTGCTCGTGATTCATTTACGCCAGTAACCCCTTCATCTGAATTGTGGGCTTGGCATTGAGCGCTGCAAGTTCTACTTCTTTAATAATCGCTTCACGATTTGGACCAAGTTTTGTATCACCAATAAGTGCATGCAATTTGATAATCGCATCCATCAACTGTTCAGGACGTGGTGGGCATCCTGGTAGATAGATATCAACCGGAACAATATGGTCGACACCTTGCACGATTGCATAGTTATTAAACATTCCACCAGAAGATGCGCATGCGCCCATGGAGATAACCCATTTTGGCGCAGTCATCTGATCGTAAATCTGGCGAAGAACTGGGGCCATCTTCTGTGAAACTCTTCCTGCCACAATCATCAAATCTGCTTGACGAGGCGAGGCAGAGAAACGCTCCATTCCGAAACGAGAAATATCATGTTTCGGAGCTGAACCAAGCGCCATCATCTCAATCGCGCAACATGCCAGCCCAAAAGTTGCAGGCCAGACCGAACTCTTGCGCATATAACCAGCTAAACCTTCAACTGTTGAGAGCAAGACTCCGCTCGGTAATTTATCTTCCAAGCCCATGGATTAATCCCATTCCAATCCACCACGTCGCCATACATATGCATATGCAACGAAGACGGTGCCAATAAAGATAGCCATTTCAACTAATCCAAATAAACCAAGTTGATCAAAGGTCACAGCCCATGGGTAAAGGAAAACAATTTCGATATCAAAGACGATAAAGAGCATCGCAGTAAGGAAGTACTTCACTGGAAAGCGACCACCTTCAAGCGCTTGTGGTGAAGGTTCGATACCGCATTCGTATGCCTCTAATTTGGCGCGGTTGTAACGAGCTGGACCAGTGATCGCTGCAATTGCAACAGAGAAGATGGCAAACCCGGCTCCAATGGCGAAAATGACCAAAATTGGAATGTAGGGATTAGCGCTCACGAGCGAAATCCTAAAGGTTGGCCATGGGCAATCAAACCGCTACGGCTTGCAGCCGATGTGAACTGCGACAACCCCGCCCGTGAGATTGCGCCAGGTGACCTCGCCCCACCCCGCCGCAGCAATCTGAGCGGCGAGCGCGCCTTGATTTGGCCAGGCGCGAATGGATTCTGCAAGGTAAATGTAGGCATCTGGATTTGATGATGTACGACGTGCAATTGCTGGCAGCGCACGCATCAAATACTTCATGTAGAGAATGCGAAATGGAGGGAAAACTGGCGTCGAAAATTCAGTGACCACAATGCGGCCACCTGGTTTAACAACACGAAACATTTCAGAGAGCGCTCTTGCAACATCTGCAGTGTTGCGAAGTCCAAATGAAATTGTCGCTAGATCAAATTCATTATCTGCAAAGGGAAGATTGAGTGCATCAGCTTTTGTAAATGGTAAGTGTGGTCGCGCTTTACGTCCTGCTGCCAACATTCCATCGCTAAAATCTGCCGGGATTACATCTGCACCGGCGCGAGCAAGTGGCTCTGAACTTGAACCGGTGCCGGCCGCAAGATCAAGAATTTTCATCCCTGCTTTTGGATTGATGATCTTGGTGGTTGCGCGGCGCCACGCTTTTGTTTGTCCTAGGCTGAGCAGGTCATTTACCAGGTCGTAGCGCTTCGCCACGCCATCGAACATGGCGGCGACTTCATCGGGATTTTTATCCATATTGGCGCGTGACATGCGGGCATTCTCCCTGAGAGTAGGCTTCGCGCACAACTTAGAAAGAGCCAGGACCGAAGGGATTAGTGCGATGTCGATTCAATCAAACTCATTACGAGCCACAATCTTTCCGCGAAGTACTGCACTTACCCAAGCGCTCTTTATTGTTGGTGGCGTTGGATTTTTAACAGCGCTTGCTCAAATTTCAATTCCAGTTCCAGGATCACCAGTTCCTGTGACAGGTCAAACACTTGGTGTATTACTTATCGGAACAACATATGGCGCACGACTTGGATTCACGACTTTCGCGACTTACTTACTTGCAGGCATTGCCGGCGCTCCTCTCTTTGCGCCATCTGCAACTCTGCCTAACCACGGACTAGATCGCCTGCTCAGCGCAACTGGGGGTTACTTAGTCGGAATGCTCGTCGCATCACTCTTTTTGGGATATTTGGCAGACCGCAAAGCCGATCAGAAATTTAGAACATCATTTCCAGCTCTTCTATTAGGTGATGCCATCATTTTTGCCTTCGGCTTAACCTGGCTTCACTTCTCACTTGATATCTCGTGGGCAAAAACTATTGCAGCAGGATTTACCCCTTTTATCTTTGGCGAAGCTCTCAAGATTGCAATTACTGCAACCTCACTTCCACTTATTTGGCGCAGAATTTCTCGAACTCTCAAACGCTAACTCATTTATTAAATGCCGCATCTTATTCCGGTCACTACAGCACGTATTGGTGATCATCTCCCGCTGCTTGATCTGCTTCCTGATAATCAACCGCTCTCTTGGGTGCGTGGTGGTGAAGGTTTAGTTGGCTGGGGTTGTTATGCCAGTACAAAAATCTCGGGAAAGAATCGCTTTGAGCAGGCGCGAAAATGGTGGCATCAACATTTAGAAAAATTCTCTATCTCTAATTCGGTACATGGCAGCGGAACGGGGCCACTGCTTTTTGCCTCTTTCTCTTTTGATCGTGAAGATGAATCGGTATTGATCATCCCAGAAGTTATAGTGGGAAGTAAGGCTGGTAAATCTTGGATTACCTGGATTGGAGATAGGCCGCAACCTGCACTGCTTGAAACATCTCCAGATTTTGAAAGAGGAAATTTCACTTTCACCGATGGAACTCTCTCTGAAAGCGCCTGGAAAGAGAGAGTTGCTCTCGCCATTAAGCGCATCGAATCACTGGAAGTCGATAAGGTGGTTTTAGCCAGAGATATTCGTGCTACAACCAATGCAGAGATAGAACAGCGCGCGATTTTGCGCGAATTAGCAGCGCAGTATCCAGCAACGTGGGTCTTTGCCGTAGCTGGCTTAGTCGGAGCTACTCCTGAGCTATTGCTCAGACTTTCACGCGGAATGGTTACTTCACGAATTCTCGCCGGCACAATTCCAAAAACTGGCGATGATCAAAAGGATTTGGCACTTGCCGCCTCCCTTGCGCGATCATCAAAGGACCTTGAAGAACATGAGTATGCAGTTCTCTCTGTCGCAGATGCTCTTGAACCATTCTGTTCATCCACCAATGTGCCCGAATCACCTTTCGTGCTCCACTTAGCAAATGTCATGCACTTAGCAACTGATGTAACAGGAGCGCTCATAGAGAGCGCACAACACATTGATGCCTTTGCGCTTCTTGCCAATCTTCATCCTTCTGCCGCAGTCTGTGGCACACCACGCAATATCGCCTTTGACATTATCGATGAAATAGAAGGAATGAAACGTGGTCGTTATGCCGGACCAGTTGGTTGGATTGATGCAAGCGGTGATGGAGAACTGGGTATTGCGCTCCGTGCTGGACAAATATCAGGTCAAGAGATTCGAATCTTTGCCGGTTGTGGAATCGTTGCCGGCTCAAATCCAGAAAAAGAATTAGAAGAGAGCAGCGCCAAAATGTTGGCAATGCGATCTGCTTTACGGTAGCGCTTTAACCTCACGGTAAATCTTCTCCAGTAAATCTGCATTCGCTTCACGATCAGGCGCCTTTATCTCCACTACTCGCAACCCAGAAATTGGCGCCTTGACTTCATCTCTTAACTCGGCGAGCGTTGAAATTGCTGTGGCCTGAATGCCCATTGACTTGGCAATCGCTGTTAAATCTCTGCCGTGAGGTGTGCCAAAAACCTTCTCAAAACCTGCAACTCCGCGTTGTGCCAGCGTTGAAAATATTCCACCGCCATCGTTATTCACCACGAATATTGTGAGATTAATGGGCTCATCACAGAGCAACCCAGTGAGGTCGTGCAGAAATGCCAAATCTCCCATCACTGCAATGGTGCGCTTTCGCTGTGAGGCTATTCCGAGCGCAGTTGAAATATTTCCATCAATCCCGGCAAGTCCCCGGTTTGCATAGGTTTCAATGCCAGTGCGTGGCTTGGCGAAACCTTCGATATCTCGAATCGGACGTGAAGATGCGATGTAGAGAGAGACACCATCTGCAATACCTTCAGCAATTTCCCGAGCGATAACTGGTTCAGACCATTCAGAAATCTTTGCAATAACTTGGGCGGCTTGCTGACTGTACTTCTCCCATCGCGCACGATAGTTCTCATCGGGAGTTGCTACTTCTAATTCGGGTAGCGCGAAAAATTTTTGATGTGCAACTCGGTCTGCATCTACGGTGGCAAGTCTTGGATCTATCACAATCTCATATCGCGCAGTTTTTATCAGAGCATTGATGGAGCGAGAAAGCGTTGTTCTACCAATAATGATCGCTGTATCTGGCGCAAGATCATTTACCGCCGCCGGATGAGTGAGAAAAATACTGGCGTGTGGAACCGCACCTTCAAAAGTCAAAGGATCTTCTGTAATCGTTGGCCAGTTAAGAGTCTCGGCAAAGGCACGTACATCAGCTGCTGCTAAGCCACCACGATCATGTCCGATGACAAGTACTCCCCTTGTACTTTTGGAATGCAGAGTCTTTGGAGATTTCACTTTAAAGTGTGGGGGTTGCGTTGCGGTGATCTGATTCAGCCAGTCTGTGTCATTGTCTCCAACGAGCGGTTCATCAAATTGAATGTTGAGATGAACTGGGCCATTCTGTAATGAATAAAATGGCAACTCCATGGGAAATGCGGTACCCGATATATCTGCAAAGTAACGCACTGCCTTACCGAAAATACGAGCCTGTTCGGTAGTTTGATTAGCACCGGTTTTACGAAGCGATGCAGGGCGATCTGCTGTTAAGACAAGAAGTGGCAGATTTGTATGAGACGCTTCTAAAACTGCCGGATGATAATTTGCAACGGCAGTTCCGCTGGTACAGAGAATCGGAACTGGTCTGCCTGTTGCTTTAGCGATTCCGAGAGCGAAAAAAGCAGCTGTTCGTTCATCAATGCGCACATGAAGCGAAAGTAATCCTTTATCTGCTGCTTGGTAAAAAGCTAACGACAGCGGTGCATTTCGAGAACCAGGTGAAATGACTACATCAGTGACTCCTGCTTCGATTATTTGTCGAACTATGACCCTGGCTAATAAAGTCGAGTTATTCATGCAATTAACTCTGCAGTCTTCATGGCTCGATTCTTCCACCATTCGTATCGATCAGGTGCAACGTCATATCCCGAAAAATTAGGCTCGATCTCATTCAATTGAATCTGCCCATCTTGAATCGGCAATGATCCAAGATCTGCGGCAAGCAGTGAGCCTGTTGCTAAGCCGCAATCAAAATTGATTTCTGGGAATGAGGCAGCAAGAGTGAGCCCATAACTTATTCCTACTGCACTTTCCAACGCGCTCGATACAACAATCGGTAAACCGTGATGTTCTGCAATGCGATGTGCTCGCGCAATTCCGCCGAGAGGTTGGACCTTGAGCATCAGAATATCTATCGCGCCTTTTAAATTAATCTTAAAAGGATCGTTCGCTTTCCGAATAATTTCATCTCCTGCAATCGGTATATCAACACCTAATTTCTCTTTCAATTCGCGTAACTCATCAAGAGTTTCGCAGGGTTGCTCCACATATTCCAACGGCCCTACATTTTCGTAGATTGCGCGCAGATTGGTAATTGCTTGCGCAACGCTCCAACTTCCATTGACATCAATACGTAAGCGAGCTTGAGGACGTAGAGATTTCACATCTGCCAGCCGCACAAGATCTGCTTGCAGATCTGCTCCCACTTTTACTTTAAAAGTCTCTACACCCGGATAGGAATCTACTAAGCGAGAAATCTCTGATTTTTCGGTAAGAGCTGGGATCGTTCCATTGACCTTGATTTCACTTCGAAAGAGCTGCGGCTTTGGTTGTGTTGCCGCTTCAATCGCACATTCAAGCCAGGGCACACATTCCTGGTAGCCGTATTCAAGGAAAGGTGAAAATTCTCCCCATCCATACTCACCGCGAAAGAGCGCGACTTCACGCACTGTAATTCCGCGAAAATTTGTTTTTGTGGGCAGCGCTACTACGCGCATGCTTTCAAGCAGTGATTGGTCCATACATTAAGGACGGCGCGGAAATTTTCCAAAATCTGGCTTGCGCTTCTCTTTATAAGCATCGCGTCCTTCTTGACCTTCTTCGCTTAAATAAAAGAGCAAAGTTGCATCGCCAGCAAGTTGTTGCACACCGGCAAGTCCATCGTCTGCTGCATTCATGGAAGCTTTGAGAAGTCGCAGAGCAAGGGGCGAATTTTGCAACATTTCGCGACACCAAGAAACAGTTTCAGCTTCTAACTCTTTCAGCGGCACAACAGTATTTACCAATCCCATTGCGAGCGCTTCTTGTGCATCATATTGACGAGTGAGAAACCAAATTTCACGAGCTTTCTTCTGCCCGACACTTGCAGCAAGTAATCCGGAACCGTATCCACCATCAAAAGAACCAACCATGGGTCCGGTCTGTCCAAACTTTGCATTATCTGCAGCAATAGAGAGATCGCACACCACATGCAGCACATGGCCACCGCCGATAGCCCAACCTGCAATCATTGCGACGACTGGTTTGGGAGTTCTGCGAATTTGCACTTGTAAATCTAAAACATTGAGTCGACCAACGCCTTGCTGAGAAAGTGAGTCATCACCTAAATAGCCATCATCACCACGAACGTTGATGTCACCGCCAGAACAGAAAGCTTCATCTCCTTGTCCTGTCAAAATGATGACTCCAACTTCAGAATTATCACGCGCTAAATCAAATGCTGCTTTTAATTCAATAATTGTTTGTGGGCGAAATGCATTGCGAACTTCTGGACGATTGATGGTGATCTTGGCAATGCCTTCTGCAACGTGGTAAGTAATATCTTTAAATGATTCACCGCCGGGGCCAGTCACCCATGACGGGATAGTCCGGTCACCAAAATCACGCTTTATCGGCTTGCTCACGATTCCTCCAATAGGTCTAACGAGCGATAGCCTACGCGGGCAATGGAGCAGAGCGCACAACGAGAAATTCGCGAAGTCAACCCCGATTGGTCTGTCAGCGAATTGATGGCACGTATCGCTAAAGCCTTGGTTTCAGATGGTCCAGCGCTCTCTTTTGGAAGTACACGCGAAAGCCATCTTCTGCCGCGAATAAGTCTTGTGGTCAAAACCACCGGAAGTTCTGGAGCATCTAAATCAGTAGGGCTGAGCGCATCGGCTCTTCTTGCATCAGCGCAAGGTTCGCATAAATTTTTAGGTGCAGAATTTGGAAATCGATGGTCGCTATTGCTGCCGCTCACCCACATCGCAGGAATCAATGTATTGATCCGAAGTCTGGAATTAGGAACTGAACCAATAGATCTGCGCGCACATCAAGGTGAATACCCAAAGGCAGATTTCACTGCCATAGTGCCAACACAGTTATATCGAGCGTTGCATACAGATTCCTACCTCTTAGAACATTTACAGAACGCTCAAGCAGTTCTAGTAGGTGGCGCAGCGCTCACACCTGAACTCTCCGAGAAAGCTAAAAAATTAGGAGTGAATGTCATCACTTCTTATGGAATGACTGAAACATCTGGTGGATGTATTTATGATGGCGTTCCCTTAGAAGGTGTAGAAGTCAAAGTTGGTGCTGATTCAAAAATTTTAATTAGTGGCGCAGTAGTTGCAACAACCTATGTTGGGGCGCCGACGCTTTGGGAGACTGTATTCAAAGATGGGTGGTATCAGACTTCTGATTCTGGACATTTTGCACATGACAGATTAGTTGTGGATGGCCGAGTTGATGATGTCATTATTTCTGGTGGGGAAAATATTTCGCTGAGCGCAATAGAGAGCGCACTTCATGCACACTTTCCTCATAAAAATTTTGCAGCTTTTGCTGTACACGACTCTGAATGGGGACAAGCTCTCCATCTAGCCGTTGCCGGTGAAGGTTTTCCATTAGAAGATGAAATAAGCGAATATCTACAAGCGCAATTTGGCGATGTCGGTAAACCAAAAGGTTTCCTCTATCTGCCCGAACTACCATTACTTGGAATTGGAAAAGTTGATCGACGTAAATTGGTAGAACTTGTGATGGAGGCGCCAAATTAATATTTGGATTCAGGGGGCACGCCCACGCACACTAGCCGCAGCTATCGCACCAGTCGTCGTTGCAACCGTGCTTGCCGGATCGAATTGGCGCCCGCTAACTGCTCTGCTTGCACTCATCGTTGCACTTGCACTTCAAATTGGCGTCAATTATGCAAATGACTACTCTGATGGGATCCGCGGTACTGACGAAAATCGAGTAGGGCCAACTCGATTAACCGCAGCAGGACTTGCGCCAGCAAATTCTGTAAAGAGAGCAGCGTTTATCAGTTTTGCGGTGGCTGCTATCGCGGGTCT
>CAZGXO010000003.1:1638-29935 GCA_964529875.1 uncultured Candidatus Planktophila sp. | reverse complement strand
CAAGGCCCAGTAGCGCAGTTGGTTAGCGCGCCGCCCTGTCACGGCGGAGGTCGCGGGTTCAAGTCCCGTCTGGGTCGCAAAGAGAGAGTGTGAGTGCACTCTCTCTTTTTAAATAGTTCTACAACTTAATATTGGCTCGGTAGCTCAGTTGGTATGAGCGCGCGACTGAAAATCGTGAGGTCGACAGTTCGATCCTGTCCCGAGCCACTGCTTACTAAAAATTATCCGGCAGATCCTGAACCTGATGGTCCTGCTTTACGTTGCACTTGAGGTGCACCACCTGAACGTTGTCCTCCGCGAATCTTGGAACCAGTTTCAGTATTTGTTGCCGATCCTGGTGCGCCCTTCTTATTTTTCTTTGCTTCAAGGGCAGCCAACATTTTGGCTTTCATATCCTCATTTTTATTGGATGTGCTATCAGGCATAAGGTGAGTCTACCCCTCAGATGGAATTCGTAGGAAAAAAATTAATTGCGCAAGCCAAAAGGCGGCACCGATAGCAATTACCTGTAGACCCAGAGTGTCTGGCCATATGTAAATCACCAAGGCAATTACTCCGTAGATTGCAGCCAATCCCCATAATGTAAATGCGGTAACGCGGCGATTAAGCCCTTTGCGCATCAATCGATGCGAGAGATGATCGCGACCGCCTTGAAAAGGTGAAATACCTCGAGCAAGTCGAGAAGTTACTGCAACAGTTGTATCTAAAATCGGAGTCGCCATCAAAAATAGTGGGATAGCTAGCGACTTATAGCTAGGAACAACTCCAGGGCTAAGACGAATCGTTAATACTGAAATCATAATTCCGAGAAAGAGAGAGCCCGCATCGCCCATATAAATCTTTGCAGGAGCACGATTCCAAATAAGAAAACCAGCTGTTGCACCCGCAGTCACAATGGCTAGCGCGCTCACCAGTACTTGCTGCCGGTCATAGGCGATAAAGAAGAGGAAGAAGGTAATAACCGCAACCGTGCCAGCTGCTCCGCCATCGTGATTATCGAAGAAGTTAATGGAGTTGCAGACCCCGACAATCCAGAGAACGGTGACTGCGTAATTCACTATCTGGTTACTGAAGGCAAATCCCATGGTGTCTGTCGCAGTCAAAATAACGGCGACGATAATCCCAGTAAAGGTCTGCGCAACAAGCCGGGGCCATGGCTCAAGCCCTTTTAAATCATCCCATAAGCCCATCGCCGAAATTGCAATCGCGGGGATTAAAACAAAGCTTGCTAATTTCAAAGTTTCCCATGAAAAATCAACGGCTAATAAAGATGCATACGAAGCAGCAACAATGCCCACTGCAATGGCAACTCCACCGAGATATGGAACTGGTTCTTTCTGGACTTTTCGGGCAAGAGTGGGTGCATCAACTGCACCAACTCGAATTGCTAAATTGCGCATCGGGGCGGTAATCAGCCCGACGAATACAAAGGTAATTGCACCCAGTAAGAAAAATTGCGCGTTGGAATAAGTCATGGTGCTAAGAAGATTTAGTTCTGTGCCTTGAAATAACTCTGGCGAAGTTGTTCAACTTCTGATTTGCGGTAGCGACGATGTCCACCGAGTGTGCGAATAGATGTTAACTTTCCAGCTTTCGCCCAACGGGTCACGGTTTTCGGATCCACTCCAAAGAGATCGGCCACTTCGCGAGGTGTTAGCAACACCTCGGCATCTGGCAGACGATTCACGTATTTCCCTTCAGCAATGGACAGTTGATCTGTCCGATTTGCTCCGTAATGTCGGGAAGTATTCACCACTCATACGCCGGATGCAAGACCTTCTAAAAAATAAATTTCACCTGCATACGAATTAAATTGCAGATTCAAATGCCTGTACAGAACGCCAGCGGCTCACCAGCCGCTCATACCCTTGCCCAGCAACTGCGCCATCGCCTGCTGACAATCCGGCCAAACTTTGTGCAACATCTTCTATGGAAGTGTCATCATTAATTCCATCGAGGTCTTGCACACGCATTGCATTATCTAAGTAAGAGGCGAGACCCCCATAATCCAATTCGACCAATGATTCTGGATGAAATAGCTCTAGCCAATTCAATAAATTTTCAATCTCTTGTTCGACTGGCCCCTGGCCAAAAGCTCCCAGCACAATCTCGTGAGAACGTTCCGCTCTTTCACGAGCTTTAGACATAGTAGTTCGCGCAAAACAATATGGTCCATCTTCGCCTTCTCCTCGAACTCGCTCTTCTGGCAAGTAGAGAGAGAACCAACGTGGTGGAATTACCCAATTCTCAGTGATGATGTGAGGAACGCGATCTTCTAGTAAATCAATACCGGTGGTAATCACTTCTTCTAAGGAAGGCGGAATAAAAAACGGAGTGATTGATGCAGGAAGTGAATCCTTAAAATCATCAAGAGCTGCCCAACAGCGCGTCGCTGTTGACCACGGCGAGACATAACGTGTGCCGTTGATATCAAGGACATGCGCACCGTCTGGGCGCACTGCAGGTGGTTCAGGAAAAACTAATCGACGTAACGCAAGCTCTTGTTCAGCGCGTTTTGAATCAACAGATGCATCGATATTTTCCCAACGTAACCGATCTACCGGTTCAAAGGCAGAGAGCGGTTCGTAGATACGAAGCGATGCTACGTACGGAGTTGGTCTCACGCGCGCGGGATGTAATTTCCTTCTGCAAATGGATCTTCGTCATCCTGGTTCTTCTCTTCAGGTAATTCACCGTGAAGTTCACGAGCAAGACGATCGAGATCCATCTCCTGGGAGTTGTATTTCAAGTCGCGAGCAACCTTGGTCTGCTTTGCTTTGGCACGGCCGCGGCCCATGGGCGACCTCCTTACGAATAGCTTATGTTCAGGCGGTCAGATTAGCGCGCCTTGGCGTTTGATTCCAAAGCAACGGCAAATGAGCGAGTTTTCACCTTATGGCGCAGGGCGAAGTAGCCCATCACCTGCAGGAAGACGCTAAGGGACATCGTCGGTATGCGGAATCGATGGTCGCCAATCGTGCCCATCGCAACTACCCACGAGATGACAACAGGAACAAAGGTTGCCCACGCAATATGTGAATAGATGCCTTTCATAGAACGGAGCCAGAAGAATCCAATAAAGAAGAGCGAGATACATCCAATTGTCCAGAAGAATGAAATTCCTTTGCCAATTGATTTATAGACCAGATCATTTCCAGATTGGCTTCCTTTAGCGATATTGACGATGGGGTTAATTTTTAGCCAAGGATTGCGCGCCATGGTGCCATTTCCTAAAGGTCCAGACCATGGCGACCAATAGAACCAGCCTTTATTGATAAATAATCGCGCCATTTGACCTGGATGAGTGACGTACCATTTCAATACACATTTCACTACATCGTTATCAGAAACTGAAGTGGCAGGTGGCGTTGGTTCGCATGGAACGCTTGGTCCGGTTTTCGAGTATCCACCAGAAGTTTCAGGACCAGCACCGATATTCATAGTGACACCCAAGTTGGTAGATATCACTGCCTTATTGATAGATGCCACATTTCTTTGAATCATGATGGCAGGAGCAATTGCCATGATTCCGATAACTCCAACAATGATGAGGGCTTGGACTTTTCTGCTCTGATGCATCAGCGCCCAGACAATTGCAATCACAATTGTGGTCAGAACCCAACGCGGTTGCATCAAGGAGGCAAGCGCTGAGAAAAATCCTGCTGCAATTACACGCATTATGAGAGCTCGATCATGCGCACTTTGCTTGGACTTAATGATCAAACCAACGACCATCAACATGCAAGCGGCAATTGGGCTCTCATATCCAACGGCAAGGGAGCTAAGCGAGAGAGTTGGATTAAACGCGAGCGCAATTCCAATCAAAAACATATATGGCTGCAAACGAGTGCCACGCAATTGTTTGACGAAGTAATAGCTGGCATAGGCATAAAAGATGCTCTGCGAAAAAGAGATAAGCGCAATGACATATTTCAGAGAGATAAAGGTAAGGAGCCAAATCAGGATGGGATAACCGGCAGGCCAATAAGAGAGAATGCTCTTATCGCTCAAGTAACCTTGCGCAAGTAATCCATCAACGCCACTTAAGTAATTTTCACCATCAGCACCAAGCCAGCCGCCTAAAAAGGATCCATCGGTTCCGCGAATATTGGCCATAGTGATGAGTTTGATAAGGAAAGCAAATGCAGGGATAGCAATCAGATAGAAATTAACTTTCTTCTCATTCTTTGATTGCTGCGCACGAGCAGCTTTAGATTTGCTGGCCATTGAATTTATCCTTTGTACTCTGAGGCTAAGTATGAACGAGGAGCAGCGCTATCTTGTGCAGCCACAACGGTGCCAGCAATCCACGCTTTCATCCCACGTGCGGCAAGTGAGCGAATTATCAAATCCGCAATCGTTGGATCGACGATTGCTGACATCCCGATTCCACAATTCCAGGTGCGTTCCATATCAGATTGCGGGACTGCAGCAAGATCAGAGAGAAATGTGGTCGCAGCTGGAAGTGTCCACGTTGAACGATCGTAGATAGCAGTGAGGCCATGTGGAATGACACGTGCAGTGTTATCAGCCAAACCACCACCAGTGATATGGCTAAAGGCATGTAATTTTTCTTGTTGCGCTTTAATAAGTGCTAGACAATCAAGTGCATAAATTTCAGTGGGTGTTAAAAGAACTTCACCTAAAGTGCGATCTAACTCTGGATATTGCTTATTGAGATCTAACTTATGTGTTGTAAGAATATGTCTAATTAACGAGTAACCATTTGCATGAAATCCACTTGCTGGCATCGCAACAATCACATCGCCAGCACGAACCTTCTCTGCACCTAATTGATGGGGGGCATCCACAACTCCAGTTGCCGCCCCTGCAATATCAAATTCATCTTCAGCCAAGAGACCTGGATGTTCAGCAGTCTCCCCGCCGATCAAAGCAGTTCCTGCCTTTTGGCAACCGCGAGAAATTCCTTCAACAATTGCAGCGATGCGCTCTGGAATTACCTTTCCAACTGCAATGTAATCAGTCATAAAGAGTGGTTCTGCTCCACAAACCACTAAATCATCTACCACCATCGCAACTAAATCTTCTCCGATGGTGTCGTATTTATTAAGTTGCCTAGCAATCTCAGTCTTCGTTCCAACGCCATCAGTTGAAGTTGCAAGCAGTGGCTGTTTCATATCTTTTAACTTGGAAGCATCAAAAAGCCCGGCAAATCCTCCGATTCCACCAATAACTTCTGGTCGCTTTGCCTTTGCAACCGCTGCTTTCATCAGCTCAACGGCGCGATCACCTGCATCAATATCAACGCCTGCCTCTTTATACGTTGACACTACTTATGAACCTTTGCAGTGTGGATATCTGTTACCTCAAGGCGTGTTTTACCTTCTGACATATCGGTGGGAATGGCAATTGGGTAATTGCCAGAAAAGCAAGCAGTACATAATTTTTCAGCAGGTACATTTGTGGCGGCAATCAAACCTTCTTCTGAGACGTAAGCGAGTGAATCCGCGCCAATGGATCTTTTTATCTCTTCTATCTCTAAACCGCTAGCAATCAGTTCGGCGCGAGACGCAAAATCGATTCCATAAAAACATGGCCATTTCACTGGCGGTGATGAGATGCGAACATGAATTTCCAGCGCACCAGCTTCGCGCAACATGCGCACGATGGCACGCTGTGTATTTCCGCGCACAATGGAATCATCAACTACCACGATGCGTTTTCCTTCAATAATTTCTCGGAGTGGATTTAATTTGAGGCGAATACCAAGTTGGCGAATAGTTTGCGACGGTTGAATAAAAGTGCGTCCTACATATGAATTCTTCACCAGCCCTAATCCATACGGAATTCCAGATTCTTTGGCGTAACCAATTGCAGCGGGCGTTCCAGATTCAGGTACTGGGATTACTAAATCAGCTTCAACGGGCGCTTCTTTCGCTAATTGTTGACCAATTTTCCCGCGCACCGCATGAATGCTCTGACCTGCAATTGCAGTATCAGGACGGGCCAAATAAACATATTCAAAGATGCATCCTTTGGGTTCAGCAGATGCCCACATTTCAGAGCGCAAACCTTCTTCATTGATTGCCAAAAATTCACCTGGCTCAACTTCACGGACAAATGCTGCGCCTACGATATCGAGCGCCGCTGTTTCAGATGCCACCACCCATCCTCGATCTAATTTGCCAATCACAAGTGGGCGAACACCATGACGATCACGCGCTGCATATAAAGTATTTTCATCCATAAAGACAAGTGAGAAAGCGCCTTCAAGTTTTGGAAGAACAGCGCGCGCACTTGCTTCGACATTATTCTCATCTTGCAACCCAATAAGAGCCGTCATTATCTCTGTATCAGTTGTCGCACCACGTCCATTTGAAACCGCATTGCCTTCTAGTTTCTGTACCAACTCTGCAAGATCACCAGTGTTTGTGAGGTTTCCATTATGAGCGAGCGCCAAAGTCCCATATTTAGTTGGACGTAATGTGGGCTGCGCATTCACCCACGTACTAGATCCAGTGGTGCTATAGCGGCAGTGGCCAATTGCTAAATTTCCTACAAGTGAAGCTAGATCTGTCTCGGTAAATACTTGGGAAACCAATCCCATATCTTTATAAACCAAAATACGTTCGCCATCAGAAGTTGCAATTCCGGCAGATTCTTGACCGCGATGTTGTAATGCGTAAAGACCGTAAAAAGTTAATTTAGCTACTTCTTCACCTGGTGCCCATACACCGAAGACACCGCAGGCATCTTGTGGACCTTTATCTGCATCCAGCACATTGTGGTTTAGCAAACCATCAGGGCGGCGGCTCATTGGCTCATCCTAAGAGGTAAGAAATCCGATAAATCAGCGCGCGCTCCAGATGCATTGATGAGCCCTTCGGCTACTGATTCCTGCCAATTTTTTTCACCGCATGCAAGCGCAAGCCAAGTATCGGCCTGCATCTCAATCACATTAGGTGGAGTTCCACGAGTATGTGTTGGGCCATCACCGCATTGAACTGCAGCATATGGCGGAATGCGTACTTCAATGGCTCGACCAGGTGCGCGCTTCACCAGCAAATCAAGCGTCTCTTTCACCTCTCTCATAATTTCTGGATCTCTCATGGTTTATCCAAATAAATTCTTCAATGTGTGAGAGTGCGCAGCGCGCAATTCTTCGAGAGAAATGACGGCACCATTAATGGTGAGTGAATTTCCTCCCGTTGTACCTAATTTGCTGAGAGCAATTCCCTGAGCTTTGGCTTCTGCAATCAGCGCCTCACGTTGTGCTGGGTTGATTGCTACGACAACTCGGCCAGGTGTTTCACTCACAAGTGCGATACCCACATTCTCTAACTGAATCTCTGCACCCACATTGTGACGTAACACCATCTCAGTCAAGGTTGCACTTAATCCACCTTGGCTTACATCGTGTGCAGCGGTAAATATTTTTTTGGTACGCCCAGCTACGAGTAAATCAATTAAACGCAGTTCGCGCGCCAAATCTGCTTGTGGCGCTTTACCGCCACGCTGATTATGTAAATATGCCCACTCACTTCCAGCTAAATCAGAATGTGTTTCACCCAGTAAATACAGTTCCAGTCCTGCCTCTTTAAAGGACATGGGAGTTCTGGTTCGAACATCATCGATGACGCCTAAAACTCCAATAACGGGAGTTGGCAAAATTGCAGTCGATCCTGTCTGGTTATAGAAAGAGACATTTCCGCCAGTGACAGGTAGCCCCATCTCAACACAGCCATCAGCGAGGCCACGAACGGATTCGGCAAATTGCCACATCACACCTGGATCTTCGGGTGAACCAAAATTTAAACAATTGGTTACGGCAAGTGGTCGTGCACCTGCCGTTGCAATATTGCGCGCTGCTTCAGCGAGCGCCAACTTAGCGCCTTCGTACGGATTTAAATATGACCAATTGGCATTTGCATCAGTTGAAATTGCAACGCCTAGATGAGTTTTTTCATCAATGCGCACCATTCCAGAATCATCTGGTTGAGATTGGATGGTATTTCCCTGTACATATTTATCGTATTGGCTGGTAATCCATGATTTATCTGCCAAGTTTGGCGTAGCTGCTAGTTGTAAGACTGTGGCGCGAATTTCATCAACACTCTGCGCAAGCGGAACATCTATAACTTCCTGCGCAACGTGATCAATATATGCAGGTTGAGCAAAGGGGCGTTGGTAGACAGGTCCATCATGTGCAACTGTGCGAGGTGGAACATCCACAATCAATTCACCATTCCAGGTAATCTCTAAATGATTGCCATCAGTTACTTCACCGATAACGGTGACTGTGACATCCCATTTTTCACAAATTTCCAGAAAGCGTGCGATTTTGCTCGGTTCAACGATTGCGCACATACGCTCTTGCGACTCTGACATCAAAATTTCTTCTGGAGAAAGAGACGGGTCGCGAAGTGGCACTTTATCGAGCTGTACTTTCATGCCACCAGAGCCACCTGATGCAAGTTCCGATGTGGCGCATGACAGACCAGCTCCACCCAAATCTTGAATTCCAACAACTAAATCTTCAGCAAATATTTCCAGAGAACATTCGATGAGAACCTTTTCAACAAATGGATCTCCTACCTGAACTGCCGGACGCTTCGCCGGCCCTTTAGATTCAAATGTTTCAGAGGCAAGAACGGAGACGCCACCAATTCCATCTCCACCAGTTTTAGCTCCATAGAGCACAACGAGATTTCCAGCACCTGCTGCCTTTGCTAATTTAATATCGCTATGTTTCATCACACCAACACAGAGCGCATTCACTAGAGGATTGCCCAAATACGTCTGATCGAAAACAACCTCGCCGCCAATATTGGGTAGACCTAAACAATTTCCATATCCGCCAATGCCTGCCACGATTCCTGGTAAAACACGTTTGGTATCTGGCGCATCAGCAGGGCCAAAGCGGAGCGGATCCATAACCGCGATAGGGCGAGCTCCCATAGTCAAAATGTCGCGCACGATTCCGCCTACTCCAGTTGCCGCACCTTGATATGGCTCAATAAATGATGGGTGGTTATGCGATTCAATTTTGAAGGTAACTGCATAGCCTTGGCCTACATCTACAACACCAGCATTTTCACCAATTCCTACGAGCAGCGCATCACTCTTTACAGCCTTCTCGCCAAATTGTTTTAAATGAATCTTTGATGATTTATAGGAGCAGTGTTCTGACCACATCACCGAATACATCGCGAGCTCTGATGAAGTTGGTCGTCTCCCTAAAATCTCTTTAATACGCGCATACTCATCGGGTTTCAAACCTAGTTCAGCAAATGGTTGCTGCGCATCAGGATTTGCTTTCGCTTGTGCAACGGTATCAAGTGCCATTACTTCACTCCTCCAGCTGCAAGAGATTGAAGAACAGATGTAAAGAAACCTAAACCATCTGCAGAAGGACCTGTCAATGAATCGATTGCATGCTCTGGATGCGGCATCAATCCCACGATATTTCCTCGTTCATTAGTGACGCCTGCGATTAAGTTACGAGAACCATTGGGATTTTCACCGACATAGCGCGCAATAATTCTGCCTTCAGATTCAAGCATCCGCAGCGTTTCATCATCACACATGTAGGCGCCTTCACCATTTTTTAGTGGAATAACTATCTCGGCATCTGCCGCAAAAGCTGAAGTCCAAGAGGTGCGATTATTTTCAATAATTAATTTTTGATCTTTACAAATAAAGTGCAATTCGTGGTTTCTAGTAAGGGCTCCGGGAATCAGATGCGCTTCAGCTAAGACCTGAAATCCATTACAGATTCCAAGTAGCGGCATACCTGCTTTCGCTGCGGCAATAATGGGCTCCATCACTGGTGAAAAACGAGAGATTGCTCCGCATCTCAGATAATCGCCGTAAGAAAAACCACCGGGAAGTATTACCGCATCAACGGAGTGCAGATCTGCATCGTTATGCCAGAGTGAAATCGCTTCACCGCCAGCCCTTCGTACCGCACGGGCCGCATCTCGATCATCGAGAGTTCCCGGAAAAGTAACAACCCCAATTTTCATCGCCGCTACTGCTCCACGCGAACTGTGAAAGTTTCAATAACCGGATTTGAGAGAAGTTTCTCGGCAGCTTTTTCCACCTCTGCAATCTGCTCAGGAGTTGGCTGACCTTCTACCTGAATCTCAAAGCGTTTTCCTTGTCTGACATCTTGAGCAAAGGTAAATCCCAAACGTGGAAGTGCTGCAGCAACTGCCTTTCCTTGTGGATCCAAAATCTCTGGCTTTAACATCACATCAACTACGATCTTTGCCATTGCTATTCCTTCTCTCTTGTCATCCTGAGAACTTACTTCCAGTAATTCGCCAAAAAGCTTCTTCGTAGCGCGCTGCTGTTTTTTCTACGATTTCATCTGGTAATTCAGGTGGTGGAGATTTCTTATCCCAGCCACTTGATGTTAACCAATCTCGGACAAATTGCTTATCAAAAGATGGCTGCGAGCGCCCAGGTTGCCACTTTGCCAAATCCCAGAAACGAGAAGAATCTGGAGTCAGCGCTTCATCAGCTAAGGTAATTTCACCGTCGCTATTTTGACCAAATTCAAATTTGGTATCTGCAAGCAAAATTCCCCGCCCCTTAGCAAATTCGGCAGCTGTGTCATATAACTTCAGAGTTAAATCGCGCAACTGGGTAGCGCTCTCTCGACCAACGATTCGTGCAGCTTCATTGAAATCAATATTGATATCGTGATCACCGATTTCGGCCTTTGTGGCTGGTGTAAAGATGCTCTCAGGTAGCGCTGATCCATCAACGAGACCTGCAGGCAATTGATTTCCGCAGACCACGCCACTTTTTTGATATTCGCTCAGTCCGCTGCCCGTGAGATAACCACGCGCTACACATTCAATGGCAAACATTTTAAGAGGTTGAACAATCACTGCGCGATCGACCACAACATCTGGAACTTCATCTGTGATGATGTGATTAGGCACAATATCTGCAAGTAATTCAAACCAGAAAAGTGAGAGCTGGGTAAGGATCGCACCTTTGTTTGGGATTGGTGTCGGTAATACCCAGTCAAATGCAGAGATGCGATCTGATGCCACCAGCAAAATTTCTCCAGATTGGTTGGTGTATAGATCTCGTACTTTGCCGGTGCGCAGATGTTCCCAGCCTGCAATCTCTTGCACTGTAGGTGCGCCAACGGCGCCGAAGCCGCTCACCTAATGCTGTGAGGCTTGTACTGCGCAGCGGCAGGATGCGCGGAAGTAATCGCGCCAATGCGATCTACAACTCGAGCAACTTGTTGGCGAGCATCGCCAGTAAATTCAAGTGGATTTCCAATAAGTGCATCTAATTCTTTGCGATTTAATGGGATGCGCGCATCATTGGCAAGTGCATCAAGTAAATTATTTGCTCGACCTTCTCGCATCGCAAGAGCGGCTGCAACCGAGTGTTCTTTGATTACTTCATGAGCAATTTCTCGCCCAACTCCAGCTTTTACAGCAGCCATGAGAATTTTGGTAGTTGCTAAGAATGGAAGATAGCGATTGAGCTCTGCTGAAATAATTTCTTTAAATATTCCAAATTCATTAATAATCGTAAGCATCGTCTCTAGTAATCCATCCATTGCATAAAAAGCATCAGGGATGGCTACTCTACGAACTACACTGCATGAAACATCGCCTTCGTTCCATTGGTCACCTGCAAGTTCGCCAACCATGGCAGCGTATCCGCGGAGCAACACCGTTAAACCATTAACACGTTCGCAGGAACGTGTATTCATCTTATGAGGCATTGCAGAAGATCCAACTTGTCCTGCCTTAAATCCTTCTGTAACTAATTCAGCGCCAGCCATCAATCTAATTGACGTTGCGAGTGAAGATGGCGCTGCGGCAATCTGCACCAATGTTGTGAGTACTTCGTAATCAAGTGAGCGCGGATATATCTGGCCTGTTGAATCAAGAACGTGGCTAAAGTTAAGTTCTGCAGCGATTGCACTTTCCAATTTTTGATGGGCCGCAGTCGAACCGAGTAAGTCAATCGAATCTTGCGCTGTTCCAACCGGGCCTTTAATACCGCGCATGGGATAACGATTTTGCAGAGAAACGAGCCGCTCGTAAGCATAAAGAAGTTCTTCTGCTGCTGATGCAAATCTCTTTCCTAGCGTAGTTACTTGGGCAGGCACATTGTGCGAGCGCCCAGCAATAGGTTGATCTGCATACTCAGTTGCCTTAACGCCAAGTGCGGCAAGCAATGCAACTACTTTGTCGTGAACGATGGAAAGTCCATCGCGAATTTGCAGAGCTTCAATATTTTCGGTGAGATCACGGCTTGTCATACCAGCATGAATAACTTCATGGCCGGCGAGGGCATTAAATTCTTCGATGCGGGCTTTTACATCATGGCGCGTGGCTTTTTCCCGCTTATCTATTGATGCTAAATCAACTTGTGTGATTACTTTTTCATAATCGGCGATTACAGAATCAGCGATGGCATGGCCCAGTTTTGATTGAGCACGTGCGACAGCAATCCATAACTTACGTTCTGCGATGATTTTTTCCTCAGGAGCAAATACCGAACGCATCGCACTTGATGCATAACGATTAGCTAGGACGCTCACTGGTGCATTCTCCCTCATTTAATTGACCTTCTCCGTGATAGACGCAGTGAGTGCAATATCTGATCGATAGAAAGAGCCCGTGAGTTCAATTGCTGAGATTGCACGGTAGGCAGAGTCGCGCGCTGCAGATAAATCTGCGCCCATGCCGGTTGCTGTAATTACTCGACCTCCGCTTGAGAGTAGCGCGCCATCTTTACGAGT
Source organism: uncultured Candidatus Planktophila sp. (assembly GCA_964529875.1). Taxonomy (GTDB): domain Bacteria; phylum Actinomycetota; class Actinomycetes; order Nanopelagicales; family Nanopelagicaceae; genus Planktophila. Next base: position 17,190 of record CAZGXO010000003.1, on the reverse strand, counting down.
CGTTCCGGCGTGAAAAATATAAGTGTCAGCGAGATTGCTTATGCCACTAATTTCTCCACCAGTTTTCACAGAGTGTGGATACCCCTCTGCAGCTAGAACGACGGTGACAGCGCTTTCATCTTTCCATTGCAGGACTTCATCATCGAGTGCATTAGTAGCTGCTTTATAAAGTATTGCCGCAAGTGGAGTCATAAGTCGCGGAATTAAAACTTGCGTCTCAGGGTCACCAAAGCGCGCATTAAATTCAATAACTTTTATTCCAGCATCAGTGAGAGCTAATCCGGCATAGAGCAATCCCACAAACGGTGTGCCGCGAGCTGCCATCTCAGCAATCATCGGTGCCAAAACTTCTTCATACGTTCTATCGACAATATCCGAAGGCGCCCAAGGAAGTGGCGAGTATGCGCCCATTCCTCCGGTATTAGGACCTTCATCATTATCAAAAGCTCGTTTGAAATCTTGTGCAGGTTGCATCGGCAAAATATTTCGCCCATCAGAAATTCCAAAGAGTGAAATTTCGGGACCTTTTAAATATTCCTCGATCACAACTGTTGTGCATGTGAGTGCATGAGCAAGTGCTGCAGCGCGATCATCTGTGACAACGACCCCTTTACCGGCAGCTAATCCATCATTCTTCACTACATATGGCGCACCAAAAGTATCGAGCGCTTTCTCAATCTCAGATTGGCTCGAGCAAGTAAAACTGCGCGCAGTGGGAACTCCAGCATCACGCATAACACCTTTAGCAAAATCTTTAGATCCCTCTAATTGCGCTGCAGCTTTTGATGGACCAAACACTGCAAAACCTGCAGCGCGCAAAAGATCAGATGCGCCATTCACCAGCGGAACTTCAGGACCTATAACGACTAAATCAACTGCTAATTTCTTGGCAAGGTCGCAGATTGCATCATTATCGGTAATGACGAGTGGATGGATCGTTGCAATTTCTGCAATGCCAGGATTTCCTGGTGCAACATGTAATTGCGTACAACTTGTATCTGCCTTTAACCCTAGTGCGAGTGCGTGTTCACGACCGCCACTTCCGACTAGGAGGATCTTCATTTCTAGATGAAATCCCTTACGACAATGGTTTGATCGCGCCCGGGACCGACTCCAATTGCGCTCATCGGCGCACCGGAAATCTTTTCGAGAAATGCGATGTATTCCTGAGCGTTCTTAGGAAGATCAGAAATCTTCTTGGCGTGAGAGATATCTTCTTTCCAACCCGGAAGATATTCATAAATTGGTTTGGCGTGATGGAAATCAGTTTGTGAAGCTGGAAGTTCTTCTACGCGCTTGCCATCTATTTCATAGGCAACACATACCGGAATTTTCTCCCAACCAGTGAGCACATCAAGCTTTGTCAGGAAGAAATCAGTAAGACCATTAACGCGCACTGCATAACGAGCGATTGGCGCATCAAACCATCCGCAGCGGCGCGCACGACCTGTAGTGACACCTACTTCACCACCGATGGAACGCAGCTTTTCACCATCTTCATCGAAGAGTTCGGTAGGGAAAGGTCCTGAACCTACGCGAGTTGTGTAAGCCTTAACGATTCCAATTACGCGATCAATTTTTGTGGGACCAATTCCAGATCCAGTACAAGCTCCACCTGCTGTTGGATTTGATGATGTAACAAAGGGATAAGTGCCATGGTCAACATCGAGCAGAGTTCCTTGAGAACCCTCTAGTAATACACGTTTTCCAGCTTTTAGCGCGTTATCAAGCAGCAAGACTGTATCTGCCACATAAGGGCGCAAAATTTCTGCGTAGCGTAAATACTCTTCAAGAACTTCTTCGACTTCAATATTTTTGCGGTTAAATACTTTGATAAGTACCTGGTTCTTATCACGCAAGGCGCCTTCAATTTTCTGCCTAAGAATTGATGGGTCAAAGAGATCTTGCACTCTGATGCCGATTCGATTGATTTTATCTGCATAGGCAGGGCCGATTCCGCGTCCTGTAGTGCCAATTTTCGCTTTACCCAAGAAGCGCTCGGAAACTTTATCGATGGTGCGGTGGTATGGAGTAATCAAATGTGCATTAGTTGAAATGACTAATTTGCTGCAATCAATGCCACGTTCTGTAAGTCCTTTAATTTCCTCCAGCAATACACCAGGATCAATCACAACTCCATTAGCAATAACTGGAACTACATTGGGCGATAAAATTCCAGAAGGAAGTAAGTGCAGTGCATACTTTTGATCTCCGATGACAACTGTGTGCCCAGCATTGTTTCCACCTTGATAGCGCACAACATAATCAACGCGATCGCCCAATAAGTCTGTGGCTTTACCTTTGCCTTCGTCGCCCCACTGAGCGCCGAGCAAAACCAATGCAGGCATGGATAAAGCCTTTCTGCTTTCTTGAGAAGTATTACTTAAGTGCTGATGTACCTGTAGAACGAAGATCTTCGCATGCATGTGCAACGCGAGCTGCCATGCCGGCTTCTGCTGCTTTGCCCCAGGCACGTGGATCGTAAGCTTTCTTATTTCCTACTTCGCCATCAACCTTGAGTACGCCGTCATAATTTTTCATCACGTGATCAACTACGGGACGAGTAAAGGCATACTGAGTATCGGTATCGATATTCATCTTGATAACGCCGTAATCGAGAGATTCGCGAATCTCGGAGAGCAAAGAACCAGAACCACCATGGAAAACTAAATCCATTGGCTTGCTTCCTGCAGGCTTACCAAGCTTTGCCGAGACTGCATCTTGCAAAGTCTTCAAAATCTTTGGCTGAAGAACCACATTGCCTGGCTTATATACACCGTGCACATTGCCAAAAGTTGCTGCCACCATGTAGCGAGCCTTGGCATCAGTACCAAGTGTTTCAACTGTCAGGAGCGCATCTTCGGGGGTCGAGTACAACTTGGCATCATGTTTTGCTTCGATACCGTCTTCTTCGCCACCAACAACTCCAATTTCAATTTCCAAAATAGTGCGTGCAGCAACTGACTTATCCAGAAGTTCGCGCGCAACTTTCATATTTTCTGGCATATCAACAGCTGAGCCATCCCACATATGTGAGTTAAAGAGTGGTTGCTTTCCATCTTTGATGCGTTGGGCACCAATTTCAAGAAGTGGACGCATAAAGCCATCTAACTTCTCTTTGGGGCAGTGATCTGTATGAATACCAATATTTACTTTGTAATTCTTAGCAACAACGTGAGCGAACTCTGCAAGTGCAATTGCGCCATCAACCATATTCTTAACAGTTGAGCCAGATGCGTACTCAGCGCCACCCCATGAAAATTGAATGATTCCATCTGATTCTGCTTCGGCAAATCCACGAATCGCAGCGATGATGGTTTGTGATGATGAAACGTTGATTGCTGGGTAAGCGAATGAACCGGCCTTAGCTCGGTCCAACATATCTGCATAAACTTCAGGGCTTGCTATTGGCATCTGTTGCTCCCAATGAGTCGTGGTTAGAACTGGTGTAAACGCTCTGACACGCCATTGGGTCTTAAGGGCTTACGCCTAATCCAACCACCTACCCCCGCGTAAGAAAAATCGGCGCTCTCCTTACGCGAGGATTGTGGCGGCTTGCCGCCTTATGGGTGGAGAACTTTTTGCAGGAAGGCGATTAATCCCGCAATGAGAGCAGGGTTACTGAGAACCTTGAGCAAGATTGCTAGGAATGTAGCTACCGTCATGTTTACTCCTTTCATACGCAATATGGTGCGAAGTATCTGAGTTATAAAAAGAATAAATTTGAGTGAAGGCACTCATTGTTGATAACTATCAAGGCTTCACGAAAAGTATTTGGCGCAGTAATCTCGTGGCGTGAGTTCAGATTCCATTGAAAATTTATCAAGTGAAAATCGCACCTTTGCCCCCAGCCCAGAATTCGCTGCCGCAGCAAACGCCAAGCCTGATCTTTATGCACAAGCCGATGCGGACCGCTTGAAATTTTGGGAGAAACAGGCAGAGGTTTTGGCATGGCATAAAAAATGGGATTCTGTACTCGAGTGGCAATCACCATTTGCACAATGGTTTGTTGGCGGAAAATTAAATGCAACAGTTTCAACATTAGATCGACATGTGCAAGAAGGACGCGGTGAACGAGTTGCTTTTCACTTTGAAGGCGAACCCGGTGACACACGCACAATTACTTACTCGCAATTACTGAGCAATGTTTCACAAGCTGCACATGCTCTCACTGAAATCGGAGTCAAGGCAGGTGATCGAGTTGCTATCTATATGCCACTCATACCTGAGGCTGTCATTGCCATGTTGGCCTGCGCGCGAATCGGAGCAATTCATTCTGTTGTCTTTGGTGGATTTTCTGCTGACGCGCTTCTTTCACGCATTCAAGATGCCGATGCAAAGTTGGTTATCACAGCAGATGGTGGCTATCGCAAAGGTGCTGCCTTTGCGCTCAAACCAGCAGTTGATGAAGCGCTCAAAGGTAAGACCAACGTTTCACATGTGTTGGTCGTAAAACGCACTGGACAAGATACTCATTGGGTAGAAGGGCGCGACATCTGGTGGCATGAATTAGTAGAAAAACAAAGTGCCACTCATTCACCTGAATATTTTGATAGTGAACACCCACTTTTTATTCTCTACACATCCGGAACCACTGCAAAACCAAAGGGAATTTTTCACACAACGGGTGGCTACTTAACTCAAGTTTCTTACACCCACCGAGTCGTCTTTGATATCAAACCTGAAACAGATGTGTATTGGTGTACTGCCGATGTTGGTTGGATTACTGGCCATTCTTACATGGTGTATGGCCCGCTCATTAACGGTGCAACACAGGTCATTTATGAAGGCACACCTGATACTCCACATAAAGGTAGAGCCTTTGAAATTGTTGAAAAGTATGGCGTGACAATCTTGTATACAGCCCCGACTTTGATTCGTACCTGGATGAAATGGGGCGATGAATATCCCAATAAATTTAATCTCTCATCTCTGCGATTACTTGGTTCTGTCGGTGAACCGATAAATCCCGAAGCTTGGATGTGGTACCGCACCGTTGTTGGTAAAGAGAGATGCCCCATTGTTGATACTTGGTGGCAGACAGAAACGGGCGCCATCATGATTTCACCTCTTCCTGGCGTGACTGCCACAAAACCAGGATCTGCGATGCGCCCACTTCCTGGCATTAGCGCACAAGTTGTTGATGAGAAAGCAACTCCAGTTGGAAATGGTCATGGCGGTTTTCTTATTCTGGATAAGCCTTGGCCATCCATGTTGCGTGGAGTTTGGGGAGAGCCAGAGCGATATAAAGAAACATATTGGTCGCGCTTTCCTGGAATTTACTTTGCAGGAGATGGCGCAAAACTTGATGACGATGGCGCATATTGGTTGCTCGGACGCGTTGATGATGTCATGAATGTTTCTGGCCACCGTATTTCAACAACTGAAGTTGAATCCGCGCTCGTTTCACATCCAGCAGTTGCAGAAGCTGCAGTAGTTGGCGCCGCAGATGCCATGACTGGACAGGGAATCGTCGCCTTTGTGATTTTACGTGGTGGGATTGAAAGCGCCACCGGAGATGCGCTCAATAAAGAGCTCCGCGATCATGTTGCTAAAGAAATTGGCGCAATTGCCAAACCGCGTCAGATTATGGTCGTCAATGAATTACCAAAAACCCGAAGTGGAAAAATCATGCGCCGACTACTGAAAGATGTCGCTGAAAATCGCACTGTTGGAGATGCCACCACACTTGCCGATCCAAATGTCATGAAATTAATTGCAGATGGCCTCAAGACTGCGAAGGAGGAAGATTAGTCTCAAGCCCCTGCTCAATATTTCTACGAAGTTCGGCAAGCACACCTGGTGCATGCTTATTGATCTGTAAATAGACCTTACTTTCGGATACTTGGTTCTGCCCCGCCGGCCATGGCGCCCACAACAAAATTGTGCCGATGATGTAAAAGAGAAGAACATTCTTGGCGATTTCAACAACAGATCCGAGCAGCGAATCAATCAACCGAAGCGGTCCCTTAATAATTGTGACGCGCAATGATTTGGCGATGAGCTTTCCAATGAACGATCCTGCAAAAGCCCCAATAATAATGGCGAGAATTAACCAGCCGCTCTGATTCTTTTCGATGACAAGATATGTTGCCGCAATTCCACCAAGAATAAAGAAAGCAATTCGCAAAATAGTCATGACAAGACCATTTTTAAATCCCGTATAAATAGCGGCAAGGGCAAGCAGAATAAAAATCAGATCAAAGATCATGCATCTCCTAAGTACTTCTTTGCGAGTAACTCTATTTCTTCTAACGATTTAAACGGTCCATATTTCTTATAGACCGCCTTTCCTTGGCTATCGATGAACCAAGTTACTGGAACTCCCATACCAAATTGAGCGCGAGTTGAATCGTTGAGGTCATAGAGAATCGGCCAGGTAATGCCCTTTTGTCGAATATGTTTGCGAACAGATTCTTGGCTCTTCTCTTCTACTGCAATTCCTATCAAATCTATTTGATCTCTATATTTTTCTTGAAAATGAATGAGGTGAGGTAATTCCTTGCGACATTGCGTACACCAAGTTCCCCACACATTGATAAGAGCTGGCCCTTTGATTCCATCTGGGGCAATTGGAGATCCTCCACCTAAACATTCCAACTTTTCCAATTTTCCACCTTGAGCGGATATTGAAGAACAATCAACTACTTCACCCTTCACAGAAATTGGTTCAGTGGCAGAACACGAGGTAAGGGTGATAGTCACAAAAGCTATGGCGAGTATTTTTTTCATCGAAAATCCTTATCTGATTTCACCAATAACTTCGCTTTTGCTTTATCCATTTCACCTATTCCAACAGATGGACATAATTTTGCAACTGGACACGCGCCACATGCTGGTTTACGGGAATGACAGATGCGGCGTCCATGCCAAATCATGCGCTGCGAAAGATTGGTCCATTCTTTTTCGGGGATTAGTTCTCCCACTTCGAATTCGACTTTCACGGGATCTTTTGACTCTGTCCAATGAAACCTACGTGACAATCTTCCAAAGTGAGTGTCCACAGTGATTCCAGGAATTCCAAATGCATGGCCTAGAACAACATTTGCAGTCTTGCGACCAACTCCCGGAAGCGTCACTAATTCATCGAGAGTGTTGGGGACTTGCCCACCAAAATCTTCTACTAATCGCTGGCCTAATCCTTTGAGATGCCGCGCTTTGGCACGATAAAAACCTGCAGAATAAATGAATTGTTCAATTTCTTTCAGCGGTGCCTTTGCATAATCGCGAGCGCTCTTGTATTTCTTGAAGAGCGCTGGAGTGATTGCATTGACGCGCTTATCTGTGCACTGGGCTGAAAGTACAACTGCAACAATGAGTTGCAGCGGATTCTTAAAATCAAGTTCGCAGCGAACTTCTGGGTAGGTTTTACTTAAAATTCGATAGATCGCTCGCGCATTTTTTCGACTTTCGTTATCGCGGGCCATGCGAGTAAACTACCCACGTGCCACAAGAAGATGAAGTCGTCAGACGAGCTCCCCTATTCACCGCACTCGATGATGCGCAAGCTGCATCTCTTCGCGCCTCCATGGATTCTGTGAAGATCTCCAAAGGTGGAATCCTCTTTAAAGAGGGAGATGAGGGCGAGCACGTGTACGTGATTGTCGATGGAAAGTTAAAACTTGGAACTTCTAGCGGTGATGGCCGTGAAAACTTACTTTCAATTCTTGGCCCCGGCGAAATGTTTGGCGAACTATCCCTCTTTGATCCAGGTCCGCGCACATCAACTGCAACTGCAGTCACCGATGCAAAGTTGCTCTCACTCAGCCACGAGAAGTTGATTCCATGGCTTCGCGGAAATCCTGATGTCTCACTTCAACTACTTGCTCGCTTAGCGCAGCGACTTCGTCGCACAAATGAAGCAGTCGGTGACTTGGTCTTCTCCGACGTTCCAGGTCGCGTTGCCAAAGCCCTCCTTGATCTAGGGTCTCGCTTTGGAAAGAAGACTGATGAAGGTCTTTATGTGCATCATGACCTCACGCAAGAAGAGTTAGCACAACTTGTTGGCGCATCTCGCGAAACAGTAAATAAAGCCCTTGCTGATTTTGCTGGTCGCGGCTGGCTCAAACTCGATGGTCGCGCAGTATTAATTACCGATATTGAACGCCTGGAAAAGCGCGGTAAGTAGCGCACATACCTGAAGTTACCTTTTAACGGGGAACTTAAGAGACCTCAACAGTCAATTCAACTTCAACTGGTGAATTAAGTGGAAGTTCTGCAACTCCTAGTGCGCTACGAGCTGCAATTCCAGCATCACCCCAGATATGCATAAAGAGTTCTGATGCACCATTGGCAACTGCAGGTTGTGCCGTAAAACCAGGTGCCCCATTAACATAACAAACAACTCGTACAACTTTTACTACTGAATCAACTGGCGCTACTAATTCAACAGCGGCGAGCGCGTTAAGCGCACATATTTCTGCAAGCGCTTTTGCTTCTTCGGGCGTGACATCGGCGCCAACTTTTCCTTCGCGCGCAATCTTGCCATCCACCATTGGTAATTGCCCTGCAGTGAAAACTATATTTCCTGTACGAACTGCAGGAACATATGCCGCAAGCGGCTTTGAAGATACCGGAAGCTGTAATCCTTTTTCGGCGAGTTTGGCGCGAACATTTACGGACATTACTTAACCTCTCGCTTCATATAAGCAACTAATTGTTCTCCACCAGGTGCGGGGATCACTGTGACTAATTCCCATCCATCAGATCCCCAAGTATCAAGAATTTGCTTTGTTGCATGAGATAACAATGGAACAGTTGCATATTCAAATTTCATTTTTATTCTCCTGGGTTATTTGTTCAGAGCCGCTTTTACGAGAGATGAGACTGTTGCGCCATCAGCTTTGCCTGCAATCTTCGCTTTGATTGCACCCATCACCTTGCCCATATCAGCAGGACCTGCAGCGCCGGTAGCAGAAATCGCTTCTTCAATCATCTTTTTAATTTCATCTTCCGAGAGTTGGGCAGGCAAATATTTAGCAATTACTTCACCTTCTGCTTTTTCATCCGCGGCTTTATCAGCACGACCAGCTTTAGCAAATTCTTCTGCTGCCTCACGGCGCTTTTTAGCCTCACGTGAAAGTACCGTCACAATCTCATCATCTGTGAGAACCCGAGCTTCTTTTCCAGAAACTTCTTCATTGGTAATCGCAGTGAGAATCATGCGGATTGTGCCTGATACCACTTTGTCGCTGGAACGGATTGCCTCTGTGAGGTCGCTCTTTAACGTCTCTTTAAGTCCCACTTGTTCGATACTCCGATTCTTCAATAAGTTCAGGCGTATCTTCTCACGTCCCACTATTCTTGGATAATTATGAGTTACGTTCTACGCGAGGCTGAAATGGCAATTCTGCCGGCCGGTCACGACGATATTCGTATCTTGCATTTTTCAGACCTGCATCTGACGCCATCTCGTAAAGCAGAGATTGCCGATATTAAATCTTTTATTTCACTCAAACCCGATTTAGTCATCAGTACTGGAGATTTTTTAGCTCATAAACGCGCAGTCCCCGTTGTGCTCGATGCATTAGATGCTTTGCTGGAAATCCCAGGTCTCTATGTCTTTGGATCCAATGATTATTTTGCGCCGATTCCGAAGAACCCACTGAAATATTTGCTGCCAAATCACGGTAAGCGCAAACACGGCCCCGAGCTCCCCTGGCGAGATTTAGATACTGGATTACAAAGGCGTGGTTGGAAAAATCTCAATACTTCGCGAGCCACAATCAAAATAAAAAATACAACCATTGAAGCGCGTGGCACAGATGATGCCCATCTAGATTTTGATGACTATTCGTTGGTCGCGGGCGAACCAGGAGTGTGCGATATTGCAATCGGCGTAACACATGCTCCATACCTGCGAATTCTTGAAGGAATGAAACGTGACAATATCGATGCCATATTTGCAGGACACACTCATGGTGGCCAAGTGCGTTTACCGTGGCCAGGTGGTTCTAAAGCGCTCACTACCAATTGTGATCTGCCTACGTGGCGTGCTCGCGGTTTAACAAGTGTAAAAGGCGAACCATTACTTCATGTCTCAGCAGGAATGGGCACAGGTCCATTTACCAGAATCAGAGTTGCAAGCCCACCTGAAGCATCGCTCGTAACGCTGACTTCAGCTTTTTAATTTATTTTTCCAGCGCCTCTATATCAGCGTCAACCATCAATTGCGCTAACTCTTTCCAATGAGTCTTCGCTTTCCAGCCCAAGACTTTCTCCGCCTTTGATGGATCTCCAATAAGTGCATCAACTTCTGTTGGGCGAATGTATTTCTTATCTGTTTCGACATGGTCTTTCCAATTAAGCCCTGCATGTGCAAAAGCCGCTTCTGCAAAATCTCGCACTGTTGCTCCAACACCCGTAGCAACTACGTAATCTGAAGGCTTATCTTGCTGCAACATAATCCACATAGATTCGACATACTCTTTGGCATAACCCCAGTCGCGAACAGCATCAAGATTTCCAAGAAAGACTTTCTCTTGCTTTCCGGCTTTGATAGCAGCAACTGCACGGGTAATTTTGCGAGTAACAAATGTTTCACCGCGCCGTGGAGATTCGTGATTAAAAAGAATTCCATTTGTGGCATGTAAACCATAACCATCGCGATAGTTAACGGTGCACCAATACGCCATCAACTTTGCTGCTGCATATGGTGAACGAGGTTTAAATACTGAATTTTCATTCTGTGGCGGCGGGGTGGCGCCATAGAGTTCTGATGTAGAGGCTTGATAGAAACGGATATCTAAATCTGCTGAGCGAATAGCTTCAAGTAATCCGACTGCACCAACAGCATCAACTTGACCGGTGTATTGCGGCATCGTGAAAGAGACCTGCACATGAGACTGTGCACCGAGGTTATAAACCTCAGTAGGTTCAATTTCGCGAATGAGGTTGGTGAGACCAACTCCGTCGATGAGATCGCCATAATGCAGAAATAACTTTGCATTCTTATCATGGCGATCCTGATAAATATGATCGATGCGAGAGGTATTAAATGTCGATGAACGTCGGATGAGACCATGAACTTCATAACCTTTAGAGAGAAGCAGCTCCGATAGATACGAACCGTCTTGTCCAGTTACGCCAGTAACTAATGCAACTTTCTTACTCATCGACGCGCTACTCCTTTTGCTACAGCATCTTTATACCAAGCGATAGTTGATGCAATTCCATCGCGCAACGAAATCTTCGGTGCCCAACCTAGCGATTTAGCCTTTGCAACATCAAGAACCTTGCGGGGAGTCCCATCAGGTTTTGAGGTATCCCAAGCAATTTCACCGTGGAATCCTGCTAACTCTGCGACGAGCGATGCAAGTTCTTTGATCGTCAAATCTTCCCCGGTCCCGATATTTAATTGCTGCCCTGAGTCATAGGAAGTTCCTAAGTGCACTACAGCGGCGGCTAAATCATCCACATGGAGAAATTCACGGCGCGGAGCACCCGTTCCCCAAAGTGTTTCGGTTGCAACGCTATTTTCAGCTGCTTCTACAAAACGGCGAATAAATGCCGGCAACACATGCGAACCTTGTAATTCAAAATTATCGTTCGGTCCATACAAATTTGTTGGCATTAAGGAAATCCAAGAACGACCATATTCTTTGCGGAAAGATTTAATTAATTCGATGCCAGCTATCTTTGCAATTGCATAGGCAGAGTTGGTCTCTTCTAGTGGTCCAGTAAGTAAATATTCCTCTTTAATCGGCTGCGCACAATCACGTGGGTAGATACAACTTGATCCTAAGAAAATAAACTTTTCAACATCTGCAGCATGTGCAGCTTCCATCAAATTGCTTTGAATTCGCACATTGTCAGAGAGGAACTCGACTGGAAAGGCGTTGTTAGCCCCGATGCCACCAACTTTGGCGGCAGCATCAACGACAACTGATGGTTTTACTGACTTGAGAAAATTAGTTGTTGCATCACGATCTAATAGATCGACAACTGTGCGATTTACTGCGACAACTTCTGCACCCGTTGCTTGATAGGCACGAACGATGGCTGAGCCCGCAAGGCCAGTACCGCCTGCGACCACAATTGTCATGGTTGCAGTCTACTTTGTGAATTCTGCAGCAAGCAGTTCTGCGATTTGTGCAGTATTCAGCGCTGCACCTTTACGCAAATTATCTCCACAAACAAATAAATCAATAGATTTTGGGTCATCTAATGATTGACGAACACGTCCCACCCATGTTGGGTCTGTTCCCACAACATCTGCGGGAGTTGGAAATTCTTTCTTTTCTGGGTTGTCATAAAGCACTACGCCTTCAGCCTTTGCCAGCGCATTTTGCGCCGCTTTACGAGTGACAGGTTTAGAAAAAGTAGCATGCACTGTAAGAGAGTGAGTTGTAATTACCGGAACTCTTACACATGTTGCGGCAACCTTAAGTTTTGGCATTCCAAGAATCTTGCGAGATTCATTGCGCACTTTTAACTCTTCTGATGTGTAGCCAGCTTCTTTTAAAGATCCAGCCCAAGGAACCACATTCATGGCAAGTGGCGCAGGAAATGGTCCAAGATCCTTCACAGCAGTGCGCACATCTTTTGCAACCGATCCCAAATTCTTACCAGCAACTTGAGAAAGCTGTGCATGAAGGGCATCGATTCCGGGTTGGCCAGCGCCTGATGCTGCTTGGTATGACGAGACAACTAATTCCTTTAAACCAAACTTCTTATTGAGCGCACCCATCGCCACAATCATGGAAAGCGTTGTGCAGTTGGGATTAGAGATAATTCCTTTGGGACGCTTCTTGACATCTTTAGGATTAACTTCTGGCACTACCAATGGAACTTTCTTATCCATACGAAATGCACCTGAATTATCAACAACAACTGCGCCACGTTTTGCGGCAATCGGTGCCCACTTTTCTGAGACTTCATCAGGCACGTCGAACATGGCAATATCAATTCCATCAAAAGCTTCTGGGCTAAGCGCTACAACGGTAAGTTCTTCGCCACGGCACTTTAATTTCTTTCCGGCACTTCGCGCAGAAGCAATGAGGCGAATTTCACCGTAAACATTTTTGCGAGTGCTCAAAATATCGAGCATCACTGTGCCAACGGCGCCGGTCGCACCAACAACAGCAAGTGAAGGAAGTTTCTTAGCGCGAGAGGCTTTTTGCTTATTTTTCATCGACCCGTTCCCCCGTAAACCACCGCTTCAATTTGATCTGCATCAAGGCCAAAAGCGGTGTGGGCAGCTTTCGCGCCGCGCTCTAGATCAGTTTCGCGCACAATGATGGAGATACGGATTTCAGAGGTAGAGATCATCTCAATATTGACGCCGGCATCAGCCATAGCTGCAAAGAAAGTTGCAGTAACGCCTGGGTGCGAACGCATTCCCGCACCAACAAGTGAGAGTTTTCCGATGGTGTCATCAAAGAGAATAGAGGCAAAGCCGATCTCGCCTTGAATCCGCTGCAGAACTTGTGTTGCTTTCTGTCCTTCAGATTTTGGCAGCGTGAATGAGATATCAGTTAATCCTGTTGCAGCCGCGGAAACGTTTTGCACAATCATGTCGATATTAATGTCGTTATCTGCAATCGACTGAAAGATTCGGGCGGCAACACCTGTGCGATCAGGAACCCCCACAATGGTGATCTTGGCTTCTGACTTGTCGTGTGCCACGCCAGAGATAATTGCTTGTTCCATGGTGTCTCCTTCTGGATGGTTTTCAACCACCCATGTGCCTTCGTTAGGTGAAAATGATGAACGGACATGAATGGGTAAATTAAAACGTCGCGCATATTCAACGCAACGAAGATGCAAAACTTTGGCGCCTGCTGCTGCAAGCTCTAACATCTCTTCATAAGTGACTGTCTTTAATTTTCGTGCCGCAGGTACAGCTCGTGGATCTGCGCTAAAGACTCCATCTACATCTGTATAAATTTCGCAGACATCTGCATCTAGGGCAGCAGCAAGTGCCACGGCAGTTGTATCAGAACCTCCGCGACCCAATGTGGTTATATCTTTTGTATCTTGCGATATTCCTTGAAAACCAGCAACGATGGCAATTGAACCTGAATCAATTGCTTCGCGAATTCTTCCCGGCGTCACATCAATAATGCGCGCTTTGCCGTGAACAGAATCTGTAATTACTCCTGCTTGTGAACCGGTAAAAGAGAGAGCTTCAAATCCCAGATTATTAATTGCCATAGCAAGCAGCGCCATAGAAATGCGTTCGCCGGCAGTCAGCAACATATCGAGTTCGCGACCCTGCGGAATTGGCGTTACTGCATTGGCTAAATCGATGAGTTCATCAGTGGTATCGCCCATCGCGCTGACGACAACGACGACCTGATGGCCCGCCTTCTTAGTGGCGACGATGCGGGCAGCCACCCGCTTCATACCTTCGGCATCGGCGACGGAGGACCCGCCATACTTTTGAACGATCAGCCCCATGGCTTAATAGTGAGGCACTGAAAAAGATGGCGCTAGCCGATTATCGTTAAATCCTAATATATGAGACGGATGTACGCCCAAATAATGAGATTAAAGTGAGGTTCGCCCCTCGAATGCTCGCCCGAGCGTGACTTCATCAGCAAATTCAAGATCTCCGCCAACCGGCAGCCCAGAAGCTAGGCGGGAGATGTTGAGCCCCAGCGGTTTGATCATGCGTGCGATGTACATAGCAGTTGCTTCACCTTCACGATTTGGATCGGTCGCCAAAATGATTTCGGTGATTGGGGAATCTGAGATGCGCTGCATTAATTCACGAATGCGCAATTGGTCTGGGCCAATTCCATCGAGCGGACTGATTGCGCCACCAAGCACGTGATACTTGCCGCGAAATTCGCGAGTGCGTTCGATGGCAATTACATCTTTGATTTCTTCAACGACACATATTTTTGTGCCATCACGACGTGGGTCGCGACAGATGCGACATTCAGTCTCTTCAGACATATTGCCACACTGACTGCAAAATTTAACTCGCTCTTTTACGGTTCGAACTGCTTCTACAAGATTTGAGGCAATTTCAGTATCTGCTTGCAAAATATAGAAAGCGATGCGCTGTGCTGACTTTGGTCCAATACCCGGCAAGCGACCAAGTGCATCAATCAAATCTTGAATGGCACCTTCATACATTCCGGTAGTCATTACTCGTTGCTCGTTTCGCTAATCACTGTTGCGCCAAGTTCGGCGGCAAGGAGCGCTGCCCCAGAAAGTTGATTGGGATCAGTTGGAGATTCGGAGGTACGAACTGCGCGAGCTTCAGGAGTTGAATTGGTATCGATGCTGGGATCCACTGTGCACTCAATTTTGCGATCAAGGCCTACAACTTCAATGAATGCTTGGCGCAGGATTTCATCGGATTCGCTGCGGATAAAGGAATCTCGCGCACCCGCATTGACGATGCCAATCGTAATAATTTTCTCATCTACTCCGAGTATCTGCGCACTTGCACTTAAGAGCGACCACGTGAGGCGTCGACGCTTCTTAACATTTTCAATGACTTCAGGCCACAACCTACGTAGCCCCGCCACATCCATTGCATGGCGCTCAGCAGGCTTACTCGTTGAGCTGCTTGCTTCGCTCACAGCTTTTGTGCCGTCA
>CAZGXO010000003.1:0-1538 GCA_964529875.1 uncultured Candidatus Planktophila sp. | reverse complement strand
GAAGGCGCTGCAGCGCGCGGCGCAGCTGGAGCAATATTTTCAACACGTTCTAGCCGCTCAATACGTGCTGCCAGACCTGCTGCAGAGTCATCTCCCATCGGAATCAGGATGCGTCCGCAGATAAGTTCGAGCATCAAACGTGGCGGTGTTGCACCACGCATCTGCGTTAATCCTTCGGCTGCAATATCTGCGGCGCGAGAAATAGATGCCTGCCCAATATTTTTTGCTTGCGCACGCATTCGAGCAAGTTGATCATCTGGTAAATCACGTAAGACGCTCTTTAAGTTTGTGGCATCGAGCGCATCAACAATCATCAGGTCGCGCAATCTTTCAAGTAAATCTTGTGTAAAGCGACGTGGATCGTGTCCAGATTCAATGACTCGATCCACGGTTTGAAAGAGAGTTGCTCCATCGCGCGCTGCAATTGCATCAACTGCATCATCAATCAACGCACCATCAGTAAAGCCCAAGAGTTGTGTTGCTATCTCATAGCTCACGCCATCTTTATCTGCACCAGCCAGCAATTGACCTAAGACCGAGAGTGCATCACGCACTGAGCCTCCTGATGCGCGGACAACTTGGGGAATTACTCCCTTTGCCACCTTTACTCCTTCAGATGCACATACCTTTTCCAGGAGTTCACCCAATATTCCAGGTGGAACTAAACGAAATGGATAGTGATGAGTACGTGAACGAATCGTCGCAATTAATTTCTCTGGTTCGGTAGTTGCAAAGATAAAGATCACATGCGGTGGCGGTTCTTCGACAACTTTGAGTAACGCATTTGCAGCACCGGGTCCAAGTTGGTGTGCCTCATCAATAATATAAATTTTATATTTGCTCTGTACTGGCGCAAAGAAAGCTTTATCACGCAGATCGCGCGCATCATCAACTAAACCATGAGTTGCTGCATCAAGTTCAATGACATCTAGTGAACCTGGCCCATTAGCTACTAAATCTTTACATGATTGGCATTCACCACATGGAGTTGGAGTTGGACCTTTCGCACAATTGAGCGAGCGCGCCATGATGCGTGCGCTTGAGGTTTTTCCGCACCCACGTGGACCGCTAAAAAGATATGCGTGGTGCGTCTTTCCTGATTGCAAAGCATTAGAGAGTGGAATTGTTACGTGATCTTGCCCAATCACATCGGCAAACACTGATGGGCGATACTTGCGATATAACGCTAACGACATCTTTATCTACTCTCTATAAGATCACGATTCAATTCACTTCTAATTGGCCGCAATCATTAATAACCATTGTTAATTATTAATTTGTGGGACCCCCGGTGCACCCGCTAGAGCGCACCTACCCTTGCTGTATTCCTACCCTGGGGGAGTTCAGTGCGATAACGTCGCACCGGAGATCTGCGCCAATCTTATGTGTGAAAGCAGACTAAGAGCACCGCTACCCTTGGGGCGTTGGGCTCGCCAGAGCTGTAACGCTGGAGGATTCGCATAGCGGCCGAGTGCGCACGCTTGGAAAGCGTGTATAGGGAAACCTATCGAGGGTTCAAATCCCTCATCCTCCGCCAA
>CAZGXO010000002.1:0-36810 GCA_964529875.1 uncultured Candidatus Planktophila sp. | reverse complement strand
CTCCTACAAATGGAATGAGACCGCCGCCGGTAAAACTGAGAGCAGATGCGATTGCTGCTTGTACTGGCCGAGCTTTGGTGTGCGGATGTTGACCTAATTCATCACGGAGATGCGCCTCAAGTGGATCTTTCTTATGCATTGCCTCAGCAACTTGCACCGCTAAATCTCGAGTCAGACCACGCTCCATATAGATATGTACTAATTCTTCAAACTCTCCATCAGGATCAATGCTGAGATGTTCAATCTCTAAGAGTCGATCAGATTCTTCAATGTCATTTTGTGAACGTACGGAGACATATTCCCCCACTGCCATCGACATCGCACCTGCTGCGATTCCGGCAGCTCCAGCGGTGACAAGGAATCCTTGTTCGGCGCGCGCTGCGGCAACGCCAATCATCAAACTTGCAGTTGATACCAATCCATCATTGGCGCCAAGTACTGCAGCTCGTAACCAACCAGCACGATGGGTACGGTGGTGCAGGTTTCGTTTGTAGACATCTTCTAACGCCATAACGCAAGCCTACCTGCGAGTGCGCTGAAATCGCGCGAAGGCTATCGCTGCGGCGCATCCGAGCAAGAGCGACACATACTGGTTAATGCGTAATCCACCAATGGCATGTGCGTAATCAATGCGCAGCCCTTCAATAAAAAAGCGACCTAGACAATATCCTGCTATGTATAACGCGAAAATTGCACCAGGTGCGAAATACTCTTTACACGAAATTAAGATAATTGCCAGCGCGATACACCACAACGCTTCATAAGCAAATGTGGGGTGAAAAGTATTGAAAGTTTCATACCCTCTAGGGCGCAATTGTTCGGGGATAGAAAGGCCCCACCAAGTATCAAGGGGTCTGCCAAATAGCTCGCCGTTAAACCAATTCCCGATTCGACCAATTGCTTGCGCAATTAATAAGCCAGGTGCAACAGCATCTGCGAAGTAGCGAAAGTTTGGAAGTTCTTGGCGCTTTCCCATTCGCAGATATGCGAAGTAAGCACCCAGCGCACCCACACTGATTGCGCCCCAAATTCCAAGCCCGCCATTCCAGATTTTGAAAGCATCTGCAATATTTCCTGATTCCCCAAAGTATTTTTCGGGAGTTGTGAAAACGTGATAGAGCCTGCCGCCGATCACACCTGCTGGCACTGCATAAATTGCAACATCTGCAACTACTCCTGAGGAGTGAGGAGATGAAGCGCTAAAGCGTTTATTACTTATCCAGATTGCAGCGGCAACACCAAGAATGATGCAGAGTGCGTAGTAATGGATTGTGGCAGGGCCAACTTCAATCACCGACTGAGTCGGCGTTGGAATAGCCAGCTGATACAAATT
This sequence comes from uncultured Candidatus Planktophila sp., assembly GCA_964529875.1. Taxonomy (GTDB): domain Bacteria; phylum Actinomycetota; class Actinomycetes; order Nanopelagicales; family Nanopelagicaceae; genus Planktophila. The sequence goes on along the minus strand of CAZGXO010000002.1, from coordinate 35,477 downwards.
AGCCGCGCTCTACCGCAGCTTTGAACTTAGCGGCATCAAAGTATTCGGTCTTGCGATCGATCTCTTTGCCGTTGATAAAGACCGTTGGAGTGGAATTCACATTCGCTTTAGCGCCAGCTGCCGCCACGTTTGCCACCCACTTCAAGTAATTTCCTTTATTGACACATTGCGAGAATTTCTTATCTGTAATTCCAGCAACTTGTCCAAGGACAGTCAAAACATCATTCGACCAGGCTCCGGTGTTCTCACCTCTCTGATTTGCATACAAAGTGCGGTGGTATTTAAGGAATTTTCCTTCATCGGCAGAGCACGCAGCTGCATTAGCTGCATTGACTGACTCAGGGCCCAGGAATGAGAGAGTGTGATAGACAACCGTGGCCTTCTTATCTGCAATCAGTGATTCAATGTAATCACCATTGAGCTTTTCGAATTCGGCGCATACTGGACATTGAAAATCTTCATAGACCTCAATGACGGGCACGCCTGTGAGATCGCCATTAAAAGTAATTCCATAATTACGATCAGCTGAAACGGAGGCTGGTGTCTTGGCAGTTGAATCCGTCCGCTTAGAGAGCACCGTTGGCACCACCATAATGAGGAGCACCCCAACAACAACTGCAATAACAATATTGCGGGTGAAATTATCTTTCTTAGGTGGTTGCGCCATTCTTATTTCTCCTCAGTGGTAGATGGAACAAGATCTTTATCCAAGCTAAATCTAGAACCGGGGAATTTGACCAAATAGATGGCAAGGAGAGCAAGTCCAGTATCGCGAATGAGCGGAGTCAGATAATCCGCTTCGCCCGGCGCCACCTGTCCTCCCCCACCGAAACAACCACAATCAATAGAAAGACCGCGCGCCCACGCTTGGGAAATTCCAATCATGAAAGCAATCATTAAGAGAGCAGAGAGCGCTGCCGCTACTCGAGTACCTGCACCCAATACCAACAAAATACCTATAGCCATTTCAAAGAAGGGAAGAGTTATTCCTAAAAAGTTGGCAAGCGATACTGGAAGTAGCTCATATGCGCGTACTGCCATCTGTGATTTATCAAGTTCATCAAATTTCAAAAAACCTGCAGTGATCAAGGTGGCGCCTAAGATGAGGCGCGCAATCAAGCCAATCCACGGCTGATACTTCTTCATCGACCCTCACGTACTCCTAAGGCAAGTTGTTGGGCTAACTCTTTCACAGTTTTTAAACCAGTTTCCTCATCTGGCGCATCGTGTAACGCCTTGATAAAAGCCGACCCGACAATCACTCCGTCGGCATATCCTGCAACACCTTTTGCTTGCTCGCGCGTTGAAACACCAAGTCCGACGGCAACAGGTAGATCTGTTGTCTTTCTAATGCGGGCAACTAATGCAGGAGCGCTACTCGCAACTTCGGTGCGCGCCCCAGTTACCCCCATGAGACTTGCGGCATAAACAAAACCACCACATTGTGACGTTACTTGTGGCAAGCGAGAATCCGAAGTGCTGGGTGCCACAACATAAATCGGATTAATCTCATGGTTTTTTACGGCGCTCTGCCATGCATCAGATTCTTCAATGGTCAGATCTGGAGTAATCACACCAGATCCGCCATGTGACTTTATGGATGATGCAAATTTTTCCACGCCATACTTTTCGATGGGATTCCAATATGTCATCACAACAGCGGGAATTCCGGCACTGGTTGCAGTGTTTAAAGCATCAAAGACATCAGCAGCAGACGTTCCTTGCGCAAGCGATTGGTCGGCAGCAGCTTGAATAGTTGGCCCATCCATTACTGGATCGCTATACGGAAATCCAATTTCAATTGCATCTACTCCGCCAGCAATGAGAGCGGAGATAACTCGCTTGCACCCTTCGATAGAGGGGTATCCCGCAGGCATATAGGCGATCAGTGCAGCGCGATTTTCGGAGCGAACTTTCTGGAAAAGTTCATCAAGCGGTGTAGCCATTTATAGTGGGATTCCAAAGTACTGCGCCGCAGTTTGTACATCTTTATCACCGCGGCCAGAGAGATTGATAAGAATAATTCCATCTGGGCCTAACTCATTTCCTACTTGGAGCGCACCAGCTAACGCATGTGCAGTCTCAATTGCAGGAATGATTCCCTCTGTTTGAGAAAGAAGAGCAAAGGCATGCATCGCTTCGGCATCGGTGATTGCGCGATATTCGGCGCGTCCAATGTCATGTAAATATGCGTGCTCTGGACCAACACCTGGATAATCAAGACCGGCAGAAATTGAATGTGACTCAATTGTTTGACCGTTCTCATCCTGCAATACATATGTGCGATTTCCATGTAACACACCGGGGCTGCCACCTGTGATTGTTGCAGCATGACGTCCGGTTTCAACTCCGTCGCCTGCTGCTTCTAAGCCAATCAAGCGAACTTCTGGATCGGAGATAAAGCGGTGAAAAATGCCGATGGCATTTGATCCCCCTCCAACACATGCCAAAACCGCAGATGGTAATTTTCCAGTGAGTTCGAGAACTTGAGCGCGGGCTTCTTCGCCAATAATTTTATGGAAATCGCGCACCATCGATGGGAATGGATGTGGGCCAGCCACTGTTCCCAATAAATAATGTGTTGTTTCTACATTAGTTACCCAATCGCGCATCGCTTCATTAATGGCATCTTTTAATGTGCGTGATCCTGTAGTAACTGGCACTACTTCTGCGCCGAGCAATTTCATGCGCGCAACATTGAGCGCTTGTCGCTTTGTATCTTCTTCGCCCATGTAGACAACGCATTCCAACCCCATCAAAGCTGCAGCAGTTGCAGATGCAACGCCATGTTGTCCGGCTCCAGTTTCCGCGATGATGCGCTTCTTGCCCATGCGCTTTGTGAGCAGAGCTTGTCCTAAAACGTTATTTATTTTGTGGCTACCTGTGTGGTTGAGATCCTCACGCTTGAGCAAGATGCGCGCACCACCTGCATGCTCGGCAAATCTCTTTGCTTCAGTCAGAATGCTCGGACGACCGGTATATGTGCGATGAAGTTCGGTTAACTCTGAGAGAAAAAGTGGATCTGATTGTGCTGCGATGCGCGCAGCATCTAACTCTTCGAGCGCACCGATGAGCGCTTCGGGAACAAAACGTCCACCATACGGGCCAAAGTGGCCAGCGCGTTGATCCGTAGTCGTCATGTTCTGAGCCTACCTGCGACCTAGCAGTTCACGCATGGCAGAAATTGGATCCCCAGATTTTACGAGTGATTCACCAACCAAAATCGCAGTCGCTCCTGCTTCTGCTGCATGTAACACATCACGGCGAGTGGAGATTCCGGATTCAGCTACTCTGATGACAGTCTGTGGAATACGCGGTAAGAGTTCGGAGAAAACACCGGCATCCACATCTAAGGTTTTTAAATTTCGCGAATTAATGCCAATCATGCGCGGATTAATTTCCATGGCGCTCTCTAATTCATCATGTGTATGAACTTCAACGAGGACCGACATGCCTAGCTCCTCTGAGAGTTCGTAAAAATCTTTGAGTTGGCTTGTAGAGAGCGCTGCCACAATCAGCAATACCAAGTCTGCGCCATGGGCGCGCGCCTCATAAAATTGATATTCATCAACCATAAAGTCTTTGCGCAAGATTGGAATATCGATGCGTGAACGTACTGCATCAAGATCTGCAAGTGAGCCGCCAAAACGTCTCTGCTCAGTGAGCACGCTTACCGCTGCCGCACCAGCTTCTTGATAGGTAGCGGCCAAAGCCGCTGGATCTGCGATTTCAGCAAGCGCGCCTTTTGATGGAGAAGATCGTTTCACTTCTGCAATCACATTCATCTCATCTTTTTGTAAAGATGCATAAGCATCAAGCGGTGGGCGCTGCGCCTGCACATTTTCAAGAAGCTGAGCAAATGGCATACGTCGACTCAGTAAATCTTCGCGAACTCCTGAAATTATCGAGTCAAGAACGCTCATGACTCATCCTCAGTGGGATCGATACCGCGATCGAGTGAATTCCATGGCGAGAGTGAACGTGGTGTGCGCTCGTAACGTGATGAAAGGCGAAAATATCGACTCAGCGAAATTGCGATAGCGGCAACCAGAATGAGTGAGATTGCTAATTTCATCATCACGCCTTATGCAATTCGTGGGCGGCAGCAATGGCACCGAGAACTGCAGCTGCTTTATTGAGCGTCTCTTCATTTTCACTTGCCGGATCAGAATCGGCTACTAAACCTGCGCCAGCTTGCACATAAGCAAGACCGCCTTGAATCAGCGCCGTTCGAATAGCAATGCAGGCATCAATATTTCCCGTAAAGTCAAAGTAACCAATCGCACCTCCATAGAGTGCCCGTCGCGTTGGTTCGAGTTCTTCAATTATTTGCATGGCGCGTGGTTTTGGGGCACCAGAAAGTGTTCCGGCAGGAAAGACAGAAAAGAGCGCATCAATAGGAGTTGCATCGGAGGCTAAAGTTCCAATAACTGTCGAAACAATATGCATCACATGCGAGTAGCGCTCGATATGCATGAAATCAACTACCTCAACAGATCCAGCGGCACAGACCCGCCCTAAATCATTTCGCCCTAAATCAACCAACATCAAATGCTCGGCACGTTCTTTAGGATCTGCCAAAAGTTCTTCACCTAAACGAATATCTTCCTCTACCGAAGCAGATCGCTTACGTGTTCCAGCGATGGGATGCACCATGACTTCATCTCCCGTCACCTTCACGAGAGCTTCCGGACTCGAACCTACTACCTCAATGCCATCTTCAAATCTGAAGAGATACATATAAGGACTTGGATTATTAAGTCGCAACATGCGATAGACATCGAGTGCATCAGCAGAGCATGGAATGGCAAATCGTTGCGAAAGCACTATTTGGAATGCCTCACCTGCACGAATCTCCTCTTTGGCAATCTCCACTTTGGCTTTAAATTCTGCTTCCGTCATGTTGCGTGAAAATTGAGGTTGTGACTTTTCGGGAATGGCGCTGACATCTCCGGCAAGTGGTTGCAGCAAATCAGCTTGCATGCGATCTAATCGCGCTACCGAGTCGGCGTACGACTCATCTACTCGCTCATCAGATCCATCCCAATTAATTGCATTGGCAATCAAGATAATGGTGCCGGCAACGTGATCCATCACCGCCAAATCACTGGTTAACATAAATGCAATTTCTGGTAACTGAATATCCTTTTCGGAAAACTCTGGAAGTCGTTCCAATCTACGTACGCAGTCGTAGCCCATGTATCCCACTAATCCACCTGTAAGAGTGGGCAGGCCCGCAATCTTGGGAGATTTCAAATGCGCGACAGAAGTTCGCAGCGCTTCGAGCGGATCCATTCCTTGTGGCACACCGGCGGGAGGGGTACCGAGCCAGATAGCTGTGCCATTTTTCTCTGTCAAAGTTGTTTGGCTATGAACGCCAATAAAAGAGTATCGCGACCATACGCCGCCATGTTCTGCTGACTCAAGTAAGAATGTGCCTGGCAAATTCTTAGCCAGTTTTTTATAGATATTAAGCGGTGTTTCACCATCTGCCAATAATTTTCTATATACCGGAATCACATTGTGGGTTTTGGCGTGCTCCCGAAATTCATTGAGGTTCATGGAGCAACCTCAATACTTCGAAAGAAACAGCTGCGATTTCCGGTGTGACAGGCCGGTCCATTTTGTTCCACTTTTAATACAAGCGCATCTCCATCACAATCGAGAGAGATGGCATGAACTACTTGGGTATTTCCTGAAGTACTCCCCTTTTCCCATAATTCATTTCTGCTTCGGGAGAAATAAGTCGCGCGTCCTGTTTGAATCGTGAGCGCAAGTGATTCGGCATTCATATATGCCAGCATGAGAATTTCACCGCTTGCAGCATCTTGCGCGATAGCAGGAATTAGCGCATTCGCATCCTTGAGGAGTGCAAGAATTTCAGGGGGAAGTTGATTGCTCACGAAGTAATTCTGCCTTATACGAGCCCAGCATCGCGCACTGAATATCCATGCTCACGCAGATATCGCTTTACATCCGCAATGCGATGCGTTCCGAAGTGAAAAACACTCGCGGCTAATAGCGCATTTGCACCGGCATCAAGCGCTGCTGAAAAATCTTCTAGCGCGCCTGCTCCACCACTTGCGATAAGTGGAACCTGGGTGACAGCGCGCACTGCAGAGATCATTCCAATGTCATACCCAGCTCGTGTGCCATCTGCATCCATTGAGTTCAACAATATTTCGCCAACCCCAAGTGCACATGCTTCTTCGATCCATTTCAAAGCATCTTTGCCAGCACTTTCGCGACCACCATGCGTTGTCACTTCAAATCCGGATTCGGTACGGGCGCGCCGAGCATCAATGGAGAGCACCAAGACTTGCGAACCAAAACGATCTGCAATTTCCGCAATAAGTGAAGGTCGCGCAAGCGCTGCAGTATTGATGGAAACTTTATCGGCGCCAGCGCGAAGTAATCGATCAACATCGCTTACCTCACGGATTCCCCCACCAACTGTGAGTGGAATAAAGACTTGCTCGGCGGTCTTTCGGACAACGTCAAGAGTTGTTTCTCTACCAACTGCGCTGGCAGATATATCGAGAAAGGTGAGTTCATCTGCACCTTCAGTCCCGTATAAAGATGCCATTTCAACGGGGTCACCTGCATCTTGTAAATTCTTAAAATTTACACCCTTGACTACACGTCCATCTGTAACATCTAAACAGGGAATGATTCGTATTGAGAGCGTCATGATCGAGTTCGTTCTAGAGCTTCTTGTAATGTGAATGCACCTGCATAAAGCGCCTTACCAACAATGGCGCCTTCAACTCCAGTGGTATGCAGGGCAATGAGAGAATCAATATCGGCAAGAGATGAGATTCCACCAGAAGCCACAACTGGTTTCTTAGTAACAGCACATACTTCTTGGAGTAACTCTAGATTCGGCCCTTTCAGCGTTCCATCTTTGGTGACATCAGTGACCACATATCGAGCGCAGCCATCTCTTTCAAGTCGAGCGATAGTTTCAAAGAGATCGCCACCTTCTTGTGTCCAACCACGAGCTGCAAGCACATGTCCCCGAACATCAAGTCCAACCGCGATGCGATCTCCATATTCAGCGATCACTCGCGAAGTCCAATCGGGATTTTCTAAAGCAGCAGTTCCGAGATTAACTCGGGTACATCCTGTTGCAAGTGCGGTGCGTAGAGATTGATCATCACGGATACCTCCTGATAATTCAACTTTAATGTCGAGCTTTCCGATAACTTCTGCAAGCAAAGCACTATTGCTGCCACGTCCAAATGCAGCATCGAGATCTACTAAATGAATCCACTCTGCGCCGGCGCTTTGAAAATCTAGCGCCACCTCAAGCGGATTTCCATATGCAGTTTCTGCGGAAAGTTCACCTTGCACAAGGCGCACAGCGCGTCCATCTTTCACATCTACAGCGGGGAGAAGTTCGAGATAACTCATAGCGCACTCACCCAATTTTTAATAAGTTGCAGACCAGCATCTCCCGATTTTTCTGGATGAAATTGAGTTGCCGAGATTGCTCCATCCTCAAGAGATGCCAAGAAATCTTCTCCGTAATGCGCATACGAAGGAATTCCGGAGCGGTAATTTTTTACCGCATACGAGTGAACAAAGTAGAAGGATTGATCTGCAATTCCCTGAAAAAGTTTTGACCCATGTCCAACATTGACTGTATTCCAGCCCATGTGCGGGAGTATGGGTGCGGATATTTTTTCAACGGTACCTTGCCACATACCTACTCCTGCGTGGTTACCGTGCTCAACCCCATGAGCGAAAAGAATTTGCATACCAACACAAATTCCTAGTGTTGGTCGTTGTTTCTGAAAACGTTCGCGCACAATCTCATCACCACGCACTTTCGTTAACCCATTCATGCATGCTGCAAAAGCGCCAACTCCTGGAACCACTAATCCATCTGCATTAAGAGCAGTGTGGAAATCCGAAGTCACAGTTACTGATGCGCCTGCCTTTTCAAAGGCGCGCTGTGCCGATCGTAGATTTCCTGAACCGTAATCAAGGAGTGCAATCTCCAAAGTTAGAGTGAACCTTTGGTAGAAGGGATTCCGGCAACTCGTCCATCGAGCGACACCGCATCCCGCAGAGCCCGAGCAACTGCTTTAAATTGCGCTTCAAAAACATGGTGGGCATTGCGCCCTTCAAGAACACGAATATGCAGAGCAATTCTTGCCTCAGCCACAATAGATTCCCAAATATGTTTGCCAAGAGTGGTGTCAAAGGTGCCAATTAATTCAACGATTTCAGGTTGGCGATGCACTAGATAAGGGCGTCCCGATAAATCAACTGCTGCCTGCACAAGTACTTCATCAAGTGGGACCATGGCATCGCCGAATCTACGAATGCCAGCTTTATCGCCAAGTGCTTCACGAAGCGCCTGTCCAAACGCCAATGATGTGTCTTCAACTGTGTGGTGTGAATCGACTTCAACGTCACCTTTTGTCTTGACAGTCAAATTAAATCCAGAGTGTTTTCCTAATTGGCTGAGCATGTGATCAAAGAAAGGAACTCCGGTCTCAACACTGATTTCTCCGGATCCATCGAGATTTAGTTCGACGAGAACGCTTGATTCTTTCGTCGTGCGTTCAACTCGTGCAGTTCTGCTCATAACTCTCCTAGGCATGCTGATAGTGCGGTGAGAAACTTCTTGTTTTCAGCGTCGTTGCCAATAGTCACTCGTAAGTACCCTAATAATCCCACATCTCGGATAAGAACCCCGCGATCAAGCAGCGCTTGCCAGAGTACGGCTGCGGGTATCTGAAAGCCGGTAAAGAGAAGAAAGTTTGCAGCACTTGGCACTACTGATAAACCTAAGGAGCGAAGCGCTTGCGCAACTTCTTCGCGATTACGTCGCAGAGTATCAACCGTCTCGAGTAATTCTCTCTGATAATCAAGGGCAACTTCTCCTGCTGCTTGAGTGAGCGCACTCAAGTGATAAGGAAGTCTCACGAGAAACATCGCTTGGATGACAGCTGGATCTGCAATCAGATATCCAACTCGCGCTCCGGCAAATGCGAAAGCCTTGCTCATCGTGCGGATAACAACTACATGGGGATACTTCTCAATCAGTGAAACTGCTGATTTTTCGCTAGAGAATTCGGCATATGCCTCATCTATAACGAGCAAGCCAGGTGTTGCTTTGGCGATGAGTTCTAATTCTGCGTATGTAACAGCTGAACCAGTTGGATTATTTGGAGTTGTGATAAATGTAAGAGCTGGTTTTTCGCGCTGTATTTGGTTAATGGCCGAATCAACATCTAATGAAAAATCTTCCTTCCGTGAGCCATTGATCCACGGTACTCCCGTCACTCTCGCTATCAAGGGGTGCATCGAATAAGAAGGAGTAAAACCAAGTGCGCTTGCACTACCAAAGGCGAGAAAAAGGGATTGAATTATTTCGTTGCTGCCATTTGCCGCCCATACATTGGCCTGGGTAAATTTTGTATGAGATAAATTATTAATAAAGTGAGCTAATTTGGTCCGTAAAATCGTGGCATCACGATCTGGATATCGATTGAGAGTCAGAGCAACTTTAGCGATGCGTTCTGAAATAGCTTGGGCAAGTTCGCTAGAGGGTGCATATGGGTTCTCATTGGTATTCATCACAGCATCTGTTGAAATTTGTGGAGCACCGTAGGCAGAGAGTTCGCGTAGATCTTGGCGAAGCGGTAACCAATTTGGCCAGTCGTTCATAAATTTTCCAAACGGGCTGTCATAGCTTCACCATGAGCGGGTAGATCTTCAGCCTGTGCCAATGTGACAACGGTTTGAATAATTTCGGTGAAGGCGCTTTTATCGTATTCAATAAAATGTAATCCGCGTAAGAAAGTTTGCACAGAAAGTCCGCTGCTATGGCAGGCGCAGCCACCAGTGGGTAGAACATGGTTAGACCCGGCTGAATAGTCACCGAGTGATACTGGGGAAAAACGTCCAATAAATACCGCACCAGCATTGCGAATTTTCTCTGCATCTTCTCGCGCCTGCTTGGTCTGGATCTCTAAATGCTCTGCAGCATAAGCATTCACCACATTGATACCTTGTGCAATTGAATCTGTGAGCACGATGGCCGATTGCACACCTTGCAAAGCAGTCTTGATGCGCTCTGCATGTTTGGTGAGCGGAACGCGAAATGCTAATTGCTCCTGAACGTCATTACATAATTTCTCGGAATTAGTCACGAGTACCGCTGCCGCGATGACATCGTGCTCTGCTTGGCTTATTAAATCTGTCGCAACATCGACTGCATATGCAGAGTCATCGGCCAGGATTGCAATTTCAGTTGGACCAGCTTCGGAGTCGATTCCAATCACTCCACGCAGCGCACGTTTTGCAGCGGCCACATAAATATTTCCAGGACCCGTTACTAAATCACATTTTGCACATACATTTTTCATTCCATATGCAAAGAGTGCAACGGCTTGTGCTCCCCCGATTGCATACACCTCTGTAATTCCAAGTAGAGCACAGGTAGCCAAGATTGTTGGGTGCGGCAGTCCCCCAAACTCTTTCTGTGGTGGTGAAGCAACCGCAATACTTGGCACTTCGGCAATTTGCGCAGGAATCACATTCATAAGAACGCTACTTGGATACACCGCTCTTCCACCTGGAACATAAAGACCCACGCGGTCGACCGGAATCCATTTTTCAGAGACCGTGCCTCCAGGAACTACCTGAGTTTTGCTTGCAGCGCGTTTCTGCTCCACATGGACTAAACGAATTCGCTCTGCAGATTTTTCAAGAGCTGCACGAACCCGCGGATCTAATTCAGAGAGCGCTTGATCGAGTGCGCTTTGTGGAACCCGAATTGAAGCAGGGGTAATTCCATCAAACTCTGCACACAGGCTTAGTAAATCTTGCTCATCTCCATTCTTAACTCGCGCAAGAATGGGTTCGATTGTTGCCATGGCAGCGCTGATATCAAGTTCTGCTCGCGGCAGTAACTCTTGATAACCAGATTTATCGAGGCTTCTGCCCCGCACATCAACAACTCGAATCACCTGCGTATTCTACTTGGCAGAGAATTTAGGTGAGCTGAGATTTTTACCGAACCAATTTAGATACGTACCAGGCAATCAGGGCCCAGAATTGCCTTTAAATCGGCGCTCAAACTTGGTGAGGATGTGACGAGGGCGTCAATTTTTAAGGTTGTAGATTTCTGTTGATCAACAACTTGGAGATGGACTTCGCGTTTTCCAGGATGTGTACGCAATATTTCTTTCATCCGCTCGACAACTGGCGGAGTTACTTGATGGGCAGGAAGTGAGATGAGCAGAGGGCCGGTAGGCGCTGCCGTGATATCCGGGAATTTCATCTCGAGTGCAGTGAAGCGAGTTTGTTCGTCAGTCCGAGAAAATCTGCCACGAATCACAACTACTCGATCTTCTGTCAATGTGAGCGCATATTGATTGTATGTATTAGAGAAAAAGAGAACTTCAATAGCACCTTCTAAATCTTCTACATTAACTACTGCCCACGATGCTCCTTGTCGCGAAACTTTTCGAGCTATGCCAGTTATGAGGCCACCAATGGTGACCATGCCATCGGCTGGACCTTCTTCAAGGAGTTCAGAGATCGACATATCTGTATGCGATCTCAGAACATGTTCTACACCCAATAATGGATGGTCAGATACATACAGTCCTAACATTTCGCGCTCAAAGGTCAGAAGAGTTGACTTATCCCATTCGGTCTGTGGAATTTCGATATCGAGTCCAACTACTTGTGATATTGAGTCAGCGCCAAAGAGATCAAATTGACCAATCGCTTCTGCTCGTTTGGTTTCAGAGACAGAGTCAATTGCTTCAAGATGAATTGCCATGAGCCCCTTACGTGGGTGCTTGAGTGAATCAAATGCTCCCGCTTTGATCAAGGATTCGATGGTCTTCTTATTGCAGACGCTGGCATCAACTTTGGCGAGAAAATCCCCAAACGAAGTAAAGGCGCCTTTACTTGTTCGCGCACTTTTAATTGCTGCAACTACTCCTTCGCCGACATTTCGAATTGCTGCTAAACCGAAGCGAATATCTTTCCCACGCGGAGTGTATTCAGCATCGGATTCATTGACATCAGGTGGTAAAACTTTGATGCCCATGCGCCGACATTCAGAGAGATAGAGCGCAGATTTATCTTTGTCATCTCGCACACTTGTGAGCAGCGCTGCCATATATTCGGTAGGAAAATTCGCCTTTAAATAAGCAGTCCAAAATGAGACCACTCCATATCCAGCGCTGTGAGCACGGTTAAATGCATAGTCAGAGAACGGAATAAGAACTTCCCAGAGGCGATTAATGGCCGCGTTGGAAAAACCATTCGCCTTCATGCCGGCTTCAAACGGAATGTACTCCTTATCAAGAATCTCTTTATTCTTCTTACCCATCGCCTTACGGAGTAAATCTGCGCGTCCCAAAGTAAATCCGGCAACTTTCTGGGCAATCGCCATTACTTGTTCTTGATACACAATTAATCCGTAGGTATCCCCCAAAATCTCTTGCAGAGGCTGCGAGAGTTCAGGGTGTATTGGCTCTACAGGTTTACGGCCATTTTTTCGATCGGCGTAGTTGTTATGGGCATTTTCTCCCATGGGTCCAGGGCGATATAAGGCAATCACCGCAGAGATATCAGCGAAAGAATCAGGTGCCATGCTGCGTAGGAGCGCACGCATTGGTCCACCATCGAGTTGGAAAACTCCGAGAGTTTCACCTCGAGAGAGAAGTTCAAAAGTTTTCTTATCATGAAGGGGCAGATCTTCTAGCGAAATCACAATATTTTGATTAATTTTGATATTCAAAAGAGCATCATCCAGGACCGATAAATTTCGCAGTCCAAGAAAATCCATCTTTAATAATCCAGTAGCTTCGCAAGCTCCCATATCAAATTGCGTGATGATGGCTCCATCTGCTTCACGGCGATGGATGGGAATCACATCGAGCAGGGGTTCGCGAGACAAAATAACTCCAGCAGCGTGAACACCCCACTGCCGTTTCAAACCTTCCAAACCTTTGGCGACATCGACCACTCGCATGGAATCGGGATCGCCTTCGTAAAGATCTCTAAATTCGCCAGCTTCGCTATATCGGGGATCTTTCGTATCAAAGACTCCTGCCAAGGTGATGTCCTTGCCCATCACAGATGGTGGAAGCGCTTTGGTTAACTTTTCACCCACTGCATATGCAAGTCCCAGAACGCGTGTGGCATCTTTCAGAGCTTGTTTAGATTTAATGGTGCCGTAGGTAATAATCTGCGCGACGCGATCTTCGCCGTATTTTTCAGTTGCATACCGAATCATTTCGGCGCGACGTCTTTCATCGAAATCCAAGTCGATATCTGGCATGGAGATACGTTCTGGATTCAAGAATCGCTCAAATAAAAGTCCGTGCTCGATCGGATCTAAACCAGTAATTCCTAGCGCGTATGCAACGAGTGACCCCGCAGCTGATCCTCGACCAGGCCCAACTCGAATACCAACTTTTTTTGCATGCGCCACAAGATCTGCGACCACTAAGAAGTAACCGGGAAATCCCATCTTGATCATGACATCAAGTTCATATTGCAAACGGGTGCGGTATTCCTCAGTTGCTCGGTCACCTAACTTTTCGCGCAACCCCTTGACTGCCTCTTTACGTAACCAGGAATCCTCAGTTTCGCCCTCGGGAACAGTGAAAGCTGGGAGCAAGTTTTCATTCTCGCGAAGAGAGATTCCACATCGCTCTGCAATAAGTAGCGTGTTATCGCAACTTTCCGGAATATCTTTGAAAATCTCGCGCATCTGCGCCGGAGTTTTTAAGTAAAACTCATCATTATCAAAGCGGAACCGTTTGGGATCTGCAAGCGTGGTTCCCGATTGCACGCATAGCAGCGCTGCATGCGCAGCTGCATCGCCATGATAGGTGTAGTGCAAATCGTTTGTGGCAAGTAGCGGCAAGTTGAGTTCAGCGGCGAGCTTCAGTAAATCAACTTTTACACGACTTTCGATATCAATCTGGTGATCCATGATCTCCAGAAAATAATTACCGGCACCGAAAATATCGCGATAGTCACTTGCTGCTCGCAGCGCTTCCTTGTAATTTCCCATTCGCAGCCGGGTTTGAATTTCGCCACCAGGACAGCCCGTTGTTGCGATTAACCCCGTGGCGTATCGAGAGAGCAATTCGCGATCCATACGCGGTTTGTAGTAGTAGCCCTCAAGAGATGCCAGAGAAGAGAGTTTAAAGAGATTGGAAAGTCCCTGATTGTTTTCGGCAAGGATTGTCATGTGGGTGTAGGCGCCACCACCTGACACATCATCATCGCCACCATCTGCCCACTGCACACGTTTTTTATCAAAGCGGGATTCCGGAGCTACATATGCCTCAATCCCAATAATGGGCTTAATACCTGCTTTAAGTGCTTGCTTATAAAAATCAAATGCGCCAAAGACATTGCCATGATCTGTCATTGCAATCGCTGGCATTTCTAAACGCGCTACTTCGGTTACTAAATCTCCGATACGCGCGGCGCCATCGAGCATCGAGTACTCGGTATGCACATGTAAATGTACAAACGAGTCTTTCGTCGATGCCCGTGAAGCTGAAAGATCTTCAGATGACATGGTGGCGCAAGATTAGCGGCTAAGGCAGGACCGCCTCGGATAGCAACGCCAGCGAACTCTGAAGGTCAGGTGGATATGGAGCGCGAAGTTGTAATGGAATTGCGCTCACTGGATGGTTAAAACGAAGTTCCAGCGCATGCAACCATGGTCTGGCCATCTGCATTTTCTTTCCAAGAACTGGGTCTGCGCCGTAGACAGTATCGCCCACTAAGGGATGCCCCACTGCAGAAAAGTGCACTCTGATTTGGTGGGTGCGCCCAGTTTCGAGTTCAACTTTGACAAGAGATACGGCTCGATAAAACTCAATGACTTCATAGTGCGTAATACTCTCTTTACCCGATGCTACAACTGCGAAGCGATGATCTTCTTTGGGATGGCGATCTATAGGAGCATCAATCGTTCCAGTTGCCGGATCCATATGTCCTTGCACTAATGCATGGTAGGTCTTTTCAATCTGATGGCTTCGAAACATCTCTTTCAGCGCCAAATAAGATTTTTCATTTTTAGCTACGATCATGAGTCCAGATGTTCCGGCATCCAATCGATGAACTATTCCGGCGCGCTCTGCAGGACCCGATGTTGTAATTGTGTAACCAGCAGCAATGAGCGCTCCAACTACTGTTGGCCCAGTCCAACCTGGGCTGGGATGTGCGGCGCAGCCAACAGGTTTATCAATAACGACGATGTCATCATCATTGTAGATAACGGTAAGACCTTCGATAGGAGTGAGTGGAATCGGATCCTTTGGTGACTGGTCAGGCATAAGAACTTCAAGTAACTGCCCGGCTGTTACCCGATCAGATTTTGAAAGATTTCTGCCAGAAGATGTGATATCGCCATCTTCAAGTAATTTAACAATGGCAGAGCGTGAAAGTCCCAAGACGCGCGTCAAAGCGCTATCAATCCGTTCGCCTGCCACACCTTCTGGAACGCTGAGTGTGCGCAGCTCTCGACTCATGCCCTTACTGTACTCGCGACACAGGTGGAACATTTCGCGCAGTTTGAATAACTGCAATAACGGCGGCAATTGAGATTGCTGAATCTGCAATATTAAATACCGGCCAGTGAGGAATTTGAATCCAATCAATGACATGCCCCATAAAGAATCCCGGCTCTCGAAATATCCGGTCCGTGAGATTACCAAGAACCCCGCCAAGCAATAACCCGGCGCATATCAACCAGCCTCGCGATGTAATCGATGATGCATAACGAATGATGGTTGCAATAACCACAACGGCTAAGAGCGTGAAGATAATGGTGAAACCACTTGCAATATTAAAAGCTGCGCCTGAATTTTTTACCAAGGTAAAGCGTAGAAATGAACCTAAAATTTCTTGAGGATCTCCCGCAAAATACCGTAGCGCCCAAGCTTTGGTGAGGTAATCCAACAGCCACACAGTCCAAGCCGTGAGCCAGATATTGCGTGAATGGATGAGGCGCACCTTAGCGCCGCTCTTCCTTTTGTTTACAGATCATGCACAAGGTTGCGCGCGGAAATACTTGCAAACGTGCTTTCCCGATAGGAGAACCACAATCTTCGCAGAGTCCATAAGTTTTGGCATCAATTCTTTCGAGCGCACGTTCAGTTTGCAGAACCATGTCACGTGCATTGATGACAAGAGACATTTCATGTTCGCGTTCAAAAGTTTTTGTACCGGAATCTGCTTGGTCATCTCCTGCACCTTCGCCAGATTCGGCAATCAATTCATCCATCTCAGCTTCTACGCTGGCAAGTTCTCGGCGCAATCTTTCAAGGTCAGCAGCAATTTCTGCTCGAACAGATTTTAATTCTGCAGCAGTCCAAGGCGCTTCATCGCTCGATGCGGTGACAGGAGTTGGTGCAGACTTGAGAGGTTTTAACGGTGCAATCTTCTTACCTGTCTTAGTAGGACGAGGTGGCGGCGGCATGACCAAACGACGTTCTTCAATAATAGGAGCGGCTGTTGGTGCAACAACAGTAGAGACGGAAACTGTTTGTGATTTCTCATCAACTGTCAGAGTGGTCTTGCCAACTTTTGATGGGAATGGACGACCGGGCGCTTTCTTCACCGGAATAGATTTTTTGGTAGGCGCCTTCTTTACTGGTTTGGCTGCCGCTTTTTTCGCAGGAACTTTCTTAGCGCTTTTCTTTGGTGCGCTCTTTGCAACCTTTTTCGCAGCAGTTTTCTTAGCCGCGCCCTTTGCAGCCTTCTTCGCAGCTTTCTTGACTACCTTCTTTTTTCCTGGCACGCCGCGCACCTTATGCTTTTTTTCGCTGGCGACCAACTCAGCCACGCATGGTTTAGACTTTGCACCAGCACAAACAAGCGCGAAGAGTGCGATGAAGAGGCAATCACCTCGGAGCACGTCAGAAGATCCGCATACGCGGGGTAGAACTGGCCGAAGGCTTGGAAAGAAAGAGGTATCCACTCACATCATGTGATGGATGCAAGGCGGGTGGTACCGCGAACTCGAAAGAGTTCGTCCCTCCAAGTGAAGCAACCTTGGGGGATTTTTTATGTCATCGCCATTTCGCGCAATCAACGCGGCTATTGATCTTCCGGCAATGGAACGATCAATCTTGAAATTTTGGAACGATGAAGAAATTTTTCACAAGAGCACAGCATCTCGCTCTCATGGGATTCCATGGACATTTTATGAAGGTCCCCCTACTGCAAATGGCATGCCTGGTACTCACCACATTGAAGCGCGCGTATTTAAGGATGTATTCCCGCGTTATCAAACAATGAAAGGTAAATATGTAGTTCGTAAAGCTGGCTGGGATTGTCATGGTCTGCCGGTTGAAATTGCCGTTGAAAAGGAGTTGGGATTTTCCGGTAAGGGCGATATCGAGAAATTTGGTATTGCAGCTTTCAATGAAAAATGTCGCGAGTCTGTGACGCGCCACGTGGATGCATTTAGTGAGATGACCGAGCGCATGGGCTTTTGGGTCGATTTTGATCAAGCCTATTGGACTATGGCGCCTGAATATGTGGAAAGTGTTTGGTGGAGCCTTAAAGAGATTTGGAAGAAAGGTTTGCTCGTTCAAGATCATCGAGTTGCACCTTATTGTCCTCGGTGCGGTACTGGATTATCTGATCATGAGTTAGCGCAAGGGTATGAAACTGTGACAGACCCATCTGTGTATGTCAGGTTTCCCGTTACATCTGGAGAACTTGCAGACCTTGGCGCATCTTTATTGGTATGGACAACGACGCCTTGGACATTGGTCTCAAATACCGCCATCGCGGTTCATCCTGATGTGGATTATGTAGTCCTGAAAACTATCGTCGAAGATGTATCTGAAGTTCTGGTTGTAGCAGAACCACTGTTATCAGCGGTAGCCGGCGAACATACAATCTTAAAAACTCTCAAAGGTAAGGATCTAGAACGCATCACGTATCGCCGCCCATTTGATTATGTGGAGATTCCAGATTCACATTTCGTGGTTCTTGCAACATACGTCACCACTGAAGATGGCACTGGACTCGTACATCAATCTCCTGCATTCGGAGCAGACGATTTACAGGTATGTCGCTCGTATGGGCTGCCAGTAGTAAATCCCATTGCACCTGATGGAACATTCCTCACCTCCGTGCCTGTTGTTGGGGGAACTTTCTTTAAAGAAGCGGATAAACAGCTTGTCAAAGAGTTAAAGAAATCTGGTGCACTGTATAAACATCTGCCATACGAACACCCGTATCCCCATTGTTGGCGTTGCCATACAGCGCTCATTTACTACGCACAACCATCGTGGTACATCCGCACTACCTCTATCAAAGATGAACTTCTGCGAGAAAATTCCACAACAGATTGGCATCCCGAAACGATAAAAACTGGCCGCTACGGAGATTGGCTCAATAACAATATTGACTGGGCGCTTTCTCGAAATCGATATTGGGGAACGCCATTACCAATCTGGCGCTGTGAAAATAAACATGAGATTTGTGTGGAATCCCTTGCTGAACTTGGAACGCATGCAGGTCACGATCTCAGCGCTTTAGATCCGCATCGACCATTTGTTGATGATGTGACCTTTGCATGTAAAGAGTGCAGCTCAATCATGACACGTGTTCCAGAAGTTATTGACTGCTGGTACGACTCAGGTGCGATGCCATTTGCCCAATGGGGTTATCCTCATAAGCCTGGATCGGCTGAGAAATTTAAAGCTGCTTATCCTGCTGATTTTATTTGTGAGGCAATTGATCAAACTCGTGGTTGGTTTTACACGCTCATGACCATCGGAACTTTGGTATTTGATGAAAGTTCATATAAGAGCGTTCTCTGTCTTGGCCACATTTTGGATAAAGATGGGCGCAAGATGAGTAAACACCTAGGAAATGTTCTCGAGCCTATGTCTCTGATGGATCAGCATGGGGCCGATGCAGTGCGTTGGTACATGTTGGCAGCTGGATCGCCTTGGTCGGCCCGTCGAGTTGGGCACGATGCAATCTCTGATGTGGTCCGCAAAACGCTCTTAACTTTCTGGAATACCGTCTCCTTCCACGCACTCTATGCGCAAGCTTCAAATTTCGAACTTTCGCAAGCGCCTGCATATGAGAAGAGAAGTCTGCTCGACCACTGGATTCTCAGTGAGCTCAATGTGCTTATTGAAGATGTAGATAAGGCATATTCTGAATTTGATTCACAAGTTGCGGGGCGTGAATTAGCAAGGTTTATCGATGATCTCTCCAATTGGTATGTGCGTCGTTCACGTCGCCGCTTTTGGGATGGCGATGTCGCAGCGCTTGCCACGCTCCATCAATGTTTAGTAACGCTCACACAACTACTTGCGCCGATGGTGCCATTTATTGCAGAACACACGTGGCAAGTTCTCGTCAGAGTTGCTGATCCGAGCGTTGCCCATTCTGTTCATCTCACCGATTTTCCAATCTCAGATAACGCTCTGATCAAGCGCGATTTAAATCAACAAGTGGCCATGACGCGGCGCGTCGTTGAACTTGGAAGATCCGCTCGCGCTGAATCCGGTATCAAGATTCGGCAGCCTCTAGGACGAGCACTCATTTCCGCACATGGCTGGTCTTTACTTCCAGATGAGATGAAGGCACAAATCGCCGATGAATTAAATGTGCAAGACCTGCAAGATATTGCACAAGCAGATGGTGACTTGGTAGATATATCCATTAAAGCTAATTTCAAATCACTGGGCGCTCAATATGGAAAGAGCGTTCAGGAAGTTGCCAAGTTAATTCAATCTGCGAACGCGCCTGATCTTGTGCGCACACTCCGCTCTTCGAAGAGCACAACGCTCGGTGATTTCACCATCACCCTTGAAGATTTGGTCATCACTGAAGTCCCCCGCACAGGTTGGATGGTGGCAAGTCATGACGGTGAGAGCGTTGCTCTAGATTTAACTCTTACCCCTGAATTAATCGCTGCGGGAACTGTCCGCGAATTCATCCGCCTGGTGCAGGAGCGACGTAAGGGCGATGGTTTTGAGATTTCAGATCGCATTCAACTTCGCTGGAATTCACCAAATGAGATTGCAGAAGCTATAGAAGCTGCCACAGGGCATATCTCTGATGAAGTACTTGCAACTTCTTTTCTTCGGGATACAAGTCTTATACCCCAAGAGAATGAACTTGGAGTTGCAATCTCACTTACTCGAAGTTAAGAGCAAAATCCTGCTTGCTTTTAATTACAAGAAATAGCGAACCATTGTCTGCAGAATATTTACTGCGATGAGAACGACGATAAATGAGAGATCGAGAGCTACTCCCCCAAGCCTGAGTGGAGGAACAAAGCGTTGCACAAATCTCATGGGTGGATCTGTGACAGTGTAAATGACTTCAAAGACTGCTAGCAGAAATGCATTGGGGCGCCAATTTCGGGCGAACATACGTACATAATCAATAATGATTCGAGCAAAGAGAGCAAACTTAAAGAGCCCCAGTAATTGTAGAAGTACAGATTGCAGCATGTAAAAAATTAACTCTGGTTAAAGAATGTTGCCTGAGCTGCTGTCTTATCTTCGTTGCTGACGGTGACGTTTGCTGGAGAGAGCAAGAAGACGCGAAGTGAAATTTTCTCAATTCTTCCTTGTAGACCAAAAACTAAACCACTAGCAAAGTCAACCAGACGCTTACGTTCGCTCTCTTCAGTGTCATCAAGATTAATGATGACCGGATTTCCTTCGCGGAAATGTTCGCCAACTTTGCGCATCTCTGAATATGAACGTGGCTGAAGTGAAATGATGTTGTAGGAACCTTCTTCCATAAGGGCAGGTTGTTGCGCCGAAGAAGTTGTTGATGTTGATCCGATTACTGTCACTCCATTGCGATCGCGAGTAGGGCGAGAGATTGGAGTGCGAGTTGGAACTTGTGCAACTGTGGCATCTTCATCAGTATCGACAAGACCGAGGAAGCCCATCATTTTATTGAGTGCAGACATACCCCAAGGTTACTAGCGGTGGGTGCGAGAGCCGAGTATTGAACTACCGACTCGAATATGTGTCGCACCATGGTCGATTGCGATTTCAAAATCTCCAGACATCCCAGCAGAAAGTGATGTGGCATCTGTAAATTCGCGGGTAAAACGTTGGTGCGCTTTGGAAATATCAGCAAATGCTTCTGAAGCCTCCATTGTGAGAGGCGGAACGCACATCATTCCCACGATCCTGATGTGCGCAAGTTCGCAGATAGCTGCGCCAAGTGGAAGTAGATTCTCTAAGGTCAACCCACCACGCGAAGGGTCGCCATCCAGTGATAACTGCAGGAAAACATCGATGGGCTTTATGAGCGCTGCACTCAATTTCTCAGCATGCCTTAGATCATCGAGCGAGTGGATGCAATCTGCCCACTGAATAATCTCTTTAATTTTTCGGCTCTGAATTTCTCCTTGAAAGTGCCAACGTGCCGGAACAGCTTGAGATTTAGGCAGACCTTCTTCATTGCGATTCTCGCCGAAATCTGTGACTCCCAGATCGTGCAATATCTGCACATCACTTACCGGATAGGTCTTCGTGACAACGATGAGAGTGACATCTGGTCTTGTGATTCGCGACCTTACCTCTGCTAAACGATCGGCTAACTCAAGGCTTCGACTCATAGTGAAATGAAGCCTATCTGTCTACCGGTAACGCCATCACGTCGATAGGAAAAATGATCACTGCTTTCTACCGTGCACACATGATGGTCAGTAACGGATACTCCGTGCGATGTAAGAAGTGCATCCAGAGCTTTGGGCAGATTGAGCGCGGGGGTTCCTTGCGGTGTTTGCGCTGCTGCTAATGAATGCGCTGCTGTCACCTCTTCAAATATTTCCGGTGAAACTTCGTAACAACTTCCACAAATTGCTGGTCCAATCTCTGCAAAAATTTGATCAGCACCTATTTCGCGCATTGCAGAAAGCGCAGATAACGCCACGCCATTGACTAAACCGCGTCGACCAACATGAACTGCAGCAACTGCCACATCTGAATACATCAGAAGCGGAATGCAATCGGCGACCATGACTGCTAAACCAACCCCAGGAATTCCAGAGACAATCGCATCTGCGGTTGGGGCTTCTTCACTGACCGCTTCAACGATGACAACTTGTGAGCCATGCACTTGATTCATATATTGCATATCGCCATAACTGCGAGAGAGCAGTAAACGGTTCTCTCGAACTACAGATTCATCATCCCCCACATGGGTTGCAAGATTGAAAGAGTGATATGCACCTGTGCTCAATCCCCCGCTTCGAGTGGTGAAAAGTTTCTTCACTATTTTCTCGGTGGGTTACATCGCACGCAAAAAGATGAAATCTGCCTATTTCATGAAATCTGGAACATCAATGTCATCTTCAGCGACAAGGTCTTCAAAGGTAACGCGCTTGCGTGCTGGCGGCGCATCCAAATCTAGAGCCACGGCAAGTGGATCATTGACTGGAATGGGATCTGCATTTCCTGAAAGGGTGCTGGCATTGATCACTGGCATTTCAACTTTCTTGGGCTGACCACCTGCAAATCCAGCAGCAATCACCGTGATACGCACTTCGTCGCCGAGCGCATCATCGATGGTTGTACCAAAAATTATGCGCGCATCTGGATGAGCAGCTGCTTGTACCAATTCGCATGCTTCATTAATTTCAAAGAGACCAAGGTCTGAACCACCTGCAACCGAAAGGAGAACGCCCATTGCACCATCAATGGAAGCTTCAAGAAGTGGGCTCGAGATTGCAAGTTCGGCGGCGCGGGTCGCGCGATTTTCACCGCGCGCCGACCCAATTCCCATGAGTGCAGAACCAGCATCTGTCATGACAGTTTTTACATCTGCAAAGTCCAAATTGATAAGTCCTGGTTGAGTAATAATTTCAGTAATTCCCTGAACACCGGAGAGAAGTACTTGATCTGCGCTCTTAAAAGCATCAACAGCAGTGATTGCTCTATCGGAAATTGCAAGGAGGCGATCATTTGGAATAACAATCAAGGTATCTACTTGCTCACGAAGAAGTTCGATGCCTTCTTCTGCTTGGCGAGAACGAATCTTTCCCTCAAAAGAAAATGGCTTAGTAACAACGCCGATAGTGAGCGCTCCTAAGTCGCGTGCAATTTTTGCAACAATCGGCGCGCCACCTGTTCCGGTTCCGCCACCTTCGCCTGCGGTAACGAATACCATGTCAGCGCCACGTAAAATTTCTTCAATTTCTTCGGTGTGATCAATTGCAGCTTGACGACCTTTTTCTGGAGCAGCACCTGCACCCAAACCTTTTGTCGAAGCGCGACCAATATCTAATTTCACATCTGCATCACTCATTAATAAATGTTGTGCATCTGTATTGATAGCGATGAACTCAACGCCTTTTAATCCAACATCAATCATGCGATTGATTGCATTTACTCCGCCGCCGCCGATACCGACAACTTTGATGACAGCTAAGTAATTCTGTGGAGCAGCCACGTGAGTCCCCCTTTAGAACTGTAAACCTCAACTTGAGAATTACATTTCTACTTCTTTGTTGGGCGCAAGGTATGCGGATTAATCTCCATTATCAAAGACCGCCACGAACTAATTTTTTTACTATTTCATCATTTCACTATTGGTGCATGTGGTGCACTGACATCAATACTTCGAATCTTTTTATTCTCAGGTAGTGCAAGAAGTGAATCGATAACCTTTAACTTCAACTCACTCATCTCATTTTTGCCCCATAAAAGCTGCAATTTTCGCCCATTTCGCTCGATCGAGAGAATAAAGGAGCTTTCATTCTTGGCTGCAAGTGATAGCACCGAGCTTTGAATTTCAGATGGAAGATTCCTGAAGAGATCGATGGCGGCAAGGCCAAGTTGTGGGTTGGCCGCAGTGACTTCTGGGAGGTTGGTTTTTGCAAAGCCCGGCAACTCAAATACCTTCCCAGATTTATCCAAAGTTTTACCGTTGTAAAAGGCCATTGGGGTACGCGGCGTCAGATGGATGGTGACCTTTCCGCGAATCCAATCTCTGGAGACAGTACTTTTATCGACCCACGCAATGGCAGAAATTCTCCGCTCTATTGCACGCGGCTCAACGCGTGCGAGTTGGCTGCCTGATTTGATATCCACCTTTTGCAAAATGATGGATTCACTTTCAGATGTCGGTGCGCCAGAAATTGAGATTGTTTTGACTGTCAAAAGTGATGACCAAGCAAAAATATAGGCTAAGCCTGCAAATATCAGTATGACTATGCCAAGAAATAATGGGGTTCGCTTCATATTAGGCAAAGCGGCGTTGTAATCCATCAGCAATGA
The DNA here is from genome assembly GCA_964529875.1 of uncultured Candidatus Planktophila sp. Lineage (GTDB taxonomy): Bacteria > Actinomycetota > Actinomycetes > Nanopelagicales > Nanopelagicaceae > Planktophila. The sequence goes on along the minus strand of CAZGXO010000002.1, from coordinate 11,193 downwards.
TGGGAGCAAGTGAATTGACATCGCCGGCTCCTAAGGTAATAACGACATCACCGGGTTGAGCCATGGCAATAATGCGATCTGCTGCTTCCATAAAATTGGGGAGATAAATTCCTCGCTTCATGCCTTTGGCAATTAATTCAGCGGAAACCCCTTGAATGGGTTTCTCGCTTGCTGCATAAATTTCTAGCACAGTGACATCATCGGCAAGATCTAAAGATTCGGCGAATTCATGAAGAAATGCTTGAGTACGCGAGAATCTATGTGGTTGAAAAATTACAAGTAGTCGACCTTCACCGGCATAGAGGCGGGCTGCTTGAAGTGTTGCTCTAATTTCAGTTGGGTGATGCCCGTAATCATCAATAATGCGGATGCCATGCTCAGTTGCTTTTAATTCAAAACGTCGACCGGCGCCTCTGAAATTCGCTAGCCCCTCAAGCAGTTGATGAACGGGCAAATCAAGGGCGAGCCCCATGGCAAGACAGGCTGCTGCATTAAGCACGTTGTGGTGTCCAGGTATGTGAAGCTCGAGGTTTCCTACTGCGCGACCTTTCCAGAGAACGCGCGCCGTAGATCCTTGCGGCTGCAAGTGAATCTGATCGAGAGCTAAATCAACTCCCTCACTTGTTCCATAAGAGATTCGGTTGCAGGCAAGGAGAGATTCACCAAGATTTCGCGCACCAGAATCATCAGCGCAATAGACCAATAAACCATCGGGGGCGATCGTTGCGGCAAATTCTTGAAAGACCTGCGTGACTGCCTCTGGCGTGTGGAAGAAATCAACATGGTCATATTCCACGTTGGTGACGATTGCCGCATGCGGACGGTAAGCAACAAATGAACCATCTGATTCATCTGCTTCCGCAACGAAAAAATCACCAGTTCCACGATGAGCATTGGCGCCAGATGCAGTCACAGTTCCACCAATGGCAAAGGAAGGATCTAATCCACATGCCTGCAATGCAACTGTCATCATGGAAGAGGTTGTTGTTTTTCCATGGGTTCCGGCAATTGCAATACTGCGGGAACCTTTCATTAATAAGGCCAAAGCTTCTGCGCGCGTTAATATCGGGATGGAGCGTTCGACTGCATACACCATTTCCGGATTTGTCGCGCTGATGGCTGTTGAGTAAATAACGCAATCTGCGCCTTCCACGTTGGCAGCCTCATGATGGGCGCTTACTCGAGCTCCCAGCGCGGAAAGTGCAATAAGAATTGATGAATCTTTTGCATCAGATCCACTGACGGAAATTCCATCAGCGAGTGCTATTCGCGCCAACCCGCTCATTCCGGATCCACCGATTCCAATGAAATGGATTCGCTTTCCGTGCAGCGTCTGCATTGTTAGCGACCTCCAGAAATTGCATGATCCATCAATGCAACAATCTTAGATGTCGCCTGCAAATCTTGATCAGATCCAGAGACTTTCGCTGCTGCACTTTGCCGTAGAAGTCTTTCAATATTTGCAATCAGCCAAGGCGCAGTGAAATCCCGCTGCTCGCGAATCTCTGCTCGGTTATGTGCGACTAACTCTGCGGCATTGAGATTTTGTTCGCCATTTCCAATGGGAAGTGGAATAAAGAGGGCATAACGACCGAGTGCAGCAACTTCTGAGCATGTAACTGCTCCGCTCCTGGAGATAATCAAATCTGCTGCCAAGTATGAAGTTGCCATATCTGAAATGTAATGATGAGGAAGATAGCGAGGAGCGCTATGTGGAAGTGGGTTACTTCCACCTACACCGTGCACGATATTGATGCCGCGCCCAGTTAAGCCACCCACTGATTCAGCAATCACCGCATTGAGCGATTGGGATCCTTGAGAGCCGCCGAAGATAAAAATCAGCGGCTCATCTCGTGTGAAACCAAGTGATTCCTTTGCTGCGGCTCGCGACTCTTGCCAATTGTGAGAAGCGGATTCGAAGGCGTGAACAATTTCAGGACGCATAGGTAATCCAGTTCTTTGAGCCTTGCTCAAATTCCCACGCGAAACGGAATGTGTGATGGCGCAATAGTGAGTGAGCTTTGAACCTAAGCGGTTCGCTAAGCCGGGTTTGGCATTAGCCTCATGAATCACAATCGGAACGCGCTTAACAAATGCTGCTAGATAAGCCGGCGCGGATACATACCCACCAAATCCAACGAGTAATTGCGCACCTTGAAGTGTTTGTAAAGTTTTTACGACAGCCCCAAGTAGGGTGAAGGGAAGTGTGAAGATATGAAAGCTCAATTTGCGCGGCAGAGTTATTTTCGGAATGAGAGAAAGTTGGAATCCGGCTTGTGGAACAAGTGTGTTCTCTAATCCAGTTTTGGTTCCGATAAAGATGATTGTGGCATCCGGATGTGCAGCTTTATAGGCTCGCGCAACTGCTAATGCGGGCTCGACATGACCTGCCGTTCCCCCACCTGCAATAACTATCTTCATCCGCGCCGTTTCTTCATGATTTCACTTCGAACAGCAGGATCGCGCAGCGCTGCCCCCGCCACAAAACCTATGGCACAGAGAGTTGCCACCAAAGCAGAACCGCCATAAGAGATAAGTGGCAGAGTCACTCCTACAACTGGGAGCACACTGGTTGCAGAGCCAATGTTGAGAAAAGCTTGGATAAATATCCAGCAACCGATACCGGCACAAGCAAATCGAATAAAGGGTTCGGTGGCCCGTAATGAAATTTTAAAAATTGAGTAGATGAGTACTCCCATGAGCACCAATACAGAGATTGTTCCGACCAGACCTAGCTCTTCGCCAATTACCGAAAAGATAAAGTCGGTATGTGCTTCGGCTAAGTTTCCCCATTTCTGCCTGCTGCCGCCGAGCCCCACTCCAAAAAGTCCGCCACTTGCAAGACCTAGGAGGCTATGTGCAGGTTGCCATCCCGCAAATTTGTAATCTTCAGGGGCAAAGGGATTGAGAAAGACAGTAAAACGCTTTACTCGATAGTCGGCTGTTGCAATGAAGTAGGCGAGTAAGAGCGCTCCGGCTGCAACGCTCCAACCCAATATTCGTAGCCGTATTCCCGATATAAAGAGTAGTCCTGCAAGTATTGCTGCTATAACGGATGAAGTTCCTAAATCGTGTCCAACAAGGACTAACCCCATGACCACAATGAATGCGGGAGCGAGAAGCTTGAAGACATTGAAAGTAAATTTTCCGGCATTCTCTTTACGCGCTAATAATCTAGCAGCCCATAAAATCATAAAGAACTTGGCAAATTCACTTGGCTGAATATCAAAGAACTTCAAATTTATCCAATTTGTATTGCCATTTACCGTCTTGCCAATGCCAGGAATTAAGAGAATTCCTAGAATGACAAGGGAGAGGATAAATCCAATTCGGGCGACGATTTCCCATTGAGTTACTTTTACCCGGGCAAGATATATGGCAAATGGAACAGCAACACAGACAAAGAGAAGCTGACGGAGCACAATCGAGATGACGCTACCGTTGGTATCGATGGAATGTATCGATGAGGCAGAGAAGACCATGATGAGACCGAGAAATACCAATGCACCTGTGCTGATAATCAGCATGTAGAAATTGCTTACTGGTCTTGCGAGAAATTTTTCTTGAGTATTAATGGACATTGTTCACAACCTTCATCACTGCAGCTTTAAATCTTTCGCCACGGTCGGCGTAAGAAAGGAATTGGTCCATTGACGCGCACGCTGGCGCTAATAGAACGGTGTCGCCAGCAAGGGCAGATTTTTGGGCAGTGCGCACAACTGTTTCCATCAGCGAATTGCTTGCGCCACCCTTGGAATAATCACTTGGGGCATCAATCAGCTCAATCTGTATATGCGGTGCTCGATCTCGAATCTCTTTGGCTATCTCTTCGCGATCTTCTCCGATAAGCAAGGCAACTCGCACACGTGATTTCACGCGATTGATGAGATCACCCATGTGCGCGCCCTTTGCTAAACCCCCGCCAACCCACACGACTGAAAGCGCAGCCATAATCGATGCGGCAGCAGCATGCGGATTAGTTGCTTTGGAATCATCAATCCACGTAATGCCATCTGCTTCGTAGATAGTTTCGATGCGATGGCGGCCGGGTGAAAATTCAGTGATTGCAGTGCGTAGAGATTCATGTGCAACACCTGCTGACAGAGCTAACCCTGCTGCTGCAAGAGTGTTGGAAACGCTATGTGGGACTGGCGGTTGAACCTCTGTGAGCTCTGCAATCATCGCCGCCTCTTGCGGATTTGCAACAAAAGCGCGATCCACCAAGAGTTCTTCCACAATTCCAATCTCACCAGGTCCTGGAGTATCTAAGGTGAAAAATACTTTCTGACCTTGCCAGTGAGTAGAACGGTGCACAATTTCTGGATCTTCGCCATTAAGTATTCCCGTAGTCGCTCTATCAAGAATTGATAATTTGGCATCGGCATAAGCATCAAATGAGCCATGCCAATCGAGATGGTCTTGTGCGATATTTAAGATTGCTGCTGCAGAAAATGAAGCATCTTCCATCCAGTGCAACTGGAAAGATGATAACTCGAGCACTAAGTAGTCATAATCAAGAGCTGAATCAACAGTTTCAATGACTGTGGTTCCCACATTGCCACAAGCAAGGGCTGCAATTCCACCTTTTTGTAACATCAGAGCAGTTAATTCGACTGTGGTGGTTTTTCCATTAGTTCCAGTCAGCGCCAACCACTTTTGTTGAGGCTTTTTCAGACTCCACGCTAGGTCAATTTCATTGATGATTGGAACCTGTGCTGCGCGCGCTGCTTGAACCATGGGATGTTGCTCTCGCCAACCAGGTGAAATAAGTAATCGATCACATGTAGATATATCTATCTGATCAGGATGTATTACCGTGAACTCTGGATGTGATGTCACATTCTCATCGATGATGGTGACTTCTGCTCCGCGTTTTTGCAGAGCGAATGCACAAGCGATTCCAGTAACTCCAGCTCCTGCAATACAAATTTTGAGTCCCGGTAAATTGCGATACAGCTCCTGTGCCATCAGAGGCTACCCAGCCACCCATTGGGTGTAGAAAAGTCCAAGTCCAAGCGCAACGCTAAGTCCTGCAATAATCCAGAAACGTAAAACAATCGTGACTTCGCCCCATCCCATCAACTCAAAGTGATGTTGGAGAGGTGCCATTTTAAAGAGTCGTTTTCCGCCGGTAAGACGGAAATAGATGACTTGAAGTGCAACTGACAGGGTAATGATGACAAAGAGGCCACCGAGTGGAATGAGAAGAAGTTCAACGCGAAGAGAAGCTGCTAAACCTGCGAGTGCACCACCGAGGGCAAGCGAACCGGTATCACCCATAAATATTTTTGCAGGAGATGCATTCCACCATAAAAATCCTGTACACGATCCGGCAAATGCAGCGGCAAGAACTGCCAAATCAAGTGGATCGCGAACGTTGTAACAATTCTCGGAGACAGCAACGGCACAGCTTTGGCTAAATTCCCACACGCCAATAAGTACGAAAGCGAGAAAAGTCATTACTGAAGCACCAGTGGCAAGACCATCTAGACCATCTGTGAGATTTACTCCGTTGCTAGTTGCAGTAATCATGAGAGCAATCCAGATGATCACAAGAATGACGCCCAATGTAATGCCGGTATCTCTCACAGTTGAAAGATTTTTGGAGAGCGGTGTTAAACCATCGCCATCAGGAAATTGCAATCCAAGATAGCCAAAAGCGGATGCGAATATCACTTGACCTAGGATTTTGGTTTTCCCACTAATGCCTCGCGAATTCTGACGTGAGACTTTCAGGTAATCATCAATAAATCCAACTAAGCCAAGTCCAAAAACTAAGCCGATAATCAAGAGCGCAGAAGCCGTGACTGGTTTTTGAGTTGCGAAGTGAGCTAAGAAATACCCAGCGACAGTAGAAATAATGATGATGATTCCACCCATGGTGGGAGTGCCGCGTTTTGTGTGATGCGTTGAAGGGCCATCATCACGAATAAATTGGCCATATCCGCGACGTGCTAAAGCCTTGATGAGGGCTGGAGTTCCAAAGAGAGAGAAGAAGAGCGCGAGTGCTCCGGCAATGAGAATCAGTTTCATGAACGAACACCGTCCTGGGTGCCATTTTTAGAATTCCATTGCTCGGTAATCATCTGGGCAAGTTCTTCAAGTTTTTCAGAGCGAGATGCTTTTACTAACACAACATCTCCTTCGTGTAGCGCACTCGATAATTGTGCAGCAGCAAACTTATCTGCACATTGATGAACAGTGGTCTGACTTCCTGCAGGAATTGCGCCGGCATATTCCGGAGCTGCAACGCAGACCAAATGATCAATCGAAAGTTCCGAGGCAAGGGTGCCAATTGCGGCATGGTCTTGTGCAGATGACTCGCCGAGTTCATGCATTTTTCCGAGAAATGCCCACGATTCTCCCCCGCGCTCTTGCGCAAAATGCACCAGAGTGCGAAGAGCTGCTGACATCGCTTCGGGGCTGGCGTTATATGCATCATTAATAAGAACTAAGGAGTCCAACTCAGAAATCTCCATGCGCCAATGTGCAGAAGATTCCGCTGTCGCAAGACCACTGGCAATTTGATCCAGGGTTAAGCCGAGAGTAGTCGCAACCGCTGCAACTGCTAGCGCATTTGCGACTTGATGGAGCCCGACAATTCGTAGCCCTATCGCCGTACGTCCTTCGGGGGTTACTAAATCAAAATGCGCGCGACCTTCACGAATTTCAATATCGGTTGCGCGAATTTCGCAATTTTGAGATTCGCCAAAGGAGATGACTTTTCCTTGATGCAGTCCTGCCATTTTTGGTGTGAAAGGATCGTACTGGCCCAAGATGGCAATGGCTTCGGGTTTAAGAGAACTAATCAGCTCTGACTTTGTGCGGGCAATTGCTTCCTGCGATCCAAATTCACCAATATGTGCAGTACCGACGCGAAGTACGACTCCTATATTCGGTGCGGCAATCTGGCAGAGATGCGCAATATCTCCGGGATGGCGAGCACCCATTTCAACGATGCAGAATCGAGTCTTCTCATCACATTGCAAAAGTGAAAGTGGCGCACCTATTTGATTATTGAAATTTCCCTGTGGCGCAACAGTTGGCGCATGCTGAGACAAAAGAGATGAGAGCAACTCTTTGGTGGTTGTCTTTCCTTGCGAACCAGTGATTCCAATAACCGTCAGCTGTGATAACCGATGGCGAACTTCTTGCGCAAGTTTTCCGAGCGCAGTCACACAATCGGCCACCAAGATATAAGGCTCGCTCACTGGATGTTCGGCAAGAGTCACCACTGCTCCACGAGATTGGGCATCACCAACATAGTCATGTCCATCTACATGGTCGCCCTTAAATGCGATAAAGAGCGAGCCAGCGGTAGCTACTCTTGAATCAATTGTTGGCGCAGCTGTTACCGTGACATCAGCTCCACAAAGAGTTCCACCTACGATGGCGGCAATTTCAGATGCTTTAAGCGGAATCATGAGCGAGCCTCAATTGCATGAGCCAATACCTGTCGATCATCAAAGGCATGGACGGCGCCATTGATTTCCTGACCCTGTTCGTGACCTTTCCCTAAAATCAATACGCAATCCCCCTCTTGTGCACAGGAAACTGCATAAGAAATTGCTTCTGCACGATCCACAATAATTTTTGAAGGTTGTGCAATATCTAATCCAGATGTCATTTGTTGCAAAATTGCTTCCGGCTGCTCAGAGCGGGGATTATCACTGGTGAAAATTGCAATATCTGCACCGTGATTGAGCGCATTCCCCATCAGAGGGCGTTTGGCAGAATCACGATCACCTCCACATCCCAGAACGGCAATAATTTTTCCAGAGGTAAATTCGCGAGCTGTCGCTAGAACGCTTTCTACCGCATCGGGTGAATGCGCATAATCAACCAGCGCTCTATATGGCTGTCCCAATGAGACACTCTCTAAACGCCCAGCAGCACCGGCTAATCGTGGTGTGAGGCTTGCGATTTCAATGGGATCAATCCCAATTTCTGTAGCTAGCGCAACTGCCAACAACACATTATCTGCGTTATACCCACCAACAAGTGAGGAAGTTGATTCAATCAAGATGCCGCCCGTACCTCTGATTGCAAAGGTGATTCCATGGGCGTCGGAATCAAGAGATGCATAGTGCCAATCTGCAGAGGTATTTGTGCGAGAAACCGTAGTCACTGAAAGGGGCGTAGTCGCCGCAAGTTTTCTGCCATATTCATTATCAATATTGATAAAAGCTGCATCTGCAAATTCACGAGTAAAGAGCATCGACTTTGCCGCAAAATAGGAGTCCATATCTTTATGAAAATCGAGATGATCTTGAGTTAAATTGGTAAAGGCCACCAAAGAAAAGTGGCTGCCCTTCATACGCCCCATCGCTAAGGCGTGGCTAGACACTTCCATCACAACATTTCGCAGGTGACGTTCTCTCATCACTGCCAGCAATGCTTGTAAATCAGTAGCTTCTGGAGTTGTGCGCACGCTCTTGATGCGCTCATTGCTGATGCGAGTCTCAACTGTTCCAATCAATCCAGAATCTCGACCTGCCAATGAACAGAGTTGATAGAGCAAGGTAGTAACCGTGGTTTTGCCATTTGTTCCGGTAACACCAATTGTTACTAAATCTCGAGTGGGAGATTGATAGAGCGATGCTGCAACTATGGCGCTTGCGCCACGAACATCTTTGACCACAAGCATGGGTAGACCTGAATTTTTCTGAGACCCGGCTTCATCTGTGATGACAGCAACTGCCCCACGATGCTTTGCAGAGTCGATGAATTCGGCTCCATGAACCTTTGCGCCCGGTATCGCGCAGAAAATATCGCCTGGCTCAATTTCAGAATCAACATGTGTGATTCCAGTAAAACGCAAATCGCTGTGTGGAGTTGATGCACCAATCAACTCTGCTGCTTCAGATAAGCGCAGAGAGAATTCCTGCATCGGGCGCATCATCGCCGCACAGTTCCTGACTTCTCATTGCTTACTGCTGTCACTTCCATTTTCGAAAGCTCTTCTTGGTTGAGCGCAACGGGCTGCATCACAGTGTTTGTAGGTGCAATATGTTTTGATTGCAAAACGAACGACATCACTTTCTTAAATACTGGACCACCGAGCGCGCCGCCATAATGTCCATTTCGCGGATCCTGCAAGGTAACGCTAATAACGTATTTCGGTGCATCTGCCGGAGCAAAGCCAATGAAGGATGCTGTGTATCCACTGTAGCGACCAGTGTTCTGGTCGTAGCGCATTGCTGTTCCCGTTTTACCTGCCACTCTGTATCCAGGGATCGCTGCACTAGGTGCAGTTCCCTGTGCCGAAACAACATTCTCCATCATTAATCTCATCTTGACCGCTGTATCTTCACTAATGACTCGCTGTGATGTTTGCGTTTTAGTTGGCGAAAAGCTGCCTGATGAATCACGAGTTCCAGCGATAACAGTTGGAGATACCCGAACTCCATTATTTGCGATGGTGGCAAAGACGCTCGTTGCCTGCATCGCTGTTAACGAATAGCCCTGGCCAAATGCAACGGTTGGCGCGGTAGTTCCGGACCAATCAGAGACCTTACGTAAAATTCCAGCTGACTCACCCGATAAGCCTGATCCCGTCTTTGACCCTATTCCAAATTTGGTGAGATATTCATATAAAGTGTCATGACTTAATGACTCACCAATTTGAATCGTGCCAGTATTACTTGACACTGCCAAGATTCCTGATGTTGTTAAACGCTGTACCGGATGTTTTTCATGATCATGAAAGGTTGAACCGGCGCGCTTCAGTGAATAAGGAACCGTGAAGACCGTAGTCGGAGTAATGGTCTTCTCTTCGAGCGCCGCAGCAAGGGTCATTACCTTGCCCGTAGAGCCAGGTTCATACACATCTTGAACCGAAGGATTTCGCATCAAATTAAGAGTTAAATCTTTTGTGTTATTTGGGTTAAAAGTTGGGGCGGTTGCATGAGCCAAGATGGCACCTGTACGTGGGTCCATCACAATGACGGTTCCACTTTGGGCATTGGCTTTCTTCACCGCTTCAGAAATTGCTTGTGCGGCAACCCACTGCACATCACGATCAATCGTTAATCGAATACTTGTTCCAGCTTTGGCAGCCACGATTTCACGTTGTGATCCGGGAATCTCTGCACCGTTTCCACCCGCATATGAATAACGCCCATCGACTCCAGAAATTATGGAATTGAGGCTGTATTCAAGTCCAGCCGAACCCACTCCGTTAGAGCCCACAAATCCAACAAGCGAAGAGATGAGCGAGCCAGAGGGATATTCACGAATGTATGAACGCTCGGGAAAGAAGCCAATAATGCGCTGATCGAGTTGATCTTTTCGGAGTGATTGGTTGTAATCATAAATTTTTTGGGTCAACTGTTCCCACAATATTGGGCGGCCATTTTTAAGCACTATCGAATATTTTCTTGTACCAGTGATTGCGCTCTGAACATCAGAAACCGAGAGTCCAAGTATGGGGGCTACAAAATTCGCTACCTTTGTCGGATCAGTAATCTGGGTTTGATCAACGACGATGGAGATTGCAGCCACACTACGCGCAAAAGGTAAACCGTTGATATCGGTAATCTCCCCGCGTGGCGCTGGAATAACCCGAGTTGATTCCATTTCATTAGCTGCTTTGTTCTGATAATGATTGGCCTGTATCACTTGAACTCGAATGAGCTGGCCTGCGAGTAATCCAAAAACCGCCACCATACAGAGCACCATTATCTGTATACGTGATTTAACAAGTGCGAGATTACCCATTTTCTATTACTTCTTTCGGAGTCAGATCAAGAAAAACCGGATTTTGTGAGGGACGCATTCCAAGAGCAACGGCAGCTTCTGCCAACTTTTCTGGAGCTTGCATGAGATCTAAGCGACGATTGATTGCTTCACGTTGATATGCAACTAATTTAGATTCAGCTTTGAGATTTGCAAGCGTAAAAGCATCTTGAGCAAGGAGCGTATTTACCCCAAGCAACACTAAAAAACCACTCAGCAAAACGACGCTGAGAAAAGTGGCAAAGAATTTATGAGTAGCACGTGCGCCTGAATTTATATCTGGGAATAGACCTAAGATGATATCTGCGGTGCGTTCGGAGATAACTTTACGTGGAGTTGACGTTGTTGACGATGTTGGCGCTGCTTTGGGTGCAGTAGCAAATCTCATTACGCTGCCACCTTTTCTATAGCGCGTAGACGAACTGACGCTGCACGTGAATTCTGAGAAATCTCTTC
>CAZGXO010000001.1:0-36871 GCA_964529875.1 uncultured Candidatus Planktophila sp. | reverse complement strand
TAGTGACATATCCACACAATAGAACAGAACCCAGAGTTACGCCACTTCATCGGATCTATCGAGTGAGTCGGCGGGTTACTCCTCATCCTCAGTTGAATCACTGGGTAAATCACTGGCTGAATCGGGAGGAATCAACCGTCCAGGTCGAACGCTGGAACGACCAAAGCGCGCCTTAGCCCGATCTATCGCGCTATCTGCATCGCGCCAACCGCGTTCGCGCGCTCCGAGAAGAAGTTGTTCCGGAGCTGCCTCCTGCAAATTCGATAGAGAAACTCCCACGAGTCGAATACGGGCGCCTTCATTATTGAGTGCGCGATACAACGCCTTCACAACTTCATAGGTTTCGTGAGTGTTATCAATTCCAATCGGTAGCGTTTTAGAGCGCGTGATGGATGTGAAATCTGCAAATTTAATTTTAATGCTGATGGTTTTTGCAAAGAGTGAACGTTCGCGAAGGCGGGCAGTGGCCTTCTCAGTCATCCGTAAAAATTCACGGAGTAACTCTTCGGGATTATCTAAATCTTCACCAAAGGTTTCCTCATTGCCAATACTTTTCTCCGGTTCATCGGGAATAACATCGCGATAATCGCGCCCCCACGAAAGTTCATAGAGAGATGCTCCTGTTGCATCTCCTAAGGCGCGAATCAACGTCGCACGTGGAGTATGAGCGATATCTGAGACTGTATGGAGCCCCAAACGTTCGAGAGATTCAGCCGTCTTTGGCCCAACGCCCCAGATTGCTCGAACCGGAAGCGGATGGAGAAATTCCAAGATGCGATCGCTCTTTATCTCTAACATGCCATTCGGTTTGCAATGTTGGGATGCTAACTTGGCAATAAATTTAGATTGCGCGATTCCAACCGAGCAGGTAATTCCTTCTTCTTGCTCTACTTGGGCACGAATTTTTGTGGCGATTTCACGCCCTTCACCAAATAATTTTTGTGATCCGGTGACATCAAGAAAAGCTTCATCGAGTGAAATGGGTTCGACAAGCGGTGTGTATGTATGGAAAATTTCCATAATTCGCTGAGATATTTCAGAGTATCGATGATGTTCGGGTGCAATAAAGATTGCTTGTGGCGCCATCCGCTTCGCTCGACCTACAGGCATGGCGGCACGAATTCCGAATTTACGTGCTGCGTAATTGGCAGAGAGAACTACTCCGCGCGTACCAGCGCCAACGACAAGTGGTTTACCTTTATATTCAGGGTGATCTAACTCGGCAACGGATGCATAAAAGGCATCCATATCCACATGCAAAATCACCGTCATATCGCCACACTATCGCTTTGCTTGCGCCATTTTTCATAGGCAACTCGTAAGTCCCATACAGCAGTTGCACGAATTGATATGCCACGTTTGCCGGTACGACGAGTTTCACCGCGTACCAACAATAAGGATGTGGCATAGAGCGTTGATGCATGGTCGATTTGTGCATCTGGGAAGAAGGTGGAATCACTACAGCCGTAACCATCATCAAGTGTAAGGAAGATGACTCGCCTTCCTGAGCGAACTGGCGGGGTTTGTAGCGCCACTTTTACACCAGCCACAAGTACTGATGAATGAGAACGAAGCGCGAGTAAGTCTGATGATTTAACAGCGCCGATGGCATTAAGAAATGGCGCATAAAAAGTGAGCATATGTTGAGTCACATCCATACCTAAACGCGTGACTTCGCTCGCTACTTTCTCTGCTGCGCTAAGTGGTTGTAAACCACTACTTTCTAAAGTGGGTGGAGCAAAACCAAAGGTCATTTGCGAACCTGGTAGATGTGCGACGGGAGATTTTTGTAGATCTGCAAAGTGGAGCAGTAAATCGCGCTGGTTGTTATGGATAGAGGCAAAAGCACCGGTCATAATTAAATTCTCAATGACTGGTATTGATGCGCCAGAGCGACGGTAAAAATCAGCAAGATCTAGATAGGGCTGTCCTGTCACGATGGATGCAATCTCTTTCTCAGAAATACCTGCAACGCACGAGAGCGCAATGCGCACCGCATCGCCATCGAGAGTACGTTCGACTCGGTACTCTGCTGATGATTTATTGATATCAAGAGGCGCAATACCGACCCCCATCTGCCGCGCTTCATCAAGCATGAGGCGTTTGGGATACATACCTGGATCATGAGTAAGCACACCCGCCATAAAGGCTGCTGGGTAATGCGTTTTAAGCCATGCAGATTGATAGGTAGGAAGTGCAAAGGCGGCAGCATGCGCTTTACAGAAACCAAAAGAGGCAAAGGCGCGCAAGACATCCCATATTTCAGTAATGACCTGTAACTCATATCCACGTTCTGTAGCAGCAGGAAAGAACCAATCGCAGACTTCTTGTTGTCCTGCTTTATCACCGAGCGCTCTGCGTTTCTCATCAGCTGCTGCAAGTGAGATACCGGTCATCGTGGCGATAATGGAGATTACTTGTTCGTGAAAGACAACAACGCCTTCGGTCTCAGCCAAGATCGGAAGTAAATCAGGATGAATAATCTGTGCCGGATTCCAGCCGTGGCGCGCATTGAGAAAAGGGCGAATCATGTCGCTCTTTACGGGACCTGGGCGAAAGAGCGAGATATCAATAATAAGGTCGTTAAAGGTGCGCGGTTCGAGTTTGCCTACAAGTTCGCGTTGGCCGGGACTTTCTACTTGAAAGATTCCGAGCGTACGAGTTGATTGAATCAAGGCATATGTATCAGCATCATCAAGTGGTATCGCATCGATATCAATCTCGCTCTTTTCGGTGCGGGAAATTTCATGAACAGCATGAGCAATGGTGGATTGCATGCGCACACCCAAGATATCGAGTTTGAGTAACCCGATATCTTCGACATCATCTTTATCAAACTCAACCATGGGAAATCCACCTGCGTTGAACTGCACTGGTGCGCGATCAAGAAAGCTGGCATCTGATAAAACCATGGCGCAAGGATGCATAGATAAGTGGCGTGGCAAGCCATCAAGTTGTCCAGCAAGTGCAATCGTGGCACGAGTAAGAGGCGCCGAAGTATTGAGATTCTTTAACTCAGGAAGTGATGCCAGTGCTGCCTCAATATTTTTTGCTCGAATATGCGGCATTGATTTGGCAAGTAAATCAATCTCCATCGCTGGCATGCCAAGTGCTGCTCCTGCTTCACGAATTGCATGGCGGGCGCGATATGTGTCGACCATAGCGACAGTAGCGCAGCGTGAAATCAAACCAGGCTTGCTCCAATCTGGTGCACCATAACGCTTAAAGACCATCTCATAAATTTCTAAGCGGCGCGCAGATTCAACATCAATATCAATATCAGGCAGCGCCCGGCGAAGAGGCGAACAGAAACGCTCCATTAATAAACCGTGCTGCATGGGATCTACTCCAGATATTCCAAGGAGGTGGCAGATCAGTGATCCAGCTCCGCTCCCCCGAGCTGCGACTCGAATATCAGCAGCGCGCGCCATATCGGTGATATCAGCAACTGTTAAAAAATAAGATTCGTAGCCAAGCGTTGCCACAATCGCGAGTTCATCATCTAAACGCGCTCGCGCTTTTTTAATAGTGGCGCTGTCGTTGTAACGCCAGTTGATTCCTGCTTCAGAGCGAGTGCGCAGCAAAGTACGCATCGCTGCTTGTGAATCTGCGCCAACAATGTGAGGTTCGGGTAGATGGATTCCATCTAAACCAATATCGCGATGTGGCGATAAGACTGCCCGTTCTGCCCATTGTCTGGTGGTGGCAAGAAGTGCGCGGGGTGTGCGCTCCCCTGCTGCGCGCGCAATTTCTGCAGCGAGAGTAACCATTTCATCGCTACTTTTTAAATATCCCTCTGCATTACGTCGCTCGATGTGGCGAGGATGAAGTGGCACTAGCTGGCGCGCACAATCAAGTACATCAGCAACTGGTCCATCGGTGCGATCACGCATGCGCACAGCGTTGGTGATGATGGCATCAATATCGTTATCGCGCGCAAAGATAAGAGAGCGTGCAGCATGAGCGGTAGAGCGTGGCCCGCTACCAGGCACTAAATGCGAAACACATTCCATAGCGTGATCTGCAAAGAAATCGCGAGTCTGATTAAAAGTAGCGAGCGCTTCATCAAAGCGATGTACTGCAAGCGCCTGAGATACTGGTGATTCGGGGCCATGAAGTAAGTGCAGATTAGTGGTGTAGTTACTGAATTTTTCAAGAAGCTCAAGGGTCAGCACTGGGGTGCGATCTGCACTGTTCATCTGCAACCCTGTTAATAAGCGAACTAGCGAGCGCCAACCAGAATTACTGTGTGCTAATACTGTAACGCGCGTAGATATATCGCTGTAAGAACTGCCCTCTAAAACAATTGCGAGATTGATGCCAATAATGGGTGCGATTCCATAGCCAACGCATGCTTTGGTAAATCGAATTGCTCCCGCTAAACCATCGCGATCGGTAAGTGCAAGCGCTGGCATTTCATACTCTGATGCACGAGCTACTAGATCATGTGGCTGAGTTGTTCCGTATTTAAAAGAATAGGAACTAGCAGTACGCAGGTGGATAAAACTCACGAGATGTTAAATAGCCCTAATAATCCAATGGCCGGTTGCTTCATCGCGTTCGAGTTCGAAGGTGGTCAGTGCACCAATCGGAGCTGCCTCAACTTTCCAGAGCGCTCGCGCTTGATCGTCAGGGCGAAACTTTCCATCGCTAATGCGATTCCACCATCCGCCTGCTTCACACCACCGCGACAGCACAGTGTGAATGCGAAAGCGTCTGCCACGAAAGGTGAACTCGATCGGAGTGAGGCCACCATCGGCTAAAACATCTGCTGCCTTAGCGATTTCCGCTGACATATATCCCCTCCTTTACCTGCTCCTGTACCTGCCATGTGGATATCTATATTCGAACAGATGTTCGAAAAGTACGGCAGCGGACTGACAAGGGCAACTCTCAAGCGTGTCTTGAGCCTTAGATAGTTGAAATTTCAACTATCTTCGCTACAGTAAGGCTCGTACGCAAGACCTACTAAAGGAGAAACAGTTGGACGCAATACTCATTATCGGCCGCATCCTCTTCGGTGCGCTCTTTGTCACCTCAGGAATCGCACACTTTGCCAAGCTTGAAGCGATGACCGGATATGCAAAGTACAAGAAGTTACCTGCTGCCAAATTCGGCGTCATGATTTCCGGACTGCTCTTCCTCCTTGGCGGCGCCTACATCATCGCCGGCTTCTGGGTGGACCTCGGTGCGCTCTTCCTTGCAGTCACTTTGATCCTTGCCGCATTTATCTTCCATAACTTCTGGAAAGAGACTGATGCAACTGCCAAGATGAATGAACAGATTGCATTTAATAAGGATCTCTCCCTTGCTGGTGCATCTCTCATCCTCTTTGCACTCGTTGCAAGTGGAACGCTGACAGATTTTGGTCCAAGCGTTGGAACTTTTAGCTTCTTTGGCTAATTAAGTAAAAGTTCAGCAAACGCCCTCCAGGAAACTGGGGGGCGTTTTACTTTCCCTGCCACAATCGCTCTGTGGAATCCCTTGCCGCGCTCTTAGCTGGCGCTTTTATTGGCGCTGTTCTTGGATTTGTTGGCGCAGGTGGAGCGATGCTCTCTGTTCCAATCCTGATGTATCTCTTTGACTTTGCACCTAAACAGGCAACGACAGCCGCACTTGCCATTGTTTTTCTGGCTGCGCTCTCTGGCGCCATTCCAAAAGCTCGTAATAAACAGATTCTCTACCGTGATGCTCTCGTGATTTCTGGGCTTGGCATGGTGACCAACATTGGCTTTGCTCTCGTTGTCGATCAACTCTCTGACTCATTTATTACAACTGGGTTTGCCTGTGTTCTTTTAGGGGCAGGTATATCTATGCTAAAAAATCCTAAATACGAATCGCACACTCGCATGCCGGTCTCGATTCTTATTCTGACATCGCTTGTCATCGGCTCTATGACAGGTCTCTTTGGCATCGGTGGAGGCTTCTTAGCGATCCCTATCTTGGTACTTTTCTTTGGGACTCCCCAAGCGATTGCTGCCGGAACTTCACTTGCAATTATTTCGCTTAACTCTTTGATCTCTTTTCTTGGACATCATGCGCTCTGGAGTTCAGTTTCCTGGCATATACCAATCCTGATGGCGATTGCATCTATTGTGATTGCGCAGATCGCTTCACATTACTCAAGTAGAGCTAATCCGCAGATCTTGAGGAAATCCTTTGCTTACCTTCTTTTTTTGATCTCTATCTTTACAGTTTTACAGACCTGGATCTGAAAGTTACAACTTAATCACACGCGATAAGTAACCAGCCATCGCCAAGAGTGCAACTGGGTAGAACATGGCAACAGGTAATGAGAATAAATCAGCGAGAAATCCAGTAATTGTTGGGCCAATAAAATATCCAGCAATACCGGTAACTCCTACTCGTGCAATGGCAACTCCTGGTGCAACGCCTGGAACGCGACTTGCTGCCAAGATAAATGCTGGAAACATGGGGCCAATTCCCAAACCAGCTGCAGCAAATCCGATGTTGATAACGATGAATGCAATCAGTGGATGCGAATCTGAGAGCGGAACCGCCAGCGCGATGGCGCTGCCCCAAATAATTGCGCCACCATATCCGCCAATCTTTACCGTTTGCGCCGGCCCAAATTTTTCGAGCGCCCAATCTCCTGAAAATCGAGCGACGATCATGGCCAGTGAGAACGATGCAAAGGCTGCAGCATTTAAACCTTTTCCTACACCCATGCTGTCTTTAAGTAGGAGCGCTCCCCAATCACTTGCTGAACCTTCAGCAATCATTCCCCCAAGAATTCCAAAACCCATCCACCACAATGGAGTAGTTGCTTTGGAGAAGAGTGGGATTTTTGCTTCGGTATTTTCAGTATCACCTTTGTGATTATCTAAATCTTTGGGAAGCATAAAGCGCGAAAATGGAATGAACAGTACAAGCGCCGCTAATCCCACACCTATCAAGTTTTCACGTGGTTCAACGGCATGAGAAATAGATCCACCTAATACAGTGGTGGCAAAAGCTCCAACGCTCCAGCAGCCGTGGAATGAGACCATCCATTTTCGATTGACTAATTTCTCAACTTCAACGGCTACCGTATTGCAGGTGACATCAAGATTGGCATAGCCAAAACCCATAATAAAGAGCGCAATAAAGAGTTCGACGAAATTTTGCGCCAACCCCATTCCCACTAAACCAAGTGGCATCACCAAGACTGCAAAGGAAATTACTCGTTGAGTGGCAAAGGTATGAATTAATCTGCCCGCAAGTTGTGCACCAAGTACAGCGCCTGAGGTACTGCCGATAAATACCAAGCCAAGTTGGGTATTAGTAAGACCTATCGCCTCTTTAATCTCTGGAATGCGCGGTACCCAACCCATGGAAACCACACCCATGAGAAAGAATGTTGCCCAGAGCGAATTTCGTGCCCGAATTCCATAACTGTATGGAGTTCGCAAATGTGACACGGCGCGACGCTATCTCATAAAGTTCTCGCGTGGATGGAATTCTCGAAAAGGCTGCAGTCCGTCGTTTTCAAGAAGCAGCAAAGAATTTAAATATGCAAGGTCAGATCAAGATTCTTGCCGACACTGCGCGGACCGCAGTTGATGCAGCACAAGGTCTTGGTATTGAAGTAGGCCAGATTGCATCATCGCTCATCTTTAGGCTTCCAACTGGCAATCCTCTGCTGATTATTACGAGCGGACGCCATCGAGTAGATACAGACCTGGTAGCGCGCAATCTTGGAGTCAATGAACTTGCCAGAGCTGATGCCAATTATGTGAAAGAGGTATCGGGTTACTCAGTTGGTGGCGTCTCTCCTATTGGTTGGATTTCAGAACCCGAAATCACTTTGATTGATGAAGCGCTCAATGATTATGAAATTGTGTGGGCCGCTGCCGGACATCCCCATGCAGTATTCCCCACCAGTTTTTCTGAATTAGTAAAGGCGGCAGATGCAACACCCGCTCGAGTCGGAGATTAAGGCAATAACTCAGCCAATAACTTCTCTACTCGTACTTTAATTTCATCACGAATCACTCGCACCGCATCAATCCCTTGGCCAGCAGGATCATCGAGCACCCAATCTTCATAACGTTTTCCAGGGTAGAACGGACAGGCATCGCCACATCCCATCGTGATGACTGCATCAGATTGTTGCACCGCCTCTGGCGAAAGTACCTTCGGAGTGTTCTGAGAAATATCAATACCTACTTCTGCCATCGCTGCAATTGCAACTGGGTTAATTGCATCTTTGGGTGCAGAACCAGCAGAGAGGACTTCTACTTTGCCGCGGCTGAGCTCTTTCATAAACCCAGCTGCCATTTGTGAGCGACCGGCATTGTGTACACATACAAAGAGAACAGTTGGTCTCATTTCTTATCTCCAGATGATTTGTTGGTAAAGAGTTGCGCGAGTGAAGCGCCAATAATTGCACCAACCAACTGCACCGCAACAAATGTATATACCGATTGGGAAGCTATCCCAGAAATATTCGGAGTCCAGCTTCTTGCAAATGTGACTGCAGGATTGGCAAATGCTGTCGATGAAGTAAAGAGAAATGCCGATGCAATCCACACACCCACCGCTAGGGGCGTAAGTTCCGCCTTCTTCTGAATTCTTAACGTATTAATGACGAAGAGCAGCCCTGCGGTTGCCACAACTTCGCCAAGGAGAATCCCCGTCCCATTTCGCTCAATAGTTGATGAAACTAGTGCAGGCGATGAATACATCAGATTCGCAATAACAACACCGCTAATCCCACCTAATACTTGTACAAATATGTAGATCATGGCATCTATCATCGAAATTCTTTTACCTACCAACTCAACAAGCGTCACTGCGGGATTGAAATGAGAACCACTTATTCTGGCAAAAATCAGAATAAAAAGACCAAGCACCAGCGCCGTAGATAAGCAATTGATAAGAATTCTGACACCACTGTTATCAGTGAGATTTTCTGCCATAGAAGCAGAGCCAACATTTGCCATTAGTAGCGCGGCAGTTCCAACAAACTCTCCCAGATATTTACTTATTGCCATTACAGGTATCCTTTAATTGTGGTGAGTAGTCCGAAGGTAGTCGTTGCATACTTTTTCACTATTAGGCGAAAGAGTATTGCCTTCGCCTTTATCAGTATGGCTATGGATCGAGTCTTCACGAGAAATTTTCCTGGTGTTCACTTTGCCAAGTTACTTGGGACTGGAACAGGAGCGACGTTTACGCCGCGTGATGCCGAGCTGCGACGTTGGGGAATGGTGGTTGTGATAGATACCGACCAGCTCACGGCCTTTCATCATTCACCGATTATCAAGCGGTGGCGCAAAAGAAGTGACCATGAATTTCGTGCAGTCATGAGACCGATTTCTTCCCACGGGCTATGGGCTAAGACGAATCCATTTCTGCCTACCGAAACGCTCTCCGCGCCAGATGCGCCAATAGCAGCAATTACTCGAGCGCGAATTAAATGGAATAAGAACTTCATATTTTGGAAATCTGTGCCCCCGGTAGTTTCAGACCTTCATTCATCTCCGGGACTACTTGCAGCTATTGGAATTGGTGAAGCACCAATTGGATTACAAGGAACATTCTCTCTGTGGGAATCAGCCAGTGCGCTTCGCACCTTTGCATATAAAGGTGAGGCTCATCAACGCGCCATTGCAGATACAGAGCGAATCGGTTGGTATAGCGAAGAATTATTTTCACGCTTTGAAGTGCTGGAGATGAGTGGTTCGCTGAAAAATTCACCAATAAATTAGGGCAGAATGAGCCTATGTCAATCCGCCATTACAACCCACGTCGAAGACGGCGTGCAGGAATCTCGGATCGAGCAAGAAATCTTCTGATTGCTCTTGTCGGTGGCACCATTGCTTTGCAAATTTCTTATCCTTTAATTGATGGTGAGGCGCTACGCGTAGTCACTATTGCAACAGTTGTAATGGGCGCGCTTGCAATGGTTGCACATGCCCATTTCGCATATGGTTTTCGCTATTCGACGCGATATCTACCGCTGACATTTGCTTTTGGTCTAGGAGTTGAAATCCTTGGCGTACACACTGGGTGGCCATTTGGCATTTACGAATACGATGCATCTCTCGGAGTTCAACTCTTTGGTGTACCACTTGTAGTTCCATGTGCTTGGGTCATGATGGTGCATCCCGCGCTCTGCGCAGCAAGGCGCATAGCAGGACATTGGGTCTTTCTCTATGGTGGTGCGCTCCTCATGTCATGGGATTTATTTCTTGATCCGCAGATGGTGGCGGCAGGACGTTGGACATGGCAGGTACCTGGTGCACATGTGCCGTTTACTCCAGATATTCCATTATCAAATGCCTTTGGATGGCTATTAGCAGGCATATTTATTGTGGGCTTACTTAATCGATTGCTCCCTGTTGAGCGAAGGAAAGAAGGAGCTTCACTGAGAGCAGTTGATGCAATTTTGCTCTGGACGCTCTTCTCAGGCTTTGTCGGAAATCTCTTCTTCTTTGATCGACCAGGGCTTGCTCTCTTTGCCAGCGCAATTCTTGGCGCACTGCTTGCACCATACTTTTTCTCGAGTTGGTTGGGAAGCAAAGAATAGTAAATGGCTATTCTCTCATTCCTGCTCGTTCTCCTTACCCTCATTATTAGCCTGATTAATTTTTTTACTATTCGCAGGCCGCTCAATGATCAAATCGTTGAAGAGCGAGTAAATGTCTTGCTCCCAGCTCGCAATGAAGCCGCGCATATTGAAGAATGTCTGCAACGTCTATCCGTCCAGAAATATCTCACTGATTATCGAGTCATAGTAATAAATGACGCTTCAACCGATGAAACACTGCGCATATGTAAGCAGTTCGCTGAAAGTGACTCCCGCATTGCAATAGTGGATTCGCCAGCGCTTCGGGAAAATTGGCTGGGCAAAGTATCGGCGCTGCACAGTGGATACGAGCAATCTGATTGTGAATATCTCGTAACAATTGATGCAGATGTCAGGTTGCAGCCCACTGCTATCGCCTGCGCTATCAATCAGCTAAAAGATGCTGAATTGGATTTTATCTCTCCATACCCAAGGCAGATTGCAGAAACTTTCACAGAACGCTTGATTCAACCGCTCCTTCATTGGTCCTGGATGAGCACTGTAGTTCTGCGACTTGCGGAGAAATTTCCTACTCGCTCCACTGGCATTGCTAACGGACAATTTTTTGTCGTTCGCAAAGCGGCCTTAGATTCCATCAACGGCTTTACTTCTGTTGCACAGAAAATTCTGGATGATATTGAGTTAGCTCGTTCACTTATCCGTGATGGTGCCCGCGGTATTGTGGTTGAAGGATCGCATCTTGCGCGAACTCGTATGTATCAATCATTTGCTGAAATACGACAGGGCTATGGCAAGTCACTCCACAAAGCCTTTGGTGGAATTTTTGGCGCGCTCTTTGCAGCGCTCTTGATCTTCTTAGTTGGCATCTATCCCATTTATTTGGCGCTGCAGGGTTACCTCATTGGCATCCTGACTTATTTACTTTCGGTCCTCACTCGACAATTGAGTGCCCTTCGCGCACGGAGTAATCCGCTCTACGCCTTCCTCCACCCACTCTCATCGATTCTTCTTATCTATCTTCTGCTCTTCTCATGGCTCATGCGTGGTCGCATTCAGTGGAAAGGTCGCACTGTATGACAGGCGCAGGTAAACGAGTTGCTTCGCCAGAAGATATTGCTGTGATTGGAGCTGGAATTGGCGGGTTATGTACTGCGGCACGATTAGCAAAGGCCGGACATCGCGTCACGATTTTCGAAGCTGCATCTCATACGGGTGGCAAATGTCGCACCGAATGGGTGGGCCGCTACGCATTTGATACCGGACCTTCTCTTCTTACTCTGCCAGCGGTTTATCGAGATTTTTTTCAACGAACTGGCGATGTCATGGGGCGAGTTCTTGATCTACAAGAGGTAAACCCATCCTTTGACTACAGATTCCATGATGGCGCTTCGGTGCAGTTTTCTAATTTGTCACGAAAGCAAACGTTAGCTGCCATTGAACAATCACTCGGCAAGAGCGCTGCTGCCGAGTGGAGCCGCGTGATGGTCCAAGCGGAAGCGATGTGGGATGTCTCGCGTGAACCATTTGTCGAATCTGAATTGAGATCGGCGTTCTCTCTGCTGAAGCGAAAGAAACTCTTGCGTGATCTATTCACTATTGCTCCTTGGAAATCTTTGCGTGGCTTGGGAATAAAAAATCCATACTTAGCAAAGATTATGGATAGGTATGCAACATATAGCGGTTCCGATCCGCGGAAAGCGCCTGCCGTGCTTTCGACTATTGCTTTTGTCGAAGAAGCTTTTGGAGCTTGGCATATCAAAGGCGGTATTGGCACTTTGGCTACTAAAATTACAGAGCGTTGCCAATCGCTTGGCGTCACAATTAATCTCAATTCTTATGTGGAAGCTATAACTCTCTCAGGGGATTCTGTAAGTGGGCTTGTTGTAAATGGCGCAACATTGAAATTTGACCGCGTAGTAGCGAATGCAGATGCCCATCTTGTGTATGACCAATTACTTCCACGCACCCGAGTGGCCAAGCGGGAGGCGCAAAAAATTGCACAGAATGAACCTTCCCTTGCCGGATTTTCATTGCTGCTTGGTTTAAAGCCAAGCGAGAATGAGAAAATTGCCCATCACACAATACTTTTTCCAGAAGATTACGATGCAGAATTTGATGCCATCTTTACTGAGAAAAAGCCTGTCAAGCATCCAACCATCTACATCTGCGCTCCCAGAGATGAGAGCATGGTCAAAGACCCAGGTCATGAAGCGTGGTTCGTTCTTGTCAATGCGCCGCGTCACGAACCTAACGGGGCGGGCTTTGATTGGAGCAACCCACAATTTGCAAAGGAATATGCCAACTCCATCATTGATCAGATAGAGCGGTCTGGAATTCCAATTCGCGAAAGGCTCGAAGTACTGGAAATTCGAACTCCCCTAGACTTACAAAATTCAGTCCTTGCACCAGGTGGTTCGATTTATGGAACTTCCAGTAATGGTGCTCGCTCTGCTTTTTCTAGAGCGCGAAATCGATCTCCCATTAAGGGATTGTATTTAGTGGGTGGTTCTGCCCATCCTGGAGGCGGGTTACCGCTCGTTGGTTTGAGCGCCGAAATTGTGGCTAATGCAATTTTAGAAAAGTAGTGCGCAATACCTGAGCAAAACTAAAAGCTAACGCGGCAAAGAATATGTAACTGATGATTTCGATACCGGAAAAATCTAGCGCTGCAAAGAGAAGCACAAAGGCGAGAAAGATTGCTCGCACTGGTCTTTCAGTAATCGTCACTACTCCCACTTCAGAATTTCCGAGCGATGCAAGTTTTGCCCGCGCATATTCTTGAGTTGCAGCAATGGCCCACATAGAAATCGCGACCCAAGCAGGGATTCCAAAGCTCCAACCGACATAAAGCCAGAGCGCCTCCGATACGCGGTCAGCCAGAGAATCAAGGACAGAACCCCATCTACTTTCTCGTGACTGCACTATCGCAACGCTGCCATCTACTCCATCA
This sequence comes from uncultured Candidatus Planktophila sp., assembly GCA_964529875.1. Classification (GTDB taxonomy): domain Bacteria; phylum Actinomycetota; class Actinomycetes; order Nanopelagicales; family Nanopelagicaceae; genus Planktophila. Next base: position 23,387 of record CAZGXO010000001.1, on the reverse strand, counting down.
AAAAATAGAGAAGCAATGAGCAATATCAGAGCGAACAATGCGCTTTCGGTAAAGACCATAGCGACAGCGCTACACAAACCCAAGAGCGTTATGAGATTAGGTGTAATTCGAAGTCGCGATAAAAACTTCGCAACCAAGAATGAAATTCTTAACCATCCCAATACCGCACCCTTGATATGGGCGCCTCCGTGCAACTCACTCCAACGGGCTTGGAAATCTGCTTGAGTAAGTAATTCTGATCTCATTGTTAATTGCCGTAATCCTTGATGAGTTCAAAGATCTCGCGAGTGGCAGTCGACGTATTCATTGTGTAAAAGTGCAATCCTGGAGCACCGGCATCGATGAGGTTTTTGCACAATTCGGTAGCAAACTCCACGCCAATTTTGCGAACTTCATCAGGTTGATCTGCAACTTTTTCGACCGCGCGGACAAGTTCAGGTGGTACGGGTGTGCCACTCAAATCTGACATGCGTTTTAGTTGCGCAACATTGGTGACCGGCAATATTCCAGGAATTACGGGTAGCGAAGATCCTTTCCGCTCGAGCGCTTCTACAAGTGCGCTCCATTTATGAGCATCAAAGAAGAACTGGGTTGTAGCAAATGTGGCTCCTCGCCTCTCTTTCTCCAAGAGCACCGCAATATCTTTTGCAAAATCTCCTTCTGATGCAGGATGTCCATCTGGAAAAGCTGCTACACCAATCGTAAAGCCACCAAATTCTGCAGCGAGAGAAACTAATTCATCTGCATGGTTAAGTCCGCCATCTGTTGCAGTCCAAGTAGCTCGAGGACCTCCTGTTGGGTCGCCACGAAGCGCCAAGATACTTTTGATACCAGCATCCCTATATTTGCTTAATATTTCTATAAGTTCGGCTCGAGTTGAACCAACACAAGTCAGATGCGCAACGGTTGGGATGTGAGTACGGGCAGTTATTTCAGATGTAATTCGAATAGTGCGATCTCGAGTTGAACCACCTGCGCCATAGGTAACTGAAATAAAATCGGGAGAGATAGATTCAAGTTGCGACATCGCAGCCCATAATCGCGCTTCACCTTCGACATCTTTCGGCGGGAAAAATTCAAAAGAATATGTATGCCGGCTCATGGGACTGCGTTTCTCCACTGCGTCAGGGTACCTTTTCTCCGTGGATAACCACCTATCGGAAAGCGCTTTAGAAGTTCGTAATGCAATTAAGGCAGAGTTGAAGGATTTTTTAGCGGCGCAACGCGGCTATCTCACATCCATCGCCGATGAATTAATTCCAGTGTGCGATGCGTTAGATGAATATCTGCTAGACGGCGGCAAAAGATTACGCCCTCTCTTTGGATATGCCGGCTTTTTATCTACTGGAAAAATTCCAGGCAAGAACGATGTACGCGCACTTTCTAGTCTCGAACTGCTCCAGGCATGCGCCTTAATTCATGATGACTTAATGGATGGTTCTGATACGCGTAGAGGTAAGCCATCTATTCACCGCCAATTTGAAACATTACACTCGAAAAATTCTCTGGCAGGGGCTCCGGCTCAATTTGGCCAAGCTGCCGCCGTCTTACTTGGCGATCTTGCACTTGTCTGGTCAGATCAAATGTTGCATCAGTCGGGAATCTCGACTGAATCTCTCACTGCCGCGCTCTCGATTCATGATGAGATGCGGGTTGAATTGATGGCGGGTCAATATCTAGATGTCCGTGAAGCGGGCGAAAAAGCACACGATGTTAAACGATCACTTCGTATCGCAAGATTTAAATCAGGTAAGTACACCATTGAACGTCCGCTACACCTTGGTGCAGTAATTGCAGAACCTAACCCCAATCGCCACGCACCTTTATTGCACGCGCTTTCGGCTTATGGACTCCCACTTGGTGAGGCATTTCAATTGCGTGATGATTTGCTGGGAATTTTTGGCGATCCCGCAACGACAGGTAAACCTGCAGGCGATGATCTTCGTGAGGGAAAGCGAACGGTCTTAATCGCTATGGCACTTGAAAAAACTTCAAGTAGCGGGCGTAGCGAACTAATGAAACACTTAGGCGCATCTGATTTAACATCTGCACAAGTAGAAAACTTGCGCCACATAATTACCGAATCAGGTGCAGTAGCTGAGGTCGAAAAGCTCATTAACCAGTTGGCTGATGAATCGAATTCAGCAGCCCACAATGATGTGATTCACGAGAAGGCGCGACCATTTCTTCTCGCTCTCGCCGAAAGCGCCACTAAAAGGAGTTATTAATGCCAAAGCGCGTGAAAGGTCCCACTGACCATGTAGTGGTTGTTGGTGCGGGCCTCGCCGGTTTAAGTGCGGCGCTTCGATTGGCTGGAGCGGGACGAAAAGTCACTGTGGTTGAGCGGGAATCAGTACCAGGTGGACGTAACGGATTACTCAGTAAAGATGGATATGCCTTTGATACAGGACCATCTGTTTTAACAATGCCTTCACTCATCCAAGATGCATTTAGTTGCGTTGGCGAAGATATGAAAGATTGGATTGAGTTAAAGCCTCTCACTCCGCTTTATCGCGCCTTCTATGCAGATGGCTCGCAACTTGATATTCACGCTAACACTGCGCAAATGGAAGAAGAAATTCGTACTCACGTCTCTGCCGAAGAAGCGATGGGCTATCGCAAATACGTGGATTTTGTCACCAAACTCTATAAATATGAGATGAACGACTTTATCGATAAAAATATCGATACCCCCCTCAATTTGTTGACTCCGAATTTGGCTCGCCTCATTGCCTTAGGAGGTTTTAGACGGCTACAACCAAAAGTGAATCAATATCTTAAAGATCCACGTTTGCAGAAGGTGTATTCATTCCAAGCGATGTATGCGGGGGTAAGTCCACAACAAGCTTTAGCTATCTATGCCGTTATTGCATATATGGATTCAGTTAACGGCGTCTTCTTCCCAAAGGGAGGAATGCACGCAGTTCCCCGAGGTCTTGCCGCTGCCGCAGAAAAACATGGAGTGACCTTTAAGTACAACTCAACTGTCACTACTTTAGAAAAGGCTCATGGCCGAGTAACAGCGGTCATCACGCATACTGGCGAGAGAATTCCATGTGATGCCGTAGTCATGAACCCAGATGTTCCAGTTGTATGGCGCGAATTATTGGGCCGGACTCCCCTTAACATTAAGCGGCTCAACTATTCACCGTCATGTGTCACTCTTCTAGTTGGTTCTTCCAAGAAGTATGAACATATTGCTCATCACAATATTCACTTTGGTGAATCATGGGATGGAGTTTTCGACGAGCTCATCAATAAGCGCACCTTGATGTCAGATCCATCGGTGCTTGTAACTGTTCCAACTCATGATGATGCAACGCTTGCACCAGCCGGCAAAGAGTCGTATTACATTCTCTTTCCTACTCCGAATCTCGATGCCGATATTGATTGGAGAGAAAAAGCAAAACCTTATCGCGATCATATGATTCAGACTTTAGAAGCTCGCGGCTATAAAGGTTTTGCTGACTCTATTGAAGTAGAAGTCATGACAACACCACTTGATTGGCAAGCTCAGGGAATGGAACGTGGCGCTCCATTTGCCAGTGCGCATACCTTCTTTCAAACAGGTCCATTTAGACCGCGCAATTTAGCGGCAGGTTTTGAAAACGTTGTCTTTGCAGGAAGTGGCACACAACCCGGAGTCGGCGTACCTATGGTTCTGATCTCTGGTCGCCTTGCCGCAGAGCGAATCGTGGGTCCTGTTAAGTAAATGGATGCCGCACTCCAAGCATCGTATGCCGAATGTAAGCGGCTTAATTCACTTCACGGCAAAACATATTACTTAGCCACGCTCTTATTACCTGCACGCAAACGACCCTATGTACACGCGTTATACGGATTTGCCAGATATGCCGATGAAATTGTTGATGACTTGGCTTCTACTTTATCTCCGCAAGAGAAGGCAGATGCACTGCGCACTTGGAGCAAGGGCCTTTTAACAGATTTACAAGCGGGCAGAAGTTCAGATCACATAGGTCGCGCATTAGTTGATACTGTTCAAAAATTTCAGATTCCACATCAACACTTTGTAGATTTTCTTCACTCTATGGAGATGGATTTAACGGTCACCGAGTACAACACATACCAAGACTTACATGAATACGTTTATGGATCAGCCGCTGTAATAGGACTTGAGATGGTGCCTATCTTGGGGTACTCCGATGAGCGAGCATTTGATGCTGCCCAGAAATTGGGTATCGCTTTTCAGCTGGCAAACTTTATTCGTGATGTTTCTGAGGATTTAGATCGCGGGCGCGTCTATCTGCCGCTCACAGAGTTGGCCGAGTACGGTGTCACACGCGCCATGTTGGAGAGAAAGACCCTGACTCCAGAAATTGTTGCAGCTCTTAAGTTTCAGATATCGCGCGTGAGGGACTTGCAAGCAGAAGCCAATGATGGAATTAAATATCTAGATAAGGAATCCCGGCCCTGCATCCGTGCTGCTAGTGAGCTGTATTGCGGAATTGTTGATGAGGTTGAAGCTATCAACTTTGATATTTTTAACAAGCGTGCTGCTACATCTACTGCTCGCCGTGCTCGAGTGGCAGGTGCTGCTTACTTGCAAGCAATAGCTGCGCGTATTCGCTAAAGTATTTCCACACGGGAGCCAAGGTGGCTGAGAGGACTTCATACGTGAGGTCGACCGTCTGACTGGTCCGGTAATGCGGATCTAGAAATGAGGTATCAGTGTCACAAACTTTTTTTATCGCCTGGGGATATCAAGTTTCATACTTGGAATTTATTGCATCACTCACTTCTTTCATTGGGGTCGGTTTAGGAATTACAGGAAAGCGAATCACTTGGCCTTGGTGGGCTCTCAGTAGCGCCCTGTATGGCGCCTTCTTTCTGCAATTTAAGTTATATGCCAGCGCTGCCTTGCAACTTGTCTTTATCGCAGCTGCTGTTGTCGGTTGGTTTGGATGGGAACCAAGTGGTGCCAAGCCTGGTCCATGTAAAAGAAGAGTCCGTGTCTACACAATTGTTGCAATACTCATTGCAACGCTCGCTTTAGGGCCAGTTTTGCAGGCGATTGGAGCGGCATCCACATATGTTGATGCGATTCTCTTCTTTGGAAGTTTTGCTGCGCAAATATTGATGGTGTATGAAAAATATGAAAATTGGCCGCTCTGGCTTATCGTTGATGCAGGTTACGTAGCCCTATATGCATCACAAGGCCTTCTCTTTACAACTTTGCTCTACATCGTTTTCACAATAATGGCCGCACTTGGATGGAGTCGTTGGTATGAATCTCATCGACGCGCTCTTAGATCTCTCTAAAAACTCTCACCAGCCGGTCATCGCTATCGATGGTCCAGCTGGTGCTGGTAAGACAACGCTTGCGGAAAACATCGCTCGCGGATTTGGCGCAAGAAAAAGTTCCACGATTATTCATATGGATGACCTATATGACGGTTGGGATAATGCACTTTCCTCCGCACTTTTACAGAAGATCTTCACAATAGTTGACTTACATAAATCGGAAAGGCCCATTCGCTATCAGCGCTACGACTGGGTGCAAGGCGCTTTTTCCGAAAGCGACGAACTTCCTTCCCGCAATCTCTTAATTCTCGAAGGCGTTGGTAGCGGGCAGCGAGGCGTTGAAGAATTTCTCTCGGCGCTTATTTGGATTGACCTGGAACCGGAAGAGGGTTTGCGGCGCGTACTTAATCGAGATGGTGACCACATTAAAGTTCAGATGCAAAAATGGCTTAAGACACAACAGCAACACTTTGACAATGAAGATACTAAGAATCGGGCAGATTTCATACTGACTACCTAGAATTAGGGATATGTCTGACTTAACTGGAGAGCTGATTGATAGCCGATATCAACTCATCCGGCTCATGGCATCTGGTGGAATGGCAACGATTTATGAGGCTCTCGATACTCGCTTAGATCGCAAAGTTGCGGTCAAGATCATGCATTCCCATCTTGCTCAAGATGAACAATTTGTAGAGAGATTTATCCGCGAAGCTAAAGCGGCTGCGGCGCTCTCCCATCCCAATATTGTGGCTGTTCAGGATCAAGGGTGGAATCAAAGTGGCGTACCAGCAATTTTCTTAGTGATGGAACTTATCGAAGGTCATACGCTCCGCGAATTTCTTAATGAACAAGGAAAATTAAATTTTGCTGATGGAATTAAATTTTTATTACCAGTGCTGAGCGCTCTATCAGCTGCACATAAATCTGGGATCGTACATCGCGATATTAAACCTGAGAATATTTTGATATCTAAAGAGGGGCGTATCAAAATTGCAGATTTTGGTCTGGCCAAAGGACCTACTCTGGGTGGAGCGATGACAGCAGAGGCAAGCGTGATTTTAGGTTCGGTGTCTTACCTCTCCCCCGAGCAAGTTCAACGCGGTGTGGCTGATTCGCGCAGCGATGTTTATTCAATTGGCATCACAGCATTTGAGATCTTTACCGGAAATAAACCGTATGAAGGCGTCGAACCTATTCAAATTGCATATAAACACGTCAATGAGCGTGTACCAAAAATGAGTACTTTGATTTCCAACGTTCCAAAAGAACTCGATGAGTTGATATTTGCTGCAACAAATCCAAATCCTGATGAGCGGCCGAGAGATGCAGGCGCCTTCTATGAGGCTCTTTCAAAGATTAGTCACTCACTTAATCCCAATGAGAAGCAATTGAGCCTAGAGCTTGATATTCCGATTGAACCCATGCGACCAAAGAAGCAGCCTAAATCGCTACGCAAAAAAATACGTGAAATATCAGAATCGCTTCCTATTCCAGTTACCAATCAAGTTAACAATCAAGTTAACAAAGAGAGCACGGCTGAAGTTGCTAAGAAGAGAAGGGCAAGCAAACGTGTGAGGCGCAATCGCAAGATTGCATTTGTCCTAGCAGTTGTCGTTGGCATCGTCGGTTGGTATGTCTTAATCGGACCTGGATCGCGAGTAGCCGTACCTTCTACTGTTGGCGCCACTCAAAATGAGGTAAATGCAGCGCTGAAACCCCTTGGCTTAACTTCGCTCGTCGCGGAAAAGAGATTTAGCGAAGAGATCTCTGCAGGTCGGGTCATTCAATCAATCCCCGAAGCTGGCGGACGAGTCGACCAAGGTGGCACCGTCAAATTGATTATCTCTAAAGGGCCAGAACGCTTTGTACTTCCTCAAGTAAAGGGGTTGACTGCAAGTGCCGCACGTACAGAGTTAGGCAAAATTCCCGTTTCACTTCAACCAGATTCAGAAGAATTTAACTCGAAGATTCCTACGGGATACGTCATTGATTCAGATCCACCATCCGGTGAGAAGGTTAAGCGAAATGCTTTGGTTGTTATCCGCATCTCGAAAGGTATTGAGCAGGTTGCACTTGCTTCGTATGTTGGAAAGAGCGCCGATCAAGCTTTAAATGAATTGCAAGATGCGGGATTTAATGTCAAACCCACCTATGCATACAGTGAAACACAATTGGCAGGAGAAGTAGTGTCGCAACAACCTGCAGGTGGCGGCACTGCAGATAAAGGTGGAAAAATTACATTGGTAATTTCCAAAGGTACTCAATTTGCCTACATACCCAATATCTACTCTATAGAGGAAGCAAAGGCGATACGTGCTCTAAAAGATTTGAGCCTCAAGGTAGTAGTGAAGAAGATTGGAACAAAAGCGGTGAAAAAGGTGACAAATATTTCTCCAAAAGTTGGTACTAAGGTAAAGCGTGGTAGCACAGTAACAATCACAGTAGGCTAAGCGAATGCCATCGGCGAAGAATCTGAAGAAGCCACGTATTGGCGCCCATGTACCGACTTCTGGAGGCATGGCAAAACGTTCAATTGATTATGCAGAAACAATCGCAGCAGAGGCAATTCAAGTCTTTACTTCAAATCCACGTGGATGGGCGATGCCCGAGACAAATCATGACGCTGATGCGCTCTTTCGCGAAAAGGCAGAGGCTCTAGATCTTGAAACCTACGTGCATGCACCATTTCTGATTAATTTAGGTTCTCCGACTGAAGATACATATAAGAATTCGCTCGCTTCAACAGCATATTCACTCAAGCGCGGTCAAGAAATTGGCGCATTGGGAGTTGTCGTTCACACAGGTTCTGCAGTAAAAGAAGAGAATGTTGCCAATGCATGGAAGCAGATTAAAAAAGGCGTCATGCCCATCTTGGAATCCCTTGATGATGAAGCACCGTTTTTATTACTCGAGCCCACTGCAGGTCAAGGACAATCTCTCGTCAAAAAGCTTGATGATTTAGCAAACTATTTGCAAGCTCTGGAGAATCACCCGAAAGTGGGTATCTGTCTCGATACTTGCCATGTCTTTGCTGCAGGTCATGACATCGCCAAAAAAGGCGGCATGAAAGAGACGCTCGATTTGCTTGTGGAAATTGCTGGAGTAGAGCGGATACAACTGATACATGCCAACGATTCCATGGATGTTTGCGGAGCGCTAAAAGATCGCCATCAAAATATAGGAGATGGCTTTATTGGAGTAGATCCCTTTGCAGAATTGTTAGCTCATCCGGCAGTAGCCAATGCACCATTGATTCTTGAGACACCTGGTGCAGAGCCTGAACATGGCAAAGAAGTTGCACTTCTCAAAAAGCTTCGCGGATGATTACTGAGCATTCGGCGAAATTAAAGTTTGCTCCAGTGGCACTACTTGCGGTTTCTGCTGCTTGGGGAATGGCCTTTGTGGTCATGAAAGATCCCATTGCAAAACAGAATGTTAATAGCTTCCTCTTTACGCGATTCTTTTTTGCAGTAATAGCCCTGCTCTTAATAAAACCATCTGTGATTTCACGGTTCACTCCTGAACTTCTCAAAAAGGGTTCCATTGCAGGTTTATTTCTTGGCGCTGGATATATTTTGCAGACCTTAGGGCTAGCTCGTGCGGGGGCCGCGATTACTGGATTTATTACCGGGCTCTATGTTGTGGCCACTCCTGTATTGGCGGCACTGGTATTAAAGGTGAAAATCAATAGATTTACCTGGCTCTGTGTCGCCACGGCAACCCTTGGTTTAGCACTCCTCTCCTTAAAAGGCTGGAGCATCGGCTACGGTGAATTTCTCGTCTTTCTCTGCGCCATTTCATTTGCCGCACACATAATTGCATTGAGTAAATGGAGTAATGGTTTAGATATCTACGCCCTCACCGTTATTCAATTAACGACATGCGCTCTCATGACTGGAGTAATTTCCTTTGCGCAAGGGTATAAAGCGCCAGTCAACACAAGTGGGTGGTTAGTCGTCTTTTACACAGCAGTCCTATGCACTGCTATCGCTTTTATCGTGCAAACATGGGCGCAAGCTCACATGTCAGCGACCAAAGTTGCGGTGATTTTGACGATGGAAGTTGTCTTTGCCGCAATCTTCGCTGTGATCTTTGGTTCTGAAACCTTGACTCTGAAAGCTCTCATTGGCGGCATCTTGGTCTTGACCGCTATCTTTATGATTGTGCTGAAGGAGCCTGTTACATGATTGATCTTCGTTCGGATACTGTCACTAAGCCATCACCTGCAATGCGTGCTGCCATGGCAGATGCTCCTGTCGGAGATGATGTCTACGGCGATGATCCAACGGTTAACTCACTCGAAGAGAGAGTGGCGGCGCTCTTTGGCCATGAAGCTGCGCTCTTCTGCCCTACTGGTTCCCTTGCCAATCAACTTTCTATTCGGATGCTAGTAAAACCAGGTGAAGAATTACTGACTGAAACGCGTTCACATATTGTCCGCGCCGAATTAGGTGCTGGCGCAACATTCAGTGGAATCACAACTCGCACGTGGCATGCCCCAGATGGCATGTTGCGAGCTGCAGATCCGCTAGAAATTGCCCACGAAAATGCAGGGCCATATCTAGTTTCTACTGCAGCGATTGCTGTTGAGAATACTCATAACTTTGGCGGGGGAACAGTTGCGCCAATCACCGAAATTGAGAAGTTAGCAACATCAGCTCATGCACGTGGAATTTCTATGCACCTAGATGGTGCAAGAATTTGGAATGCCCATGTTGCCTCCGGTGTAACTTTGCAAGAGTATGGAAAACATTTCGACACCATAAGCGTCTGTCTCTCTAAAGGGCTTGGCGCTCCCATTGGTTCGCTCATGATTTCTGGAAAAGAGCGCATTGCAACAGCTCGAATTTGGCGTAAAAGATACGGTGCAGGTATGCGACAAGTGGGAATTGTGGCTGCAGCGGGCCACTTCGCGCTCGATCACAACATCAACCGTTTGGCGCAGGATCATGCCCGTGCACAGAAATTAGCCCAAGCTTTAGCAGCAATTAATTCCACACTTATTGATCCAAAGAAGGTAGCGACCAACATCGTCGGTTTAAATCTAGAAACAACCGGAATTACAGCAGTTGATTTGAGCGAGAGATGTAAAAACTCTGGGCTGCTGATCAGCGCGCTAGGTAAGTATTACGCAAGGTTAGTTACACATCTTGATTTTGATGATGCCCAGTGTGATGAGGCAATTGCGGTATTACAAAGCGCCTTCATGGCGAAGTAGCCACTCTTTTTTCGATAGCCCATACGCGTAATTACCGAGCAATCCACCAGTCTTCACAATGCGGTGGCAAGGAACTATCAGCACGATGGCATTTTTTGCACAGGCGCTTCCTGCAGCGCGAACTGCGGCGGGACTTCCCGCTCGCCTTGCTAAATCTGCATAAGAAATTACATTCCCCGGTTTAATCTTCTTCATCGCTTTCCAAGCAGACTGTGAAAAGGCTCCACCAGGTTGGCGCACAGCAATTGCATTGAGCGCATTAACATCCCCATCAAAGTAATCACTGATAAGTTGGCTGATGACGGGAATTTTTGAGACGCTCTTGATTTTGCGCCGAAAATCTTCATCGCTCAAACTCTCACGAAGCGATTTGATTGAGGAGAGATTTGCCGCAAGTACTACATGCTGATCCGCAATAATGTTGAGTTTACCTACGGGAGTGGCAATCTCTGTCTGCAGAAGTGTCACAACTGCACAATTAGCGGTCGCGCAACATTTCAGCAACCAAGAAGGAGAGCTCTAGAGATTGCGAATGATTCAAACGTGGATCACACGCTGTTTCGTAGCGAGACTCTAAATCCTTCTCAGAAACTTGATTTCCGCCACCAAGACATTCGGTCACATCATCGCCGGTAAGTTCAATGTGGATTCCGCCTGGATGGGTTCCCAATTTCTTATGAACTTCAAAGAAGCCACGTACTTCATCAAGTACATCTTCAAAGTGGCGCGTCTTATAGCCATTCTTGGTTTCAAAGGTATTTCCGTGCATCGGGTCCGAGACCCAGAGAACTTCTGCGCCACTCTTTGTCACTCCATCAACCAGAGCCGGCAGAACTTCACGAATATTCTTGGCACCCATTCGCGTGATAAAGGTTAGCCTTCCTGGTTCGCGATCTGGATTTAACTTATCAATCAACGCTAACGCTTCATTCACTGTCGATTTTGGTCCAAGCTTCACGCCAATGGGATTGCGCACTTTGGCAGCAAAATCAACATGTGCGCCATCAAGTTGGCGAGTGCGCTCTCCGATCCAGATGAAATGTCCAGAAACATCATATGGAAGTTGTGTGCGGGAATCGATACGAGTCAGCGCCTTCTCGTATTCGATAATGAGCGCTTCATGGCTGGCAAAGAAATCCACCGCTTTAAATTGCTCTGGATCAACACCGGCTGATTCCATAAATGCAAGTGCGCGACCAATTTCATTAGCCATTTGCTCATATTTTTCACCAAATTGTGAATCGCGAATAAATCCTTTATTCCACTCGTGAACCCGTCTTAAATCTGCAAATCCACCTTGAGTAAATGCACGAACTAAATTGAGCGTTGCAGCAGAAGTGTTATATACCCGCACCAAACGGTTGGGGTCAGGGGTTCGAGCGCTTTCAGTAAATTCAATATCGTTAACCGCATCTCCGCGATAAGCAGGAAGCGTGATATCTCCGCGAGTTTCAGTGTCATTCGATCGTGGCTTAGCAAATTGCCCCGCCATGCGACCGACTTTGATAACCGGAAGGCTGGAGTAATACTGAAGAACTGCTGCCATCTGCAAAATAGTTTTTATACGATTGCGAATCGAATCGGCGGTGGCAGCTGCAAATGTTTCAGCGCAATCGCCACCTTGTAACCAGAATGCTCTTCCTGCCGCAGCTTCTGCGATACGCGCTTTTAGATCATCACATTCGCCAGCAAAGACAAGTGGCGGAAGTGAACGCAGTTGCGCAACTGCATCTTTAAGTGGCGCGCCATCCTTACCGCCAGGCCACTGCGGCTGTTGCGCAGCAACCAACCCGGCGTCAAAGAGTGAATCCAATTGTGAGGAAGGAGAATTCATGGACATAAGCGTAGAGAGTTCAGCGGCAATCTCGCGAGGAGATTAACCAAAGAACGAAGTGATCTCCTCATATCGGTTTACCGGCACGGTCTTGAGGACATCTGTCGCTGAAGCAAGCGGCACGCGCGCAATTGCGGTTCCGTGAAGAGCCATCATCTTTCCGAAATCACCTTCATGGACTGCAGTAATTGCTTCGAGTCCAAATCGAGAACTTAATACTCGATCGAAAGCTGATGGAGCACCACCGCGCTGGATATGGCCAAGTACGGTGCACCGTGTTTGATAACCAGTCTTAGACTCAATCTCTTTAGCAAGCCAATCGCCAATTCCTGATAACTGCACGTGGCCAAATGCATCAAGTGGCTGATCTTTTGTGACCATATCTCCATCTTGTGGGATTGCGCCTTCAGCAATCACAATGATGGGGGCAGTGCCAGTCTTAAATCGCGACTTTACATAGTCACATACTTTTTCCACGGAGAACTTAACTTCAGGAATCAAGATGCATGCCGCATCCCCTGCGAGTCCTGAGTGCAGCGCAATCCACCCTGCATGGCGACCCATCACTTCTACTATGAGTGGGCGGTGATGAGATTCGGCTGTGGTGTGCAATCGATCAATTGCCTCCATTGCAATATTGACTGCAGTATCAAAACCAAAGGTGAAATCAGTGTTGTTCAAATCATTATCAATAGTTTTGGGAACTCCAACAACTTTCACACCTAGCGCATCGAGCTTGGTCGCTACTCCCAAAGTATCTTCGCCACCAATTGCAACAAGCACATCAATACCTTGATCTGCAAGATTTTGCTTAATCCGCTCAACTCCATTTTCGATCTTAAATGGATTGGTGCGTGATGAACCAAGAATGGTTCCACCCTTTGCCAAGATTGGTTTTACCGTTGCCAGATCAAGCGGCATGGTGAGCGCTTCTAGAGGACCTTTCCACCCATCGCGAAAACCGACAAACTCGTAGCCATATTCTTTAATTCCTTTTGTGACAACGCCACGAATAACTCCATTAAGTCCAGGGCAGTCTCCGCCCCCAGTAAGAATTCCAATACGCATTACAACGCTCCAAAAGAAAGTGAATTAAGGCGAAAAAGCCCTTGTGTGGTCACCATTGACGGGCACAGTCTAGCCTTTGCACATGGCCACATCTGACAACCCGCTAGTCGCAGGCGTGGATTCATCAACTCAATCTGTCAAAGTTGTAATCCGTCGCGCTGATACTGGCGAGTTAATTCGCCAAGGGCGAGCACCACATCCAGATGGCACAGAAGTTGATCCATCGCATTGGATAAGTGCGCTCGACGCTGCTTGCGCTGATGCAGGTGGATTAGCCGATGTCTCCGCAATCTCTATTGGTGGCCAACAGCACGGCATGGTTGCACTTGATAAAAATGGCGAAGTAATTCGCAAAGCCCTGCTCTGGAATGACACGCGATCTGCAGAAAGTGCACTAGCACTTAACCAAGAATTAGGTGGCGATGCCGAGGTGGCGAAACAAGTTGGTTCAGTTTTAGTCGCTTCATTCACCGCTACAAAATTACGGTGGTTAGCAGATCACGAAAAAGATAATGCAGATAAAGTTGCTGCGGTTGCGCTCCCACATGATTATCTTTCTTGGAAGTTGCAAGGAACTAGTGATTTATCTCAGCTATTTACTGATCGTTCGGATGCTTCTGGCACTGGCTATTTTGATGCCACCACATCCATGTATCGCAATGACATTGTGGCGAAAGCGCTCCACACCGATCGTCACATTCAGCTACCAACAATCACTTCTCCACAGAAATTTGGCGGAGTCACCAAAACAGGAATTCCTATCGCTGCCGGAGCTGGAGACAATGCAGCTGCCGCTCTCGGCGTTCAAGCAGAACCGGGCGATGTCGTCGTTTCTTTAGGAACTAGCGGAACAGCCTTTGCCGTTTCTCACACCTCAACTCACGATGCAACAGGTGCGGTTGCCGGTTTCGCTGATGCAACTGGCAAATTTTTGCCCTTGGTCTGCACTCTCAACGCTGCTCGAATTTTGGATGCGGCAACACAAATTTTAGGAAAATCTCATGATGAAATCGGCGCACTTGCACTCAGTGCGCAACCTGGCGCTCATGGATTAACTCTGCTCCCCTATTTTGAAGGAGAACGCACTCCCAATCGCCCCGCTGCCACTGGAGTTTTTGCAGGCATGAATTTAAAGAATTCAAATCCAGCAGATATCGCCCGCGCCATGATTGAAGGGATGCTCTGCGGACTCGTTGATGCAGTTGACGCTTTGGTTGCACTTGGAGTGAGTGTGCAGCGAGTCCTATTAATTGGTGGAGCTGCAAAAAATCCAGCGATTGCATCAATTGCGTCTTCACTCTTTGGCCGTGAAGTACTTGTGCCACAGCCAGGTGAGTATGTTGCAGATGGCGCTGCGCGCCAAGCTGCTTGGGCGCTCTTGCAAAGTGCAGAACCACCACAGTGGGATCTCGGAAAAGTTTCTTCAGCACGCGCCTCCGCAACCCCTGAAGTAGTTGCGCAATACAGAATGTTGCGAGACCGAACTCAAACATGGTGAAGCCACAATCCACCATTTTGCTCCTGAATGATCATCTGCATCGAGATTATGGTGCGTTAAAGGGTGCGACACCTCAATCACACTCCATTCTCTTTATAGAAAGTCAGCGAATGTTGACTACGAGAAAGTGGCATCTACAAAGACTTTTCTTTCTTATGTCAGCGCGCGATCATTTCTTGGCAGACCTTAAAGAAGAGGGTTTTCACATCACATTTTTGCAGAGCGAAAATACTGCTGCAGGCATCGCTGAATACCGGTCAAAAAATCCTGGTATTGAAATTATTGCAACCGAGCCTTCATCTCATAAGCAGTACGAGCAATTTAAGTCTTTGAAAATCACATTGGTGCCCAATGATTTCTTTTTAACGAGTAGACCGCTTTTTCAACAATGGGCAGCCGCGCAAAAGAATCTAGTGATGGAGAATTTCTATCGCGCACAGCGAGTGCGCCTTAACATTTTAATGGAGGGTGCAGATCCTGTCGGGGGTAAGTGGAATTACGATGCTGAAAATCGATTACCTCCGCCTAAAGGTGCGCACAAGTGGCCGGCATATTGTGCCCATGAGCGAGATGAGATTGATAAGAAAGTTTTGAAAGATATTAAGAACCGCAACCTCCCAGTATTTGGTAATGAGCCAGACGCTACGTGGGGTACAACTCGCGCTGCTGCGCTGAAACAACTTGACCACTTCCTCAAGAAGGCATTTCATGAATTTGGCGCTTACGAAGATGCGATGACCACTGATAGTTGGGCAGTAAACCATTCGCTCTTAAGTCCATACCTGAATATCGGTCTCATACATCCCAGCGAAGTTATTTCACGAGCTCTCTCGGCCTACAAGAAGGGCGGAATTCCACTTGCTGGCGCTGAAGGATTTATTAGGCAAATTATTGGATGGCGCGAATACATCAACGGACTTTATTGGTTCTTTGGAGATCTCTACCGAAATGAAAACTCGTTAGAAGCGACAAGGCCACTACTTCCGCTCTTTGAGGATTCAGGTAAGACAAAAATGAATTGCATCGCAAGCAACGTTCGAGATATTGAAGCGCGCGCTTGGGTGCATCACATTCCACGATTAATGGTGCTAAGCAATCTTGCTTTAATCACCGGCACTTCTCCTCAAGAATTTCTCGATTGGATGCGCCGTGCATTTATTGATGCAGCGGATTGGGTGATGGTGCCTAATGTAATCGGCATGAGTTTGCATGCAGATGGCGGCAAACTTGCCACAAAGCCATATGCCGCAGGTGGTTCCTATATCTCTAAAATGAGTAATTACTGCGGCACCTGTCCCTATGACCCCAAAAAACGTGTTGGAGATGATGCCTGTCCATTCACCACTTTGTATTGGGATTTTCTGGCACGAAATCGCGAACGTTTTGCAAAAAATCATCGGATGGCGCAGCAATTGGCAGGAATTAATCGCTTAAGTGATCTGCCACCTTTGCAGGAACGGGCGCAGGAAGTTTTGGAACTTCTCTCACGTGGTGAAATTTGATTAACTTAATCTCATGACTCTCGCTCCTGAAATCAAAAAATTTCTTGAAGCAAGTGCCGCTGCCGGCCTACCTCAGGTCTGGGAAGCGCCTGTATCCGTGCTTCGTAAAAATACTCAGGGTCGAGTCGCAATTGCCGGGCCTATAGAGCCTCTGTCATCAATAGAAAATCTTTTTATTCCTGGTCCTACAAGTGATTTGCCAATCCGTATCTACCGTCCAGTGCACAATAGTGAACGCACCGTGATCTATTTTCATGGCGGTGGTTGGGTTCTCAATTTTCTCGATATATACGATGCGTCACTTTCTCGACTTGCCAATCAAAGTAAATCCACCATTGTGAGCGTTAATTACCAGAAGGCTCCAGAGCACCCTTATCCGACTCCTTTTGATGATTGTTATGCAACTCTGGAATGGGTCTTGCAGAATTCAGAGAAAATGTCGTTGCCACATAATGTTGGAGTGGCTGGCGATAGCGCAGGCGGAAATTTAGCTGCTGCAGTTGCGCTCAAAGCGCGCGATATGAAAATAGCTCTATCTTTTCAACTCTTAATTTATCCATGCCTGGATCGCGATTTCTCAACTAACTCATATCGTGAAAAAGCCAGTGGGTTTGGATTATCAACGCAAGCAATGCAATGGTTTTGGGATCAATATTTACAAGGAAACGCCCATGATCACGATCCATACGCGCTACCTTTACGTTCTCAATCACTGAAAGGTGTGGCTCCAGCGGTCGTCATCACTGCGGAGTACGACCCGCTTCTGACAGATGGCGAAAAATATGTCGCTGCACTGCACAGAGATTCAATCCACGTGGTTTATCGAAATTATGAAGGAATGATCCATGGATTCTTTACTAACTTAGCGGTTACACCTTCTGCAACGCTTGCCATAGATTGGGCAGCGGCAGAGATTTCAAAGATTACGAAGTAACTATCGCGCCCTTGCCCACAACTACGATTCCACTTTCTGTCACTGTGAACCGTTGTCTATCGCGCTCTAAATCAACACCAATTTGAGCTCCTGCCTCAACAACTACGTTCTTATCGATAATAGCTTTGCGCACTACTGCGCGATCTCCGATTTTGACACCTGGCATAAGCACTGCACCGTCGACAAAAGCGCCGGTACCGACGTGAACATCAAAAGAAGTAACAGTGTGATTTACGTGGCCGCCAGCAATGATGGAACCTGCTCCTACGATGGAATCTTGGGCAATTCCATTGGCGCTAAATTTTGCAGGCGGCAATGATGGTGGATTCGTGAGTAGCGGCCATTCGCGGTTATAGAGATTAAAGATGGGATGGATAGATACCAAATCCATATGAGCGTCGTAATACGCATCAATTGAACCTACATCGCGCCAATAACCTTTATCGCGCTCTGTCTCTCCGGGAACTACGTTATTGGCAAAGTCATAAACTTTGGCAACTCCAGCCTTCGTTAACATCGGGATAATGTTTCCGCCGATATCGTGACGTGACTCAATATCTTCTGAATCTAAAATCAGCGCTTCTTCCATGACATCACGTTTGAAAATGTAATTTCCCATGGAAACCAAGCAGAGATCTGGATGGCCAGGCATTGCTGGAGGGTTCGCCGGTTTTTCGTGGAAAGCTTTTATTGTAATTCCATCGTCGGCAAGTTCGATGACCCCAAAATCATGAGCTTCCGAACGTGGCATACGAATTGCAGCAACGGTCACGCCAGCTCCGGTTTCGCGATGTTGCTCAAACATCTGACTTGGATCCATTCGATACACGTGATCAGCACCGAAGACAAGTACGTGGTTTGGATTTTCGTCATGAATTAAATTGAAGTTTTGCAAAATTGCATCTGCAGAACCGGTATACCAACGAGGACCAAGTCTCTGTTGCGCAGGAACTGGCGTTATGTAGTTAGAGGTAAGGGTCGACATTCTCCAGGTAGTGGTGATGTGTCGATCTAGAGAGTGGGATTTATATTGTGTAAGAACTGCAATCTTGAGCATTCTAGCGTTGACCAAATTAGAGAGAACAAAATCAATCAGGCGATAAGAGCCACCGAATGGAACTGCAGGTTTTGCACGATCTGCCGTAAGTGGCATCAACCGTTTTCCTTCACCGCCCGCAAGAACTATTCCTAGTGGAGATTCAAAGCGCGCCATAGGTAAAGGTTATCGGGGAAATTTCAATCTATCTATAGCAACAGATACGCTTGGCGGATGAGCGCTCTTAAGGTTGGAATTGTGACAAAAGAGTGGCCACCTGCTGTTTATGGTGGTGCTGGTGTGCACGTTGTGCAACTGACAAAAGCTTTACGCTCACTTTCCAATGTTGATGTATCTGTTCATTGTTTCGGTGGTGCGCGAAATGATGGCTCTTTCGGCTATGACACCCCTGCTGAATTCAAGAACTCCAATCCAGCGCTGCAAGCTCTCGCTACCGATCTTGCAATAGCCGATCACTTGCAAGGTTTAGATGTCGTGCATACCCATACCTGGTATGCAAATATGGCCGGTCATAGCGCATCACTTTTATATGGAACTCCCCATGTCGTAAGCGCCCATTCACTCGAGCCACTTCGTCCATGGAAGGCAGAGCAATTAGGCGGCGGCTATCGAATTTCATCGTGGGCAGAACGCACTGCTTATGAATCTGCCGCTGCAATCATTGCGGTGAGCGATGGCATGCGCCACGATGTAATTCGCGCATACCCAGATGTAGATCCTGCCAAAGTTTTTACCATTAGAAATGGCGTTGACACTTCGCAATTTGCTCCAAATCCTGCACCACACGTACTTGCAGAATTTGGAATCACGGGTAGATATGCGCTCTTTGTCGGCCGTATTACTAGGCAAAAAGGTCTGGCACATTTACTTCGCGCATGGCAGAAAGTACCGGCTGACTACGGTTTGGTTTTAGCAGCTGGTAGCCCTGATGAAGCTAATGTTGGTAACGAAGTTGCCGAATTGATAGCGCAATTACAGAAGGATCGCAAAAATATCTGGTGGATAAAAGATATGTTGCCTCACGATAAATTGACGGCAGTGCTGACCCAGGCAGATCTCTTCTTATGTCCTTCCATCTATGAGCCACTTGGGATCGTTAACTTAGAAGCGATGGGGTGCGAGACTGCGGTACTCGCCTCAAAGGTGGGCGGTATTCCAGAAGTTGTCGCAGATGGCGAAACCGGTGTACTGGTTGATTACTCAGAAGATAGCAAGCAATTTGAATCAGAGCTCAGCAACAAGATTACTGAGCTCATGGCAAACCCTGAACTTCTCGAGCGTTATGGCAAAGCAGGACGCATCCGTGCGGCACAACATTTTGGCTGGGATGCGATTGCTCAGCAGACTCTAGATTTATATCGGAGCGTTATTCACTAAATGTCGCGTCGCGGTTGGTTTCTCTTTATTTTGGTGGGTTTCCTCTGGGGTATCCCATATCTTTTTATTAAGGTGGCAGTTGATCCTCTCAATGGTTTCCCGCCCGCTGCTGTCGTGTGCCTGCGCACAGCAATTGGTGCGGCAATACTTCTCCCATTTGCTATCGCACAAAAACAATTAATCCCAGCGCTTCGTGGATTTAAATATGTCGCTTTCTATGCTCTTCTAGAAATGATCGGACCTTGGATTCTGATTGGTACTGCAGAACAGAAAATTTCATCTGGCCTTGCAGGTTTACTTGTGGCATCTGTACCGATTTGGGCAACGGTTTTTGCATCTTTACGTGGGGATAAAACGGTTTGGCACCACACTCGACTGCTTGGAATCATTCTTGGTTTTATCGGTCTTATCGCAGTAGTTGGCATTGAAAGTATTACTGGCTCTGCCGACCCTCTCTCTATTGGCATGGTGCTGGTTGCGGCCATTGGCTACTCCTACGCAGTGATGATGGTGCAATCTGCGCTTCCCCATGTCTCTGGAATTGCCATCAATGCAGTTGCCATGGCAATCACTGCAATTTTTTATCTGCCTTTTACTTATCTGCAATGGCCAGAGCATCAGATTTCGAGTGGCGCAATAAACGCAGTGATAGGACTTGGAGTGCTTTCAACAGGCGCAGCTTTTGTAGCCTTCTTTGCACTTGCCAACATCATCGGAGTTGCACGAGGCTCGCTCGTCACTTATCTCAACACTGCATGTGCTGTTGTTTTAGGTGTCATTATCCTCAATGAGCCACTTACCTTTGGAATCGTCATAGGTTTACCGCTTGTCTTAATTGGTTCCTATCTTGCGAGTCGCAAGTCTCCGGTTGCACATTCTTGAGATAATTAGCGGATGATTGAAGCGCTCTTTCTCGGATTAATTCAGGGACTTACCGAATTTTTGCCAATCTCATCGAGCGCACATATTCGAATTGCCGGCGAGTTTTTTTCCAAAGCAAGTGATCCAGGTGCAACCTTTACCGCCATCACTCAAATCGGTACAGAACTTGCCGTTCTTATCTATTTTCGAAGAGATATTCTGGCAATTCTGAAGGCGTGGATTTCGCGTGATGGCTCACACGAAGCAAAACTTGGAAATCTCATCATTATTGGTTCGCTTCCCATCATTGCTCTGGGTTATCTCGGCCAGGATTACATCCGGGATACCTTTAGATCGCTGTGGATTGTTGCAATCATGCTGATTGTTTTCGGCTTGATTCTCGGAATCGCAGATCGCATTGGAAGAAATGTAAAGAATTTAACCAACCTTAATGCGCGAGATGGCATTGCATATGGTTTTGCCCAGTCTCTCGCTCTCATTCCAGGTGTATCTCGCTCGGGTGCAACTATTGCGCTCGGACGATTGCTGGGATATCAGCGAGAAGCTGCCTTGCGCTATTCATTCTTGCTCGCACTTCCTGCAGTCTTTGGCAGCGGGCTGTATGAATTAAAAAGTGCCCTAAGCGATACGACGACATCACCCTTCACTCTTGCAGAGACATTTGTAGCGACTGCAACAGCTTTTATTGTCGGTTATTTAGTTATTGCCTGGTTGATGAAATTCATTACCACAAAGAGTTTTATGCCCTTTGTGGTCTATCGCGTACTTCTCGGAAGTGCACTTTTGATTGCACTCGCAACCGGAGTAATTAGCGCTCAGTAAATCCTAATTTTTCCAGAAGTTTTGGATCGCGCTGCCATTCCTTAGAAACTTTTACATGCAGCCCGAGAAATATCCGTGCATTGAGCGCTTGCTCAATATCTACGCGAGCTCGAGTTCCTATCTCTTTTAAGCGCTCCCCTTTATGTCCCAAAATAATTCCTGTCTGCGAATCCCGCTCAACGTGAATCGTGGCATGGATATCAAAAAAGGGTCGACTCCCCTTCTCTTCGCGTTCGCTCATTTCATCAATGGTGACCATGATGGAGTGAGGAAGTTCTTCTCGAGCATCGCGCATGGCAGATTCGCGAATGAATTCGCATATTAACTGCGTAATCTCTTGATCACTATTGATATCAGTTGGATAAAAGGCGGGACCCGCTGGGAGATTTTTGCCAATGAGTTCAGAAAGTAGATCAACTTGATCATGCGTGGTTGCAGATAAAGGAATGATTTCATCCCAAGTAAATCCAACTGCTAATTCATTCACTGCCAAAAGTCGCTCAGCAACCTTCTTCTTTGCCACAGTATCTGTCTTAGTGACGAGTGCAAATTTCTTCGCCTTTCCGGCTTTTGCTATTTGGGCTGCAATGAAACTATCTCCTGCTCCCGATGTTTCATCGGCAGGTAGACACATCATCACAATATCTACATCTTCCAAACTTTCAGCAACAACAGCATTTAATCGCTCGCCAAGAAGAGTCTTTGGCTTGTGTAGCCCAGGAGTATCAACAATGACTGCCTGAAAATCACTGTGATTGACTATGCCGCGAATTGCATGGCGCGTTGTGTTGGGATGATGCGATGTAATTGCAATTTTGCTACCAACTAAAGCGTTAATAAGAGTTGATTTTCCAGTATTTGGCCTGCCTACTATGGCTACGAAACCAGATCTAAAATCACTCACGGACTTATTCTCTCATTACATCCGTAAGTAACCTAAAGCGCAATTACAAAGCAGAGATTAATTCCAGTGCATCAGCTACCGATGTCACAAGTTCAGCCGCACGTTCACCGATTAATCGATGACAACCTTCAGATGACGGCGAATTAATAGGACCAGGTATTGCCATCACGGGGCGCATTAACTCTGCGGCATCCCGTGCCGTTCGAAGAGATCCGCTCCGAAAGGCTGCCTCCACCACCAAAGTGCTCTGTGCAAGTCCGGCAATTAATCGATTACGGGTTAAGAAACGATGTGGCAGCGCTGGAACACCAAGTGCAACTTCGCTCACAATTGCACCGTTTTCCATTATTTCTGCGAAGAGTCGGGCATTGCCACTTGGATAAGGAGAATCAATTCCAGATGCAATTACTGCAACAGTGCATCCTTCTGCAACGAGCGCACCACGATGTGCTGCAGTATCAATTCCATATGCACCACCGCTGACAATGGCCCAATCACGATCTACAAATCCTGCTGCAAAATCCCCTGCAATCCTGATTCCATAAGGCGTTGGATTACGTGTTCCCACAATTGCAAGTGATTGTTTGGTCAGCGATTCAACGCGACCTTTCACAATGAGAGCAATTGGCGGGTTGATTAAATGTTCTAACTGACTTGGCCAGCACTCATCATCGGGAGTAATTAAGACTCCGCCTGCTTCTTCTAGTTTTTCTTGCTCGCTATCACTGCAGAAAGTATTCACCTTTGTAATAACAGCTGCATATCGCTCTGGGTCATAAAGTTCATTCACAATTGCTTCGTATACTGCTGAGATTCCAAATTCGGCAATCTCACGGCACCAAAAAAGAGAGCCTGGTTCAATAGCTTGAAAGAGCGCCCATCTTTGAATTCTGGAATCAATCATGGCGGCAGGTTAGGAGAGAAAAACTCCGCGCCTGCCTCCGAGTATTACAAATGTGTATAACTATGCAAGAAGCGCTGCAATGTTGGCAAAGGATGTGCGGTGTTCTGCACACGGACCATGTT